>NZ_JBEPMD010000003.1:0-305986 GCF_040545555.1 Curtobacterium oceanosedimentum
TGGGGGCGGGCGTGGTTTTTGTTTTGTTGGGGGGGCCGCCGGGGGGGGGGGGGGGGGGCCGGGGGGGGGGGGGGGGGGGGGGGGGGCCCCCCCCCCCCGGGGGGGGGGGGGGGGGGGGGGGGGGCCCCCCCCCCCCCCCCCGCCCCTCGCCCGGTCGCCTCGGCGACGGAACCGCTACCGGAACAGCTGCGGGAACGCCTGCGCCACGAACGGGTAGCCCACGAAGACGACGGCGTCGAGCAGGCAGTGCGTGATGACGAGGGGCAGGAGCCGCCCCCACTTCGTGTAGATCCAGCCGAACACGATGCCCATCACCGCGTTCCCCACGAAGGCCCCGAACCCCTGGTACAGGTGGTAGCTCCCGCGCAGCACCGCGGTCGACAGGATGACCTGCCACCGCCCCCAGCCGATGCCGCCGAGCCGCTCGTACAGGTACCCGATGACGATCACCTCCTCCTGCAGGCCGGACCGGACCGCCGAGAGCAGCAGGACGGGGATCGTCCACCAGTAGGTGTTCAGCGCCGCGGGGTCGACGTCCACCGTGAAGCCGAGCGCTCGTCCCGTGAAGTACAGCGCGAGGCCGGGGATGCCGATGCCGAGCGCGATGAGCGCAGCGCCGCCGAGGTCCGGCCGGACGCGGAACCGGTCGATCCCGAGGCGGTGCAGGTGCGGGCGGCGAGCACTCCAGAGCAGGTAGCAGACCAGCGCCACCGGGGCGAGGTCGACCGCGATGCCGACGAGCTGCCGCGCGAGGTCGACGTACTGCACGGTCGTCGTCGACGTGTTGAGCGCGGTGGACTGCTGCCCGAGCGGGGTCGTCTGGGACATGTCGTCGATGATCTGCAGCACCGAGTACAGCGCGCTGCCGCCCAGCGAGAGCATGAGGACGATCGTGATCTCGATCCACGTTCGTCGTCTGCTCACGGGCTGTACTCCTCAGGGTTGCGAACTACCGGTAGACTGGCGTGTCGGGCGTTCTGCCCGCGGGTGCCATGTGTCCAAGACGACCGGCCGCCCGATCTTCTCCTGAACACCGAAGGATGTCCTGTATGGCGCTCGCCACCCGGTCCGACCTGCGCAACGTCGCCATCGTGGCACACGTCGACCACGGCAAGACCACCCTCGTCGACGCGATGCTCACGCAGACCAACTCGTTCGACGCCCACTTCGAGGGCGAAGACCGGATGATGGACTCGAACGACCTCGAGCGCGAGAAGGGCATCACCATCCTCGCGAAGAACACCTCGGTGCTCTACAACGGGAAGCACGCCGAGGAGTTCAACCCGGGCGGTCGCATCACGATCAACGTGATCGACACCCCCGGCCACGCCGACTTCGGTGGTGAGGTCGAGCGCGGCCTCTCCATGGTCGACGGTGTCGTGCTGCTCGTCGACGCGTCCGAGGGTCCGCTGCCCCAGACCCGCTTCGTGCTCCGCAAGGCGCTCGCCGCGAAGCTCCCGGTGATCCTGCTCGTCAACAAGACGGACCGCCCGGACTCCCGCATCGACGAGGTCGTCTCCGAGTCGCAGGACCTGCTGCTCGGCCTGGCCTCCGACCTGTCGGACGAGGTCGACGACCTCGACCTCGACGCGATCCTCGACGTGCCCGTCGTCTACGCGTCCGGTCGTGCCGGTGCCGCGTCGCGCAACAAGCCCGAGGACGGCTCGCTGCCCGACAACGAGGACCTCGAGCCGCTGTTCGAGGCGATCCTGCAGCACGTCCCGGCCCCGACGTACGACGACGAGCACCCGCTGCAGGCGCACGTCACGAACCTCGACGCCTCGCCGTTCCTCGGCCGCCTCGCGCTGCTCCGCATCTTCCACGGCACGATGAAGAAGGGGCAGACGGTCGCGTGGGTCAAGCACGACGGCACCGTCGCGAACGCCCGCATCACCGAGCTGCTCATCACGAAGGCGCTCGACCGCTTCCCGGCCGAGTCCGCGGGCCCCGGTGACATCGTCGCCGTCGCCGGCTTCGACACGATCACCATCGGCGAGACGCTGTCCGACCCCGAGGACGTCCGTCCGCTGCCGACCATCACGGTCGACGACCCGGCGATCTCGATGACGATCGGCACCAACACCTCGCCGCTCGTCGGCAAGGTGAAGGGCCACAAGCTCACGGCCCGCATGGTCAAGGACCGCCTGGACCGCGAGCTCATCGGCAACGTCTCGCTCAAGGTGCAGGACATCGGCCGCCCGGACACCTGGGAGGTCCAGGGCCGTGGTGAGCTGGCGCTCGCCATCCTGGTCGAGCAGATGCGTCGCGAGGGCTTCGAGCTCACGGTCGGCAAGCCGCAGGTCGTCACCAAGCGTGACGAGAACGGCAAGCTCCTCGAGCCCTACGAGCACATGACGATCGACACGCCGGAGGAGCACCTCGGCGCGATCACGCAGCTCATGGCCGCGCGCAAGGGTCGCATGGAGAACATGACGAACCACGGCACCGGCTGGATCCGCATGGAGTTCATCGTGCCGTCGCGCGGCCTGATCGGCTTCCGCACGTCGTTCCTCACGGAGACCCGCGGCACGGGCATCGCGAACGCGATCTCGCACGGCTACGACGAGTGGGCCGGCCCGATCCAGACCCGCATCAACGGCTCGATCGTCTCCGACCGCGCCGGTGTCGTCACGCCGTTCGCCATCACGAACCTGCAGGAGCGCATGACGTTCTTCGTCAACCCGACGGAGGAGGTCTACGAGGGCATGGTCATCGGCGAGAACTCGCGCGCCGACGACATGGACGTCAACATCACGAAGGAGAAGAAGCTCACGAACATGCGTTCGGCGAACGCCGACTCCTTCGAGTCGATGACGCCGTCGCGCCAGCTCTCCCTCGAGGAGTGCCTGGAGTTCGCGCGCGAGGACGAGTGCGTCGAGGTCACCCCCGACCACGTCCGCATCCGCAAGGTCGAGCTCGACGCGCAGGCACGCCAGCGTGCGTACGCCCGCCTGAAGCGCCAGGACGCGTAACAGCACTGCGACGGCACGTCGCCCTGCGACGGCCTGGAGGCACTGCCTCCGTCCGACGGCCCGGTCACCGCACGAGGTGGCCGGGCCGTCGGCGTCTGCGCTCGCCGGCTCCGGGGTTACGGTGGACGGGTGACCCTCGACCTCCTCTCCCTGTACCAGGACCTGCACGCCCACCCGGAGCTCGGCTTCCAGGAGCACCGCACCGCCGGTGTCATCGCCGACCGGCTCGCCGAGATCGGGGGGATCGAGGTCACGTCGGGCGTCGGCGGCACGGGTGTCGTGGGCGTCCTGTCGAACGGCGACGGCCCGGTCGTGTGGCTCCGCGCCGACATGGACGGCCTGCCCGTGCAGGAGCGCACCGGCCTGCCCTACGCGAGCGCGCACACCGGCCGCGACGACGAGGGCGTCGAGGTGCCGACCATGCACGCCTGCGGGCACGACATCCACGTCACGTGGCTGCTCGGCACCCTCGAGCGCCTCGTCGACACCCGCGACGCCTGGCACGGCACGGTCGTCGCCGTGTTCCAGCCGGCCGAAGAGGTCATCTCGGGTGCCCGCGCGATGATCGAGGACGGCCTGGTCGAGCGCTTCCCGAAGCCGGACGTGGTCCTCGGGCAGCACTCGGCGCCCGCACCGGTCGGCGTCGTGGCGGTCGGCAGCGGTCCCGTGATGGCGTCCAGCGACCGCCTGACGGTCACGTTCAACGGCCGCGGTGCGCACGGGTCGGCGCCGCAGGCCTCGCTCGACCCGATCGTCACCGCCGCGAGCGCCGTCGTGCGACTGCAGACCGTGGTCTCGCGCGAGGTCTCGCCCTCCGACGCCGGCGTCGTCACCGTCGGCAGCTTCCACGCGGGGACCCGACCGAACATCATCCCGGACCAGGCCGTGATCGAGATCTCGACGCGTGCCCGCAACGAGGAGACCCGCGAGCGCATCATCGCCTCGATCGAGCGCATCGTGCGGGCCGAGAGCGACGCCGGGGGGCTGTCCGCCCCGACGATCGAACGCGCCCCCGGCGCCGAGGTCACCGTGAACGACGCGGATGCGGCGAAGCGGGTGCTCGAGGCGCTCCGTGGTGTCGTGCCGGACGCCCGCGACCTCGAGATCGGGCTCGCGATGGCGTCGGAAGACGTCGGGCAGCTCGCCACCGCGGCGGGGGTGCCCCTCGTGTACTGGTTCACCGGCATCACCGACCAGGAGCTGTTCCGTCGCGGCGAGGAGATCCCGAGCAACCACTCGCCGTTCTACGCGCCGCAGGCCGAGACGGCGATCCCGGTCGGTGTCGACGCCCTGACGGCCGCCGCTCGCACCTACCTCGCCTGACCCCCCTCCGCGAAACGCAACCTCGGCGGCAGTACGCAGCGGCACGACGCTGCGAGCAGTCGCCATCGTTGCGTTCCGCGGGAAGGAGGCGGGAGGGAGGTTTCCCAGGGAACGCACGCCGCGCCTCCCGGCAGTCCACCTAGGGTGTCCGCATGCGCACGACCCGGACCCTCATCGCCGCCGTCACCGCGGGCATCGCCCTGGCGGGCCTGACCGGCTGCTCCGCCGACGCGGTGCGGCAGGCCACCGACCTCGGGTCGTCGGTCGCCTCGAACGTCAGCGAGACGGTGCAGGGGATCGACGGCAAGGCGATCCAGGACGGCATGGCGTCGGTGGCGGGCGGCATCGACGGTGCGCTCGACGCGGCGCTGTCGGGCACCGGGGTCACGAGCGACGGCAAGGTGCCGGACGGGTTCCCGACCGCGGACGTCCCGCTCGTCGACGGCACCGTGCTCGGTGGTGGGGCTGGACCGAACGGCTCCGGGTGGGTGGTGCAGGTCCGCGTGGCCGCGGTCGACGACTTCCAGGCGGCCACCGAGCAGCTCGCGGCCGCCGGGTACACCGAGTCCGCGAAGCGCGCCGACGCGTCGAGCGCGTTCGGGTTGTTCCGCAGTGACACGCACCGCGTGGTGCTGACGGTGTCCGAGTCCAAGGACGGCGTGACCGCGACGTACATCGTCACGCCCCGCTAGCGAAGTACCCTGGGACGCGATGTCCAAGGCTCCCGCACCGCGTCCCGAGCGCGTCCTGTTCGTGCACGCCCACCCCGACGACGAGACCCTGTCGTCGGGCGGCACCATCGCCACCCTGCTGGAGCTCGGTGCCGAGGTGACCGTCCTCACCGCGACCCGGGGCGAACGCGGCGAGATGCTCACCGAGGCCCTCGCACCGCTCTTCGGCGACGGACCCCGAGTCGCCGCGCACCGCGAGACCGAGATCGCCGCCGCACTGGCCGCCCTCGGGGGTCCGGCGCACCTGTGGCTCGGCGGCAGGGGAGCGCGTCCCACCGACCTGCCCGAGCGGCGGTACAGCGACTCCGGCATGCAGTGGGGACCGGACGGTCGCGCCACGGCCGCCGACGACGCCCCGGTCGACTCGCTCACCGCGGCCGACCTCGGCGAGGTCGTCGACGACGTGCGCGCGGCGATCCGCTCCACGGGGGCCGACGCGGTGGTCAGCTACGCCGACGACGGCGGGTACGGGCACCCGGACCACGTTCGGGTGCACCACGCCGCCCGGTACGCCGCCCGTGCGGAGGAGGTCCCGTTCTCGATGATCGTCCCCGCCGACTCCGCCGAGGCCGACCTGACCGTCGACGTCGTCCCCGTCCGGGCGAAGGTCCGTGCCGCCGTCGAGCAGTACCGGTCGCAGGTCACCGTCGACCCCGTGGACCCGACCGACCCGCAGCGCCTGACCTGGGTGATGCCGCACGGGGTCCGGCAGGAGGCCCCCGCGGTCGAGGCGTTCCGCCACGACGCTGACCCGGTGCCCCGCGCACCCGAGACCTTCGCCGAGCTCACCCGCCAGGGCAAGGTGACGGCGGTCGTCGTCGCCGCGGTCGCCGGCCTCCTCGTCGGTGCGCTCGGGACCGTCACGCACCAGCAGCGCATCGCGGGTCTCCCGGTCGGGATGGTCCTGACCACGCTCATCGTGCTCGGGCTGGTGGTCGGCCTGCGGCTCCTGTACCGCTCGCGGGTGATGGTCGCAGCGGCCGGCATCGCGATCATCGTCGCGACGCAGGTCCTGGTGAGCGTCGGCGGTCAGTCCTCACCGCTCGTGCTCGCGAACCTCGCCGGGTACGTCTGGACCTTCGCACCGGCGGCGATCGCGGCGTTCACCCTCGCGTGGCCCGACCTGTCCGGACTCCGTGCCCGCGCCGCCGCGGCGTCGACCGGGGGCGGTCCCGCTTCACCGGGGTCGGCTGCCGCGCCGCCCTCGGACCCTGCGCGGTCCGAGGCTCCCGGGCGCCGCGAGTAGACTCGACATGCTCAGTCCGAAGGGAGCACCCGCACCGTGACCTACGTGATCGCCCAGCCCTGTGTCGACGTCAAGGACCGCGCCTGCATCGACGAATGCCCGGTCGACTGCATCTACGAGGGTGACCGGTCGCTGTACATCCACCCCGACGAGTGCGTCGACTGCGGTGCGTGCGAGCCGGTCTGCCCGGTCGAGGCGATCTACTACGAGGACGACCTCCCGGACGAGTGGGCCGACTACTACAAGGCCAACGTCGAGTTCTTCGAGGAGGTCGGCTCGCCCGGCGGTGCCGCGAAGGTCGGTGTGATCCACAAGGACCACCCGGTCGTCATGGCCGAGCCGCCGCGCGGCTGACCCCGGACCGATCCGTGGCGCTCGACCTCCCCGACTTCCCCTGGGACCAGCTCGTCCCGTTCAAGCAGCGCGCAGCGGCGTACGAGGGCGGCCTCGTCGACCTGAGCGTCGGCTCGCCCGTCGACCCGACCCCCGAGGTCGTCCGCCGGGCCCTGGCCCGTGCGACCGATGCGCACGCCTACCCGCAGGTCGCCGGCACGCCCGCGCTGCGAGAGGCGATCGCCGACTGGTACGGCCGACGGCAGCGCGTCACGCTCACCCCGGAGCAGGTGCTCCCGACGATCGGCTCGAAGGAGTTCATCGCCGGGCTCGCGCTCTGGCTCGGCATCGGACCCGGCGACACCGTCGTGTTCCCGGAGGCCGCGTACCCGACGTACGAGCTCGGCGCCGCACTCGTGCGCGCCGAGGCGCTGGCCTCGGACGACCCCGCCGCCTGGCCGGAGACCACGAAGCTCGTGTGGTTGAACTCGCCGGGCAACCCGGACGGCGGCGTGCTCTCCGTCGAACAGCTGCGCGCCGCGGTCGCACGGGCACGGGAGCTCGGCGCGGTCGTCGTCGGCGACGAGTGCTACGCCGAACTCGGGTGGGAGCCGCCGTACGACGCGGCGCCGACCCCGTCGATCCTCGACCCCCGTGTCGTGGGGGACCGTGTCGACGGTGTGCTCAGCGTGTACTCGCTGTCGAAGCAGTCGAACCTGGCTGGCTACCGCGCCGCCTTCGTCGCCGGGGACGCAGCGATCCTGGCGGAGGTGCTCGCGGTGCGGAAGCACACCGGCATGATGCCGCCGCTGCCCGTGCAGGACGCGATGATCGTCGCCCTCGCCGACGACACGCACGTGCAGCAGCAGAAGGCCCGCTACCGCGCCCGCCGGAACATGCTCCGACGGGCACTCGAAGGCGCGGGCTTCCGGATCGACCACAGCCAGGCCGGCCTCTACCTCTGGGCCACCCGGGGCGAGCCGGCACTCGACACCGTGGGCTGGCTGGCGGAGCGGGGCATCCTCGTCGCTCCCGGGACCTTCTACGGGCCCGCGGGTGCGGAGCACGTGCGGGTGGCGCTCACCGCGACCGACGACCGGATCGCGGCCGCGGCGCAGCGCCTGGCGAGCACGAGGAGACTCGCGGCCTCCTGACCGAGGTGGGTCGCGCCTCCCGGCCGCGGCTCGGGACCAGACCACCGTGCGCTCCCTGCACAATCCGTGGAATCCACCAGATCTCCGCCTTCCGGTGGTGCACGACCGACAGTCGGCGCAGTTAGGCTGTCGTCGTGACTGACACTGCCAACGACGCTCAGAAGACGGCCACACCGCCCACCACGCCCGTCCCCGTGAGCCCCGCCGCCGCGGAGTCGACGGAGACCGCGACGCTGACCTTCCCGGGTGGCACGGCGGAGTTCCCGATCCTGCCGAGCGTCGACGGCGCATCCGCCATCGACATCTCCTCGCTGAAGAAGCAGACCGGGCTGAACACGCTCGACTACGGCTTCGTCAACACCGGCGCGACGAAGAGCGCCATCACCTACATCGACGGCGACCAAGGCATCCTGCGCTACCGCGGGTACCCCATCGACCAGGTCGCGTCGGGGTGCACGTACCTCGAGGTCGCCTGGCTGCTCATCTACGGCGAGCTCCCCACCGCCGAGGAGCTCGAGGGCTTCGACGCCCGCATCCGTCGGCACACGCTGCTGCACGAGGACCTCCGTCGCCTGTTCGACGCACTGCCGCACTCGGCCCACCCGATGTCCGTGCTGTCGAGTGCCGTGAGCGCCCTGTCCACGTACTACGAGGACGACATGGACGTCGACGATCCGGAGAAGGTCGAGCTGCAGACCGTCCGGCTCCTCGCCAAGCTCCCGGTCATCGCCGCCTACGCGCACAAGAAGGCCATCGGCCAGGCGTTCCTCTACCCGGACAACAAGCTGTCGTTCGTCGACAACTTCCTGCGCCTGAACTTCGGCACCATGGCCGAGCCCTACGAGCCGAACCCGGTGCTGTCGAAGGCGCTCGAGCGGCTCCTCATCCTGCACGAGGACCACGAGCAGAACGCCTCGACGTCGACCGTCCGCCTGGTGGGCTCGACGAAGGCGAACATGTTCGCGTCGATCTCCGCCGGCATCAACGCGCTCTACGGGCCGCTGCACGGTGGTGCGAACGAGGCCGTGCTCGAGATGCTCCAGCAGATCAAGGACTCCGGCGAGCCGGTGTCGCGTTTCGTGGAGCGGGTGAAGAACAAGGAGCGCGGGGTGAAGCTCATGGGCTTCGGGCACCGCGTCTACAAGAACTACGACCCGCGCGCGAAGCTCGTCAAGGAGTCCGCGCACGAGGTCCTGCAGTCGCTCGGGGTGCAGGACGACCTGCTCGACATCGCGATGGAGCTCGAGCAGATCGCGCTCGAGGACGAGTACTTCGTCAGCCGCAAGCTCTACCCGAACGTCGACTTCTACACGGGCATCATCTACCGGGCGATGGGCTTCCCGCCGCGGATGTTCACCGTGCTGTTCGCCATCGGACGTCTGCCGGGGTGGATCGCGCAGTGGCGTGAGCTGAACAACGACCCGCTGAACAAGATCGGCCGCCCGCAGCAGCTCTACGTGGGGCACCCGGAGCGGGACCTGCCCGCGCGCTGACACCGGGCTCCCTGCTGCCGGAAGGCCCGCTCGCGTTCCGCGAGCGGGCCTTTTCTGTCACGCTCGGCGCCGCGCGCCGACGGTTCGTGCCCGATGGGCAACGTGCGCGCGGCGTGTCCTGCCCGCTCGGTGACCCGAGAGCGATCGCGAGTGGCGTCGGACGGGAGGCGCGGTGCGGGCTGGTGCCGCGCGTCCCGTCCGGCGCTCCGCCCGTTCCTTCCCATCACGCTCGACATGGCAGGCGGAACCGGGCGTACCTGGTCGTTCCAGCGGACCAGGTACGCCCGATTCGGCCAGGTACGCCCGGTTTCGCCCTGTCCGCCCCGCCCACTCGCGCAGCGTCAGGGCCGACGCAGGGCTTGCCGACGCCGACAAGAGCCGCCGTCGCCGTGCCGAGACGGCGCGGACGCGACGAGACACCGCCGGATCCGGGGGTGTCTCGTCGTGGTGCGCCCGTCTCGCGGTGGCGCGGTGGCGCGGTGGCGCGGTGGCGCGCCGCGCTACGCGTGCAGCGCCGTGTTGAGCTGGATGCCCTGCCCCTGGCGCTGCAGGGCCTCGACCGCGCCGGAGAGCGAGTTGCGCCGGAACAGCACGTTCGGCACCCCCGACAGCTCCGCCGCCTTGACGGTGCGGGGCGTGCCGTCGGGGCTCGGCGCCGCGCCCACCAGGACGACCTTCGTGCCCGCCGTCACGTAGAGCCCGGCCTCGACCACGGAGTCATCACCGAGCGAGATGCCGAGGCCGGCGTTCGCCCCGAGGAGCGCCCGTTCACCGAGCGACACCCGGTGCGTCCCGCCGCCGGACAGCGTGCCCATGATGGACGCGCCACCGCCGATGTCGGTGCCGTTGCCCACGACCACGCCCTGGGACACTCGGCCCTCGATCATGGCGTCACCGAGCGTGCCGGCGTTGAAGTTCACGAAGCCCTCGTGCATGACCGTCGTACCGGGTGCCAGGTGCGCGCCGAGCCGCACGCGGTTGGCGTCGCCGATGCGCACGCGGTCCGGCACCACGTAGTCGAGCAGGCGGGGGAACTTGTCGACCGCGTGCACCGCGATGCCCGCGCGCTGCAGCGCGGGACGCAGGCGTGTCAGGGCATCGGGGTGGACGGGACCGGCGTTGGTCCACGCGACGATCGGCAGGTGACCGAAGACGCCGTCGAGCGAGACCTCGTTCGGTCGCACGTGCAGGTGGCTGAGCAGGTGCAGCCGCAGGTAGGCATCGGGCGTGCTGGCCGGTGCGTCGTCGATGACGATCTCGGTCGTGACCGCCTCGATCCGGATCTCGCGCCGCGGGTCGTCGCCGACGTGCGCCTCGAGCTCGGGCGGGAACGCCGCGTCGGCCGGTCGCGCACCGAGGTGCGTCTCCGGGTACCACGTGTCGAGGGTGGTGCCGTCGGCGGCGATCGTCGCGAGGCCGTGGCCCCAGGCGTGCGTGGTTCGGTCGGTGGCAGCGGTCGCGTCGGTCACGCCACCAGGGTAGCGAGCGCGTCGGGCGACGACCCGTCCAGGGAGACGGTCTGTGGAGAACGACCGCGTCCCCGGTCCGCCCGGTCTGGAGGCGCGGGTGTTGTGGACGGACGGCCTCCGTCCACAGGCGGTCGCCTCACCGATCGCTGAGGGACACGGCCGGTACGCTGACCGCATGCCGGAGCAGCTCGACCTCACCGCCTCGTCCATCGACATCACGCGTGCCATCTGCGACATCGAGTCGGTGTCCGGGAACGAAGGACCCCTCGCCGACGCGATCGAGGCAGCGCTGTCGGCGCTGCCCCACCTCGAGGTGGTCCGCGACGGCGACGCCGTCGTCGCGCGGACGCAGCTCGGCCGCGATCGTCGGGTCGTGATCGCCGGGCACATCGACACGGTGCCGCTCAACGGCAACCTGCCGACCGAGTTCCGCACCACGGACGACGGCACCGAGATCCTCTGGGGCCGCGGGACGGTCGACATGAAGGCCGGCTGCGCGGTGCAGCTCAAGCTCGCGCACGATCTCGCCGAGCCGAACGTCGACGTCACGTGGGTGTTCTACGACCACGAGGAGGTCAGCGACTCCCTCAACGGTCTCGGGCGGCTCGCGCGGACCCGTCCCGAGCTGCTCGCCGGCGACTTCGCGATCCTCGGTGAGCCGTCAGGTGCGCAGATCGAGGGCGGGTGCAACGGCAACCTCCGAGCCGAGGTCCGGACCTTCGGCAAGCGCTCCCACAGTGCACGCAGCTGGATCGGCGACAACGCGATCCACAAGACGGCGCCGATCCTGGCGACGCTCGCCGCCTACGAGCCGCGGACCGTCACGGTCGACGGTCTCGAGTACCGCGAGGGCCTGAACGCCGTCGGCATCACCGGTGGCATCGCGGGCAACGTCATCCCGGACGAGGCCATGGTGCACGTGAACTACCGCTTCGCGCCGTCGCGCAGTGCAGACGAGGCGGTCGCGCACATCCGCGAGCTGTTCGACGGGTACGACGTGCAGATCGTCGACCTCGCCGCCGGTGCCCGGCCCGGGCTCGACGCCCCGCTCGCGCAGCAGTTCGTGGCCGCGGTCGGCGGCCCCGCTCCGCGTCCGAAGTACGGATGGACCGACGTCGCCCGCTTCTCGGCGCTCGGCGTGCCCGCCGTCAACTACGGTCCGGGTGAGCCGGTCTTCGCGCACCACGACGACGAGCAGGTCCCCGTCGACCAGATCACCGCGGTCGAGGACGGCCTGCGTCGGTGGCTGACGGCGTGACGACCGGCCCCGCGCGCACCGTCGCGGGGCACTCGACCTCCGAGCGCTGGCGGGCGCGCTACCGACTCGTGCCGTGGTGGCTGCGGGTGACCGTCGTCTACGTGGTCGCGCGGCTCGTGACGGGGGCGATGCTCCTCGCCTTCGCCGGTGTGCAGACCGCCAATTCGTTCACCGCCGCACGTCCGTCGTACCTGTCCTTCGCCGCCATCTGGGACGGCGCCTGGTACCGCGTGATCGCGTCGAACGGGTACCCCTCCACCCTGCCGGTGGACGCTGCGGGTCACGTCACGGAGAACGCGTGGGCCTTCATGCCCGCCTACCCGTTCCTCGTCCGCGGGCTGATGGTGCTCACGGGTGCGTCGTTCGAGGCCGTCGCCGTCGTGGTGTCCCTGGTCGCGGGGTGGGGTGCCGCGCTGGTGTTCCGGCGGCTGATGGGGCGCTTCCTCGACGACGGCCGGGCGACCTTCGCCACGGTGCTGTTCTGCGTCGCGCCGGTGTCCGCCGTGTTCCAGGTCGCCTACGCCGAGGCGATGGGGCTCTTCCTGTTGCTGGTCGCCCTGCTGCTGATGGTCGATCGGCGCTGGTGGACGATGCTGCCCGTCGTGCTGCTGCTCGGCATGACCCGACCGACCGGACTGGCGTTCGCGTTCCTCGTGGCGCTGTTCCTGGCCGCCTGGGCGGTCCGACCGTCGTGGGTGCGCGAGGCGGCGCGGCCGACCGTGCGCACGGCCGTACCACCGCTGACCGTCGCGGCGGTCTCCGGGCTCGTCGGGCTCGCGTGGCCCGCGATCGCGTGGGCGGTGACGGGGGTGCCGAAGGCCTACACGGACACCGAGCTCGCCTGGCGGTCGTCCTACATCGGGTGGAAGGAGCTCGTCCCCTTCGCGCCGTGGATCCAGGGCGCGGGGTGGTGGTTCGGGCAGCCGGCGGGCGGGGTGCTGCTCGCCGTGGCGGTGGTCGGGTTCGCGGTCTTCGTGTTCCACCCCGCCGTGCGGCGCATCGGCCTGGAGCTCCGCCTGTGGGGCGTGGCGTACGTCGTCTACCTGCTGGCGGTGTTCTTCCCGCAGTCGAGCACGTGGCGCATCCTGCTGCCGATCGCGCCGCTGCTGGGCATCGTCGCCCTGCCGAGGTCGCGGGTGTACCGGGTGCTGCTGGTCGCCGTGTGCATCGGCCTGCAGTTCGTCTGGCTGTACACGTGCTGGTGGGTCGACGGCTACGACTGGACCCCGCCGTGATCGACCCCGCCGTGATCGGCGGCGCCGTGACCGGCCCCGCCGTGATCGGCGGCGCCGTGACCGGCCCCGCCGCGGTCGACCTCGCGGTCGTCTGAGTCCTCCGCGGCAGGCGTGTCCGACGGGTCCTCGCCGGGACGCCACTCGGCTGCGGCGTGCACCATCGCGTTCACGGTCGCGATGAACGGCACCGCGAAGAACGCACCGACGACGCCGGCGATCGTCGTGCCCGCGGTGACGCCGAGCACGACGCCGAGCGGGTGCACGCGGACGGCCGAGCCGGTGAGGAACGGGTGCAGCACGTGGCTCTCGAGCTGCTGCACGACCACGACGACGCCGAGCATGACCAGCGCCGGCACGAGCCCGTTGAAGACCAGCGCGATGAGCACGGCGACGATGCCGGCGACGATCGCCCCGACCACCGGGACGAACGCGCCGAAGAACACGATCACGCCGATCGGCACGGCGAGCGGCAGCCCGAGGGCGAGTGCTCCGATGACGATGCCGAGCGCGTCGGTCACCGCGACGACGAGCTGGACGCGGATGAAGCTGGTGAGGGTCTTCCACCCCGCCTGACCGGCCGCGTCGATGCGGCCGCGGGAGCGACGCGGGAAGATCCGGACCACCCACGACCAGATCCGGTGACCGTCGATCAGCACGAAGATCGTCGTGAAGACCACGATGAAGAGTCCCTCGAGGGCGTGCACCAGGCCGCTGCCCGCCTCGGCTGCCCCGGACAGGATGGACGCGACGTGGGTCTGCAGGAACTTCGTCGCCTCCGCCAGGTACTTCGTGACCTGCGCCGAGGTGATGCCGAACGGCTCGGTCGCGAGGAGGGTCTGGAAGGTCTGCACGTTGCTCGTGAGTCGACGCTCGAGGGTCGGCAGGTCGTAGCGGATCTGCGCGGTGACGACGAGCGCCAGGATCCCGAGGACCACCACGACCGAGATGCAGGCCGCGAGCACTGCGAGCCACTTCGGCCACCGGTGTCGTTGCAGGAACGCGGAGAACGGGGCGAGCAGCGCACAGACGAGCAGCCCGACCAGGAACGGCACCACGATGTCCTGCAGCAGCACCACCAGGGCGACGACGACGGCCAGGGCGGCCACCGTCACGAGGAAGCGCCACGAGAACGCACCGGCGATCTTCATGCCCGTCGGGACCGCCTCGGCGACCGGTTCGGCCTGTGGACGCAGCATGGAGCGGATGTTCGGCATACGCCAAGGTGACCATTCCGAGCCGCGAGAACGTCGCATTCCGACACCCCCAACCTGGGCGGTTTCGCAGTTGCCCCCTCGGTACGGGATAATGGGCGAGCATCTTCTGCACGAAAGGGGACATCTGATGGCAGCGATGAAGCCGAGGACCGGTGACGGGCCGATGGAGGCTGTCAAGGAGGGTCGACTCATCATCGTGCGGGTTCCGCTCGAAGGTGGAGGCCGCCTGGTGGTCTCGGTCAACGACGCCGAGGCCAAGGAACTCCACGACGCACTGGCAGAGGTCGTCTCCGCCTAGTCCGTCGACGCACCACGACAGGAGGCCCGGAGCGTGTACGCTCCGGGCCTCCTGTGCGTCCCGCAGCCGGTCGGACCGGCCGTACGGGTCAGGTCGGACCGACCGCGGGTCAGGTCAGGCGGAGACCTTCGTCATCTGCAGCAGCCCGTCCCCGGCGGGGGAGAGCGCGCTCCGGACCGCACCCGACGTCGACACCTCGGTGAGCAGCAGTCGGAAGTCCGTGGTCGCGCGGTCCCGGCGCACCGGGTCCGCGACCCGACCCCGCCAGAGCGCGTGCGGCACGAGCACCGTGCCCCCGACGCGCGCGAGCCGGAGTCCGTGCTCCACGTACTCGATGACGTGCTCCGGGTCGGCGTCGACGAGCACGACGTCGTACGACGCCTCGTTCATCCGCGGCAGGACCTGGTTCGCCCGACCCGGGATCAGCCGGACGCGCGACGGAGCGGTGCCGGCGGCGACGTAGGCGTCACGGGCGTACTGCTGGTGGTCGACCTCGACGTCGATCGTCGTGAGGGTGGCGTCCGGCGCACCGCGCAGCAGGTACAGCCCCGACACCCCGAGTCCGGTCCCGATCTCGATCATGCTCGTCGCGCGCGACGCCGCTGCGACGACGGCGATCTGGGCGCCGATCGCGGGGGAGATCGCCTCGACCCCGAGTTCCAGGGAGTGCTCTCGCGCTCGGGCGATCACCTCGGGTTCCGAGACGATGTCCTCGGCGAACTTCCAGTTCGACTCTTTCTCTGACACGCACACTCCGTTCGGAGGTCAACTCTACGGGTGCGGCGCAGTGGGACGGGTTACGCTCGTTGCCGTGTCCATCGACTTCAACAAGATCCTGATCATCGGGATCATCGCGGTGCTGCTGCTCGGACCGCAGCGCCTGCCGATGTACGCGCAGAAGCTCGCCGAGTTCGTCAAGGCGGTCCGCCGCTTCGCCGACACCGCGAAGGACCGCATGCGCGAGGAGATGGGCCCCGAGTTCGACGACGTCGACTGGCAGAAGCTCGACCCCCGGCAGTACGACCCCCGTCGCATCATCCGCGACGCCCTGCTCGACTCCGGGGGTGCGACCGCCGGCAGCATGGCGGCGGTGGAGACCGCGCAGG
Source organism: Curtobacterium oceanosedimentum (assembly GCF_040545555.1). Taxonomy (NCBI): domain Bacteria; kingdom Bacillati; phylum Actinomycetota; class Actinomycetes; order Micrococcales; family Microbacteriaceae; genus Curtobacterium; species Curtobacterium oceanosedimentum. The sequence continues at coordinate 15,833 of NZ_JBEPMD010000003.1, forward strand.
TGTCCGCGTCGAAGGTGCGGGCGACGGCACCGGTGGTGCCGCTCGCCGAGGGCGAGCCGGCCCCCTTCGACACCGAGGCGACCTGACGCGGCTTCCGCCACGACACGACGGACGGGAGGCCCGGTGCCAGCTGGCACCGGGCCTCCCGTCCGTCATCAGTCGCGTGTCGCGACGATCGTGAACGTCGTGGGCATCCGGTCGCGGTCCGCGGCGGGCCAGACCCACGAGCCGTGCCCGTCCTCCTCCATGCGGGGGCTGAAGCGCCACGGCAGCGTGCGCCCCTCGTCGAGTCGGCGCAGGCGGAGCCCGGCGCCGAGCAGGGCGTTGACCACCTCGGACAGCGGGTGCGGCCACTCGTACGTGCGGGTGTTCGCGACGGTGCCCTCGCCGACGTAGGTTCCCGTGCCCTCCCACTGCTGCGCCGTGCCGTCGGGGAAGTACCGGTACCGCGTCACGAGCTCCGCGGCGTCCTCGTCCAGGGCGTACAGCGCCGGGTGGCCGTCGCGGATGAAGAACACCCCGCCCGGTCGGAGGAGACCCGCGACCTGTTCGGCCCAGCGGTCGAGGTCGTCCAACCAGCAGATCGTGCCGATGCTCGTGTAGACGACGTCGAAGTCCCCGGTGACGGCGGCGCGGGCGTCGAGCACGTCGGTCTCCACCCAGGTGACGTCGAGGCCGAGCCGGTCGGCCAGGGCCGCTGCGGACGCGAGCGCCGGCGCGGAGAAGTCGACCCCGGTGAGCCGGGCACCCTCACGGGCGAGGGAGACCGTGTCGGTGCCGATGTGGCACTGCAGGTGGCAGACGTCGAGCCCCGCGAGCGTCCCGCCGGGCAGCCACGGCGTCAGTGCGGGGAGGTCGTCGCGGACGACGTCCGAGCGGTGCGCCGGGTCGTCGAGCGCGGCGACGTCGTACGCGCCCTCGTGGATGGGGACCCGGTCGTCCCAGTTCGCCCGGTTCGTGTCGCGGGCGGCGTCCCAGTCGACGGTGACGTGGTCGGTGCTGTCCATGCAGTCACGCTAGCGGGCGCGTCGACCCGCGAGGTGATCGGTCAGGACAGGGTGAGCCCGAGCTTCCGTCCGGCCAGGCCCCGCCCCATCGTGGTGATCGACCCGGCCACGGCCCGCAGGGCGACCGCAGCGGGGTCCTCCGGTGCGCCGAGCACGACGGGCACCCCGGTGTCCCCGCCCTCCCGGAGCGGCACCGAGAGCGGCACGCGTCCGAGCACCGGCACGGGGACGTCCTGCCCGCGGGAGAGCCGTGCGGCGGTCTCGTCGCCGCCGCCCTCGCCGAACAGGTGCAGGACGCTGCCGTCGGGCTGCACGAGCCCCGCCATGTTCTCCACGACGCCGATGACCCGCTGGCCGGTCTGCCGCGCCACGACCCCGCTGCGCTCGGCGACGTCGGCCGCCGCGGCCTGGGGCGTCGTGACGACGAGCACCTCGGCGTGGGGGAGCAGCTGCCCGACCGAGATGGCCACGTCGCCGGTACCGGGCGGCAGGTCGAGCAGGAGCACGTCGAGGTCGCCGAACCACACGTCGGTCAGGAACTGCGCGACCGTGCGGTGCAGCATCGGACCACGCCAGGACACCGCCGTGGAGACGTCGTCGACGAACATGCCGATCGAGACGACCTTCACTTCGTGGGCGACCGGCGGCAGGATCATGCTGTCGACGCGGGTCGGGCGGGGTGCCACACCGTGATCGTCGGTCAGTCCCATCAGACCGGGGACGCTGAAGCCGTGCACGTCCACGTCGACGATCCCGACCCGCTGCCCGGCCGCTGCCAGGGCGACCGCCAGGTTCACCGTGACCGTCGACTTGCCGACCCCGCCCTTGCCGCTCGTCACGGCGATGACCCGGGTGAGCGAGTCCGGGGTGAACTGCACGCCGCGCGGTCGACCGGCGCGGAGTCGCTCGGTGAGCGCGGTGCGGGTCGCCGGGCTCATCACGGAGACGTCGACGTCGACGTGCTGCACGCCGTCCACGGAACCGGCGGCCGACCGCACGTCGCGCTCGATGGTGTCGGCGGCCGGGCACCCGACGATGGTGAGCTGCAGGTCGACGCGCACCGAGCCTCCCGGCTGCACGTCCACCCCGCGGATCATGTCGAGCTCCGTGACGGGGCGGCGGATCTCGGGGTCGATCACGCGACCGAGCGCAGCGAGGACCGCGGCGCCGAGCTGTTCGTCGGTCGCCGCGGGGGAGTCGTCAGCCACGCGCGCTCGTCGCTCCCTCGCTGTCGTCGACGGCGTCGGCGCGCAGTGCGGCCTCTTCCTGGTCGCGGCGGTCGAGCTCCTCGAGCAGTGAGCGGATCTCGGCGCGGATGAAGTCCTTCGACGCCATGTCCCGCATCGCCAGGCGCAGGGCGACGACCTCGCGCGCCAGGTACTCGGTGTCCGCGAGGTTCCGCTCGGCACGCTGGCGGTCCTGCTCGAACTGCACGCGGTCGCGGTCGTCCTGCCGGTTCTGCGCGAGCAGGATGAGCGGCGCTGCGTACGAGGCCTGCAGCGAGAGCACCAGCGTGAGCGCGGTGAAGCCGATCGCAGCCGAGTCGAACTGCCACGGCTTCGGTGCGAGGGTGTTGTAGCCCATCCACAGCGCACAGAAGAGCGTCAGGCCGACCAGGAACCAGGGCGTGCCCATCGCACGTGCGATGCCCTCGGTTGCGCGACCGAAGGTGTCGCCGCGACCACGGCGTCGGGTCGGGAGCACGCGCGTGCGCATGCCCTTGGGGGAGTCGAGTCGCTCCTGTCGGGCGTCATCCGTTCGGGCCACGGGTGGTCCTCCTTCCCGTCGTCACGGGCGTCTTGCGCTGGCGTTGGCGGAGTCGCGAGGGGGCATCCCCCTCGCCCCGACTTCGCCAGTCGTCCGGCAGGACGTGGTCGAGGACATCATCGATCGTCACCACCCCGACCAGACGGTGGGCGTCGTCGACCACGGGGACGGACACGAGGTTGTAGGTCGCCATCACGCGGGTGACCTCGGCGGCACTGGCGTCCACGCGGACCGGTTCGGTCTGCTGGTCGATGAGCGTGCCGAGGCGTTCGTTCGGCGGGTAGCGGAGCATGCGCTGGAAGTGCACGAGCCCGAGGAACCGACCGGTCGGCGGCTCGTAGGGCGGCAGTACCACGCAGACGCTCGCGCCGAGTGCCGGAGCGAGCTCGTGCCGGCGGATGAGCGCCAGGCCCTCGGCCACGGTCGCGTCCGCCGAGACGATGACGGGCTCCGTCGTCATGAGACCACCGGCGGTGTCCGGCTCGTACTCCAGGAGCATGCGGACGTCCTGCGCCTCCTCCGGCTCCATGAGCTGCAGCAGGGCCTCGCTCCGGTCGTCGGGGAACTGCGCGAGCACGTCGGCGGCGTCGTCGGGCTGCATCTGGTCGAGCACGTCGGCGGCGCGGGCGTCCTCGAGGCGGGTGAGGATCTCGATGCGCTCCTGGTCGGGCATCTCCTCGAGCACGTCGGCGAGCCGGTCGTCGGGGAGCTCCTCGGCGACCTCGAACCGGCGCTCCTCGGGCAGGTCGAGCAGCGTCGAGGCCAGGTCGGCCGGCAGCAGGTCGGAGTACGCGGCGATGACGTGCTCGGCGGACTGGGCCTCGCCGGGGAGCTCGTCCTCGGTGACCTCGTTCCAGGTGGCGAACGTCGTCGGGCCCTTGCCGAACGGGGACGGGGTCGTCTTCGGCTTCCGGAGGAAGAGCTGCGACACCTCCCAGTCGCCCTGTCCGCGGTCCTCGATCGCGACGTCCTCGATGGTTGCGCGGATGCGCTCCTTCTTGATGAGGACCTTGCGACCGAGCATCTCCGCGATGACGCGGACCTCGCCACCGCGCTGCTCGAAGCGGCGCATGTTGACGATGCCGGTGGTGATGACCTGACCGGCGCCGATCGACGTGACGCGGCCGATGCTCAGGAAGATGCGGCGCTTGCCCGGCACCTCGACGATGAGCCCGACGACGTGCGGGGCGTCGACGCGGCGGTACACGACCAGGACGTCCCGGACGCGACCGACGCGGTCGCCCGCGGGGTCGAAGACGGAGCACCCGGCGAGGCGGGCGACGAAGACCTTCGTGGCGCTCACCCGTCCAGCGTAGTCGCTGCCGCTCGGGCCGGGGACGAGCGGACCCCGCGGACGCTGAGACGACACACGGGGTCGACCCGCAGTTGTCGTCGCTGTCGCTGCTGTCGCTGCTGTCGACGTCGCCGTCGCCGTCGCCCCGGAGGTTCCCGGGAGGCGTACGTGCGATCGCAAGGTGCCCGGTGGATGATGGCTGGGTGAGCAACCAGAGCCCGTTCGCCGGACGCACCGCCCAGGCCTTCCCGACGCTGCCGCGCGGGGACGTCCTCGGCACCTACGACAGCTACCCGGACGCCCAGCGTGTCGTCGCGAAGCTCGCCGAGGCGGACTTCCCCGTCGCGAAGATCGCGATCGTCGGCAACGACCTGAAGACCGTCGAGCGGGTCACCGGCAAGATGACGTACGGCCGTGCGGCGATCGCGGGCGCGCTCTCCGGCCTGTGGCTCGGCATCTTCTTCGGCATCGTGCTGACGCTGTTCTCGCCGACCGCCGGCGGCCTGATCATCGCCGCCGCGATCATCGGTGCCGCGTTCGGCATGCTCTACGGCATCGTGTCCTTCGCGATCACGAAGCGGCAGCGCGACTTCACGAGCGTGCACCAGGTGCTCGCCACGAACTACCAGATCGTCGTCGACCCGCAGCTCACGGGCCAGGCGCAGCGAATCCTCGGGCAGCACGGTGCGACGCCGTCCACCCACTGGAACGACGCACCGCAGCCGGGAGCGCCCGGTTCGCAGGCCCGCCCCTTCCAGGGGCAGGAGCCGTGGCGTCCGGGTCCGCAGCAGGGATCGCCCTACGGCGGCCACGCGACACCGCACCAGCAAACCCGGCCGGGAGGCCCGCAGCAGTCCGGCCCGTCGGCCGGCGGTCCGCAGGCGGGTGCGTCCCACCCCGGGAACGGCCCGCGGTACGGGACGAACGACGGTCCCCGCTACGGCGCGAACGACGGTCAGCGGAACGACGGCCCGCGGAACGGTTCGACCGACGGTCCGCGGCCCAGCACGAGCGACGGCCCGCGCTACGGGACGAACGACGGTCCCCGATACGGCACGAACGACGGTCCCCGCTACGGCGAGACCCCGCAGACGGCGCAGCAGCCCGCGCCGCCGTCGGACCCCCGCGTCCCGCAGTCCCGGCCGGACCAGCCCCCGCAGTACGGGGAGCGCGTCGGCGGCACCGACCAGCGTCCCGACGGTCGCGACCAGCGTCACGATGACGCCGACCAGCGTCCCGACGGTGCCGACCAGCGCCCCGGCTCGGCATCCGACGACCGTCGCGACGGCGAGCGCGGCTGACGAACCCCGATCACACAGGAAGCCCGCGTCGACGATCGTCGACGCGGGCTTCCTGTGTGAGGGGTGGATCGTTCAGAGCACCTTCGAGTAGCAGATCGATCGCGCCGCGCCGACGTACGGCCCGAACTGGGCGATCCGACGGAAGCCCTCGCGCTCGTAGAACCCGATGGCCCGCTTCTGCTCGTCGCCGGTCTCGAGCACGAGCGCCGGGGAACCCAGGTCGATCGCGGCCTCCTCGAGGCGACGGAGGATCGCGCTCGACACCCCGGCCCCGCGGGACTCCGGTCGCACGTACATCCGCTTCACCTCGGCGATGCCGTCCTGCACCAGGCGCAGGCCGCCGCAGCCGAGGGGCGTGCCGTCCTCGTCACGGGCGAGGAAGAACACGGCGATCGAGTCCGCCGTCGGCTTCTCGCCCGGTTCGGTGTCCCCGCCGTAGGCCCGGTCGATCTCCAGTCGCTGCGCGGCACGGAGCCGCTGCGCGTCGGGGGAGTCGAAGTGCTCGACGTCGATCACGAGTCCGCGCGGCACGTCGACGCCCGTCCGGCTGTCCGGCTGGGCTGTGGTCGTGCTGGGGGAGGCCTCGGGCGTCGTCGTCACGTCCCCAGGCTAGCGGCCGGTGCGGGCGATCCACCCCTCCACTTCCGAGGGGGTCCGCGGGATGCCGACGGACAGGTTCTCGGCGCCGTCCTCGGTCACCAGGATGTCGTCCTCGATGCGGACGCCGATGCCGCGGAACTCCTCGGGCACGGTCAGGTCGTCCTGCTGGAAGTACAGGCCGGGCTCGATCGTGAACACCATGCCGGGCTGCACGATGCCGTCGATGTACATCTCGCGACGGGCCTTGGCGCAGTCGTGGACGTCGAGCCCGAGGTGGTGGCTCGTCCCGTGCACCATGTAGCGGCGGTGGAACTGGTTGTCCGGCTGCAGCGACTCCTCGGCGGTGCCCGGCAGGAAGCCCCACTCGGCGGTCTTCTTCGCGATGACCTCCATCGCGGTGGCGTGCACCTCGCGGAAGGTGATGCCCGGCTTCACGATCGCGAACGCGGCGTCGGCTGCCTCGAGCACGGCCTCGTAGACCATGCGCTGCACGTCGGTGAAGGTGCCCGACACGGGGAGCGTCCGGGTGATGTCGGCGGTGTAGAACGAGTCGACCTCGACCCCGGCGTCGATCAGGATGAGGTCGCCCGGCTGCACGGCGCCGTCGTTCCGGGTCCAGTGCAGGATGCAGGCGTGGGGGCCGGACGCGGCGATGGTGTCGTAACCGACCGTGTTGCCGTCGGCTCGTGCACGGCGGTTGAAGGTGCCCTCGACGATGCGCTCGCCACGGGGGTGTGCCAGGACGGCGTCGAAGTCGGCGATGACGTCGTCGAAACCGGACTTGGTGGCCTCGACGGCCTTGCGGAGCTCGTTCACCTCGTAGGCGTCCTTCACGAGCCGGAGCTCGGACAGGTCGCGGGAGAGCACGTCGTCGGTCGCGGGGGTCTCGTCCACCGCGTCCGCTCCACCGACCGTGGTGCCGAGGCGGGTGTCGATCGCACGCGTGAGCTCGGTGTCGGCGTCGCGGACGAGCAGGACCGACGCGTCGAGGCCGTCCGCGACCTCGGCGAAGGTACCGAGGTCGGCCGTCGCGAGCCCGAGGTCGGCCGCGACCTCGTCGAGCGAGGGGCGGGGTCCGACCCAGAACTCGCCGATCTCGGGGTTCGCGTAGAACTCCTCGGAGTCGCGGCCGGCCGTGGCACGGAAGTACAGCGTGGCGTCGTGCCCGGACCCGTTCGGCGTCATCACGAGCACGGAGCCGACGACCGTGTCGGTGCCCCAGCCGGTCAGGTGCGCGAAGGTCGAGTGCGGGCGGAAGGGGTAGTCGCAGTCGTTCGAGCGCACCTTCGCCTGCCCGGCGGGCACCACGATCGTGCGCCCGGGGTGCAGCTCCGAGATCCGGGCGCGGCGCTCGGCAGCGAAGGCCGACTGCTCGCGGGGCTCGGGGATCGGCCGCGCACGGTCCGCCCACTGCGACGCGATGTGGTCCTTGAAGGTCGAGGACCCGGGGGTGGTGGAACGGTTGCTCGTCGCGCGGGGAGTGGTGTCGGCCATGTCACCCATCATCGCACCGAGCTGACCCTCCGGCCTGAGCGGCTGTTCACCTGTCGGTAGCATGGTCGACGTGCCCGATCCGTTCATCGACCTGCACGCCCACTCGAGCGTGTCCGACGGCACCGAGCGGCCGGCAGACCTCGTCGCCGCAGCCGCCGCTGCCGGCCTCGACGGCGTCGCCCTGACGGACCACGACACCACCGCGGGGTGGGACGAAGCGATCGCCGCCGTCCGCGACCGCCCGATGTCGCTCCTGCCCGGACTCGAACTGAGCACGCGCGTCGGCCACCGCAGCGTGCACGTGCTCGGCTACCTGGTCGACCCGACCGACGACGCCCTGGTCGCGGAGACCAGCCGGATCCGCGACGGCCGGTACTCGCGGGCACGGCGCATGGTCGAGCGCATCGGCCGCGACCACCCGATCACGTGGGAGGACGTCCTCGCCCAGGCGCGCGACGGCGCCACGATCGGCCGTCCGCACATCGCCGACGCCCTGGTCGCCCGCGGGCTCGAGCCCGACCGCAGCGCAGCCTTCCGCGGGATCCTGCACCCCGCGTCCGGCTACTACGAGCCGCACGAGGCACCGACGCCCCTCCGCGGGGTCGAACTCATCCGCGGCGCCGGCGGCGTCCCCGTGATCGCGCACCCGGCTGCGTCCTCGCGCGGGATCGTGATCGACGAGCCGATGCTCCGCGAGCTGGTCGACGCCGGCCTCGGCGGACTCGAGGTCGACCACCGCGAGAACCTCGCCCACGGCAAGCGCACGCTGCTCGACTGGGCGGGCCGCTACGACCTGTTCGTCACCGGCTCGAGCGACTACCACGGCACCGGCAAGCCGAACCGCTTCGGCGAGCACCGCACTGCGCGGCGCTCCTTCGACACCATCGTCGACCAGGCCACCGGCAGCGCCCCGGTCCACGGCGCGGGCTCCCGCCTGGCCTGAGGCCCGGTCCCGCTCGGTCCGACCGGGGCCGAGCCTCGGTCCGAGCGACATTTCTCGCGTTCCGGGGCGCGAGCAACGTCGCTGGGCCCGAGACCCGGGCGCGGCAGGCCGGCGCGTGCGTGAGGACGACGAAGGGCCCGTCGCGTCAGCGACGGGCCCTTCGGTCTGGAGGCGCTACTCGCCGTCCGACGACCCCTGCGGAGCCGAGGCGGTCGCCTCGGCAGAGCCGCTGCCGCCGCTGCGACGGCGACGACGACGGCGGCGCTTGGCGGCGCCGTCGGTCGAGGTGCCCTCGGCAGCGGGCTGCGCGTCGGTCGACGGCTCCGCGTCGGTGCCGGTGGTCTGCTCGGCGGGGGCCGACGCGTCGGACTGCTGCGAGCCTCCAGGACGGGTCCGGGTGCGGGACCGCGAACGCGAGCCGCTGCGCTCGCCGCCCTGGCGGTCGCCGCTGCGCGCGCCGCGCTCGGTGCGCTGCGGGGCGGAGCCGGCCTCGGCCGCGTGCGAGGACGCGCCGGGCAGGCGGCCCTTCGTCCCCGCGGGGATGTCGAGGTCGGCGAACAGGTGCGGCGACGACGAGTAGGTCTCGACGGGCTCGGGGATGCCGAACTCGAGGGCCTTGTCGATGAGCGTCCACTTGTGCAGGTCGTCCCAGTCGACGAACGTGACCGCGATGCCGGTCTTGCCCGCACGACCGGTGCGGCCGGCGCGGTGCAGGTAGGTGTCCGGGTCGTCCGGGATCGTGTGGTTGATGACGTGCGTGACGTCGTCCACGTCGATGCCGCGGGCGGCGACGTCGGTCGCGATGAGCACGTCGCGCTTGCCCGCCTTGAACGCCGCCATCGCGCGCTCGCGCTGCTCCTGGTTGAGGTCGCCGTGGACGGCTGCGGCGTTGAAGCCGCGGTCCTTCAGTTCCTCGACCAGCTTCGCCGCCGCGCGCTTCGTGCGGGTGAAGATGACGGTCTTGCCGCGACCCTCGGCCTGCAGGATGCGGGCGATGACCTCGTCCTTGTCGAGCGAGTGCGCGCGGTAGATGACGTGCTTGATGTTCGCCTGCGTCAGGCCCTCGTCGGGGTCCGTCGCGCGGATGTGCACCGGACGCGTCATGAAGCGACGTGCGAGCGCGACGATCGGCGCGGGCATCGTCGCCGAGAACAGCATCGTGTGCCGCACCGCGGGGACCGCCTGGAAGATGCGCTCGATGTCCGACAGGAAGCCGAGGTCGAGCATGCGGTCGGCCTCGTCGAGCACGACCTCTTGCACCTTCGACAGGTCGAGGAGGCGCTGGCGCTGCAGGTCGATGAGGCGACCGGGGGTCCCGACGACGATCTGCGCGCCGGCCTTGAGCTGCTCGATCTGGCCCTCGTACGCCTTGCCGCCGTAGATGGAGACGATCGTGGTCGAGCGGTTCGACGTGGCGACCTCGAGGTCCTCGGTCACCTGCACGGCGAGTTCACGCGTGGGGACGACGACGAGCGCCTTGACGCCGTGTTCGGGGTCCGCGCCGAGGCGCTGGATCAGCGGGAGGCCGAAGCCGAAGGTCTTGCCGGTACCGGTCTTGGCCTGGCCGATGATGTCCTGGCCGGTGAGGGCGAGCGGGATCGTCTGCTGCTGGATCGGGAAGGGCTCGCTGATGCCCTTCGTCGCGAGCGCGTCGACGATGTCCTGCTCGATGGAGAGGTCTGCGAAAGTCAATGGATCACCTTGGTCCTGGTGGGAGTCCCGGCCAGTCTACCGACGGCCGGCGACGACAGCGCCCGCCGGGCGGGAGCGGCGCCCGTTCCCCGTATGCTCGGGGCATGGTGTCGTGGTGGAACCGGAAGCGCGCTGCGCAGCTCGCAGCCGCGTGGTTGGCGTCGCGCAACCCGCGGAACGCCTCGCCCGTGGAGCGCCTGCAGCTGGACGACGTGAGCCCGGAGCTCGACGTGTACCTGGGGCAGGCCGCCTACCTGCAGCTCTCGCTCTACGAGACGATGGGGCGTGCCGGGGCCGCGGCGCCGACGATGTCCGGACGCCTCGTGACGGGTGTGCTCGCGACGACGGCGCTCGAGCGGCACCGGACGATCGTCGCCGAGATCGAACGAGGCGGGTGGGCACCGGCGGAGCTCATGGAGCCGCACCGCGAGGCGATCGACCGCTTCCTGCTGCGCACCAGTGGCGCCGACTGGTACGAGTCGATGCTCACCGGGTACGTGACGGCGGGCATCCTCAACGACCTGTTCGGCAGCCTGCTCCGCTCGCTGCCGCTCGACGTCCGACAGCGACTGCGCACGGTCTTCGACGCGCGCGAGGAGCCCGCGGTCGTGCAGGAGCTGTCCGAGCACATCGAGCAGGACCCGCGTGTCGGGTCGCGGCTGGCCATGTGGGGCCGCCGACTCGTCGGGGACACCCTGCTCGTGGCACGGTCCGCGCTGGCGGTCCACGCGCGGGAGGACCAGGAGAAGCTCGAGCCGGTGTGGACGGAGCTCATCGCGGCACACACGCGGCGGATGGACGCGCTCGGGCTGACCGCCTGAGGGGCGGCGGTCCGGTCGGGCTGGCCCCGGGGGTACGGTCAGGCGCGTTCGGCGCGGGAGCGCTCGGCGCGGTCGTGCTCGTCCGTGCAGGACCGGTGCGGTCAGGCGCGGGCCCGCTCGAAGAAGTCCTCGTCCGCGGCGGTGCGGCGACGACCCAGGACCCACTCGGTGACGACGGCGACGACGCCGGCGCCGACCAGGGCGAGCACCCAGATCCAGCCGCCGTCGTACGGCCAGCCGGCCCAGGTCAGGGCCTCCCACACGACGGCGGCGACGACGCCGCCGACCACCGGGCCGAGCAGCGCACCGCGCGTCGAGCGCCAGGGCACGACGACGTGCGCGACGGCCCCGGCGATGAGGCCGCCGAGCACGGCGAAGAGCAGCTCCACGTCAGGCGACGAAGCCGATGCGGCGCGACTCCTCTGCACCGACCTCGACGTAGGCGAGCGCGGCGACCGGCACGATGAACCGGCGGCCCTTCTCGTCCTTGAGGGAGAGGTGGGTCGACTGCGACTCGAGGGCTGCTGCCACGGCCTGCTCGATCTCCTCGGCGCTCTGGGCGGTCTCGAAGGCGATCTCGCGCGGGCTGTTGATGATGCCGATCTTGATGTCCACGAGCACAGCGTATCCGAGCGGCCCCCGACGACACCGGGCGTTCGCCCGGGGCGCACCGCAGCGGTGGCGGCGGTGTGTTCCTCGCACCGGGCCGGAGCGCACGCGGCTCCGGTCGCGGTGGGTCGGCCGCTGCTGTCGGCCGTGGTCGGTACCGTGTCCGCGTGCCCAGGACCACGCTGACGACCCTCCCCGAGGACGTCGGGGTCGCCCGTGCGCTCGTCGCCGACCCCGCGCAGGATGCCGTCCTGACGCTGCCCGACGCCCGGCACGCCGCCGTGATCGGCGCACCGGGCACCGGCAAGACCACCACGCTCACGCGGCTCGTCGCCGAGCGGCTCGCCCGTCCGGACGGGATCTCGCCCGACGGCCACGCGGCGGTGCTCGCGCTGACGTCCGCCCGGACAGCGGCGACCGCGCTCCGCGACCGTCTGGCGGCCGCCGTCGACCGGGTCGTCCCCGGGGCGCTCGCCCGGACCGTCAACTCCCTCGCCTTCCAGGTCGTCGCACACGCAGCGGCGCTGCAGGGGCAGGAAGCGCCGACGCTGCTGACCGGTGGTGAGCAGGACCGCATCATCGCCGACCTGCTCGACGGGCACGAGATCGACGGTGGCGGTCCCGCGTGGCCGGCCCCGATCACCGCCGTCGTCCGGGAGCGTGCAGGGTTCCGGACCGCGCTCCGTGACGTGATGATGCGGGCCGTGGCCGCCGGTGTGGAGCCCGACGACATGCGCGAGCTCGCCGACGAGCGCGGACGCCCCGAGTGGCGCGCGGTCGGCGACTTCGTGGACGAGTACCGCGCGTCGGTGACGGCCTTCCGCGGCAGCAGCCTCGACTCGGCGGAGCTGGTGGCCTTCGCGACGGCCGCCGTCCTGCGGCACGAGGTCCCGGCGAGCGTCGCGGCGCTGCGGCTGGTCGTCGTGGACGACACCCAGGAACTCGTCGAGGGCGAGATCGCCCTGCTCGGCGCACTCGCGCGTTCCGGCGTGCAGGTCGTGGCGTTCGGCGACCCGGACATCGCGGCCTCGGCGTTCCGTGGCGCCGAACCGGACGTGCTCGGACGCCTGGCCGTCCGGCTCGGGGTCGAGCGCGTCGACGAGGTCGTGCTCGGCACGGTGCACCGGCACGCAGCGCCGGTCCGGGCGCTCGTCGGAGCGGTCACCGCACGGATCGGCGCCGCCGCGGCCGGACGGCAGCGGACCGCCGTGGCATCGACGACCGACGCCCGCAGCGACGCCGTGCTGCACCTCGAGGCGGGCAGCCGGTCGGCGCTCGTCGTCGCGGTCGTTCGACGGCTCCGCGAACACCGGCTGCTGGACGGCGTCCCGTGGCACCGGATGGCCGTCGTCACCCGCAGCGGCGCAGCCATCCCCGAGCTCGTCCGGGCGCTGTCCGTCGCCGAGGTCCCCGCGACGGCGGGCGCCGCTCCCGTCCGTCCGCGGGACGACAGCGCCGCCCGGGCGCTGCTCGACGCCGCCGCGGTCGCCCTCGGGGTGGTCCCGCTCGACGCCGACCTCGCCACGTCCTTCGCGACCGGACCCCTCGGAGGGCTCGACACCCTGGCGATGCGACGCCTCCGGCTCGCCCTGCGCCGCGAGGAGCTCGCGGGCGGCGGCACCCGCACCGCCGACGAGCTGCTCGTGGACGCCCTCGGCGCGCCCGAACGGCTCGCGACCGTCGACGCCGGCTTCGCCCGTCGCGCGACCCGGCTCGCGCGAAGCCTCGTCCAGGCACGGGCGGACGCCACCGCCGACGCGAGCATCGAGGAGATCCTCTGGGGACTGTGGGAACGCAGCGGTCTGGCGACGACGTGGGGCGGACAGTCGGCGGCAGGCGGGGTCGGCGCTGCCGAAGCCGACCGGCACCTCGACGCCGTCGTCGGGCTCTTCACCGCGGCGAAGCGCTTCGTCGAGCGCACGCCGGACGCGCCCGCGCGGGTGTTCGTCGACGACCTGCTCGGCGCCGACCTGCCCGAGGACTCCATCGGCCCCGACCGGACAGCGGGCCGCGTGCGGGTGCTCACCCCGTCGGCCACCATCGGGCTCGAGTGCGACGTGGTCGTCGTGCTCGGGCTGCAGGACGGTGTGTGGCCGAACACCCGGGTGCGCGGGAGCCTGCTCGACCCGGACGGGCTGGTCCGTGCTGCTGCCGGCATCGACGACCGGTCCGTCGACGACCGGGCGGCGGTGATCGCGGACGAGCTCCGGTTGTTCGCCCGCGCCGTCTCCCGAGCCACGACCCAGGTCGTCATCGGCACGGTCGCCAACGACGACGAGGCACCGTCGCCCTTCGTCCGGCTCGTCCCGGTGCCGCCGGACCGGCAACCGACCGCGCACCCGCTGTCGCTCCGGGGCATGGCCGGGTCACTGCGCCGCCGTGTGGTGACCACGGGCGACCACGAGGCGGCTTCGGCCCTCGCGCGGCTCGCCGAGGCCGGGGTCGCCGGTGCGTCCCCGGACGAGTGGTACGGGACCGCCGAGCCGACGACCGAGGACCCGCTGGTCGACCTGGACGCCCCGCCGGCACCCGAGCACGAGGACGGCGAGCCGGTCGCCCCGACGGTGGCGGTGTCACCCTCGCGCATCGGCACCTTCGAGGAGTGCCCGGTGCACTGGTTCGTGCAGACCTTCGGCGGCAGCGCGCCGAGCCCGGCGATGGGCATCGGGACGATCGTCCACGAGGCGATGGAGCAGGCCACCGCGGTCGACGTCGAGTCGCTGTGGGACCACGTCGAGGGGCGGTGGGACGAACTGACCTTCGAGTCGCCGTGGGTCGCGGACCGCGAACGGGCGCGGACCCGCCGCATGATCGAGGGGCTCAGCGACTACCTGCGGACGTTCGCGAGCGCCGGACGACGGCTGCTCGGCGCGGAGACCTCGTTCGCGCTCGTCACCGGGCCGGCGCGCATGCGCGGCAGCATCGACCGGATCGAGGTCGACCCGGACGGCCGGGTCAGCGTCGTCGACCTGAAGACCGGGCGGTCGATGCCGAGCGAGAAGAACGACATGCCCGAGCACCCGCAGCTCGGCGCCTACCAGCTCGCGGTCGAGGACGGCGCGGTCGAGGGCGTCCCGGCCGGTGCCCCGATGGCGGACGCCCGACTCGTCTTCGTGCAGAACCCCCGCTCCGGACGGGCCTTCTCGGAACGCACGCAGCACGCGTTCGACGACGAGGCCCGCGAGGCCTACCGTGCGCGACTGCACGGGGTCGCGAGGGGAATGGCCGGACGGACGTTCCTGGCGAACGTCGACGACCACTGCGACCGTGCCCGCACCGGCGTCGAGTGCCGCATCCACGTGGTGGGAGAGGTGACCTGGTGACGACCGAGACCGACACCCAGACCGAGACGGGCCCGCAGACCGTGCCCGACGCGCACACCGACCCCGAGGCGCGCGTCGTCGCGGACGTGTCCACCGCTGCCCACGACGCCGACGCGATCGCCGACGCCCTCGGCCGTCCTCGTCCGACCGACCAGCAGCGCGCGGTCATCGAGTCGCCGCTCGCACCCGCCCTCGTCGTCGCCGGGGCCGGCAGCGGCAAGACCGAGACGATGGCCTCGCGTGTGGTGTGGTTGCTCGCGAACGGGTTCGTGCGCCCGGCCGAGGTGCTCGGCCTGACGTTCACCCGCAAGGCCGCCGGCGAGCTCTCCGTGCGCATCAACGACCGGATCCGTGCGCTCGAGGACGTCGGGCTCCTGACCGCCGGTGACGCCTTCGAGGCACCGACCGTGTCGACCTACAACGCCTTCGCCAACGCCGTGTTCCGCGAGAACGCCCTGCTGGTCGGCCGCGACGGCGAGTCGCAGGTGCTGACCGAGCCGTCCGCGTGGCAGCTCGCCCGGCGCGTGGTCGTCGGCGCGCGGGACGACCGGCTCGCCGGCCTCGACCGCGACGTCGACACCGTGACCGCCGCCGTCGTGTCGCTGGCCGGAGCGGTGTCCGAGCACCTCGTCGACCCGGGCGACCTGCGGCGGTTCGCGATCGACTTCGGCGCCCTGCTCGAGCTGCCGGGCAACACCAGGGGCAACCCCTACAAGGCGGTGACCGACGCGGTGTCGGCGATCGGGGCGCTGGAGCCGCTGGTCGACCTGGTCGAGGAGTTCCGTCGACAGAAGGTCGACCGCGGCTTCGTCGAGTTCTCCGACCAGATTGCCCTCGCGCTCGCCGCCGCCGAGTCGGCCCCACGCGTGGTCGAGGACCTGCGGAGCCGGTTCCGCGTGGTGCTCCTCGACGAGTACCAGGACACCTCGGTCGTGCAGACGCGGTTCCTCGCCCGGCTCTTCCGGGGGCACCCGGTGATGGCGGTGGGCGACCCGCACCAGTCGATCTACGGCTTCCGCGGCGCGAGTGCGGCGAACCTGGCGCGCTTCCCGCGCGACTTCGGCGACCGGTCGGGAGGCCCCGGTCCGGCCGAGGCACCGGTCACCTTCGCGCTGTCCACCAGCTGGCGCAACCCCGTCGACGTGCTCGCCGGCGCGAACGCGGTCGTCGACCCGCTCTCGGCTGCGTCCGAGGTGGCGGTGGAACGACTCGCGCCGCGGCCGGGCGCTGACCGCGGCACCGTGACCGCCGTCTTCCCGGAGACCCTGCCGGAGGAGGCGGACGCCGTCGCCCGCTGGTTCGCGGAGCGCCGGAGCGCATCGCCGGAGGGCTCGATGGCCCTGCTGCTGCGCTCGCGGAAGGACCTGGCGGCCTTCACCGCCGCGCTCGGCGCCCACCGGGTGCCGTTCCACGTGCTGGGCACCGGCGGCCTCCTGCAACGCCCCGAGATCGTCGACCTGGTGGCGTGTCTCCGGGTGCTGCACGACCCGGCGGCGGGCAACGACCTCATCCGACTGCTCGCCGGTGCACGGTGGCGCGTCGGTGCCGCGGACATCGCCGCACTGCACGAGCTCGCCCGCTGGCTGTTCCGTCGCGACCACACCCAGCAGCGCCTCGACGACGAGCTGACGGCGGCCTTCCGAGCCTCGGTCGCCGCCGGGGAGCACGGGTCGATCGTCGACGCCCTCGACTTCGTCGCGAGTGCCCCGGACGACCACGGTGCCCTCGCGGGCATCAGTCCTGCCGGCCGTCAGCGGATGCGCGACCTCGGGCAGCAGCTCGCAGCGCTCCGGTCCCGCGCCGCCGGGGACCTCGTCGACTTCGTCACGCTGGTGGTGCAGGAGATGCGCCTCGACGTCGAGGTCGCCGCGCACGAGCAGGGCAGTGCCGCGTTCCTCGACGCGTTCGTCGACGAGCTCGCCGGCTTCGTGACGACCGACGACCGCGCCGACCTCGGGGCGTTCCTCGGCTGGATCGACGCCGCCGCCCGCCGCGACGACATGGGCCCGCGGTCCGAGGAGCCCGAGGCCGGCACCGTGCAGATCCTGACGATCCACGGGTCGAAGGGGCTGGAGTGGGACGCGGTCGCCGTGCCGCGGCTCGTCGAGGGAGCGCTGCCCGCCCGGCCGCAGGAGGGCTCCTCGGGGTGGCTCGGCTTCGGCCGACTGCCGTACGAGTTCCGCGGGGACGCCGAGGAGCTCCCTCGGCTCGACTGGCGGGGCCACGAGGACCAGAAGGGCGTCGTCGACGCGATCGAGGCCTACAAGGAGCAGGTGAAGGCCCGCAACGAGGACGAGGAGCGTCGGCTGACCTACGTGGCGCTGACACGGGCTCGGCACGACCTGCTCGTGTCCGGGTCGTCGTGGGCCGGCGGGGTCAAGCCGACCGCCCCGAGCCGGTACCTCCACGACCTGGTCGAGGCCGGGGTCGTCGCCGCGGAGGCCGTCCCCGAGGGCACCGTGCACGAGGAGAACCCGCTCGGCGGGGACGGCGCGACCCAGACGTGGCCGCACGTGCCGTTCGGGCAGCGGGGCGCCCGGGTGCTCGCCGCCGCCGACCGGGTGCGGAACGCGAACCCGGGCGCCGCCGGACGCTTCGCGGCGGACATCGACCTGCTGCTCGCCGAGCGGCAGGCTGCGCGGTCGGCACGGCACCGTGTCGCGATCCCGCACCGAGTACCGGCGTCCAGGTTCAAGGACTACGTCGGGAAGCCGGACGCGGTCGCCGAGCGCCTGCGTCGGCCGATGCCGGAACGGCCGTACCGCGCGACCAGGCTCGGCACGCTCTTCCACCAGTGGGTCGAGCAGCGTGCGCGCAGCGGTGGCTCGCTCGAGACCCTCGACCTGTGGGACGACGAACGCGACCTCGACGCCGACGAGGCCGTCGACGCCTCGACGGACGCTGCGGTCACCGACGACGACGCGCGTCGACTGTCGGCGTTCCAGGCGACGTTCGCCCGGTCACGCTGGGCGGACCTGACCCCGGTCGAGGTCGAACGCGAGATCCACATCCCCTTCCTCGGGCACAGCGTCGTCTGCAAGCTCGATGCCGTGTACGAGATCGACGGGCGTGCCGAGGTGGTCGACTGGAAGACCGGCAAGGCGCCCACCGGAGCGGACGACCTGGCTGCACGGCAGCTGCAGCTCGCGCTGTACCGCGTGGCGTACGCCGAGTTCACCGGGCGACCGGTCGACGAGGTCGACGCGGTCTTCTACTTCGTCGCGGACGACCTCGAGGTCCGGCCCACGGCACTGCTGGACCGCGCGGGCCTCGAGCGCGCCTGGCAGGACGCGCTCGGCTGACGCGACGACGTCGGCACGGACACCGAGTCGGACGGGAGGCGCGGGGCGGGGTCGCGCCGAGCCTCCCGTCCGGCGTGTGGTCGCCTCGGACCGGAGACCGGTGAGGTCAGCCGTGTCGACGCTCGGTCGACGACAGGAACTGCTCGACCTCGCCGATCTCCATCGTCTCGGGGGAGACCGACTGCAGCGGCGCCGCGCTCGGCGTCTGCACCGCGTCGACGAGACGGTGCATCATCGCGACCGCGTCGTCGACCACCTCGGTGCTCTTCGCCTGCACGCCGTGCAGCAGCCACTGCGCGGTCTCGAGCTCGTGGTACACCCGGGCACGCTGGGCGAGTTGACGGTCGCGGCCGCCGCCGTTCGCCTCGTACGCGCTGAGGACGGTGTCGAAGGCATCACGACGACCGGCCAGCACCCAGGCGAGGTCCTTCGCGGGGTCGCCGAGCCGGAGCTCGCCCCAGTCGAGGACACCGGTGACCGCGTCGCCGTCCACCAGGACGACCCCGGTGCCGAGCGCACCGTGCACGACGGTGGGCGTGAACTGCCAGAGCTGCTGGTCGCGCGCGGCGCCCTCCCACCGCTCGACCAGGGCGGCGGGCACCAGCTTGGTGGCGACCGCGCGGTCCATCACGGAGACGGCGGAGCGCAGGACCTCGAACGGGGTGAGCGACGGCAGGCCCGCGTCGGTCACGAAGCTCGTCGGGAGCTGGTGCACGGCGGCGACCGCGCGGCCGACGGCGGTCGCGAGCTCGGGACGTTCGCCGAGGTCGCGCAGCGTCGGGTGGGTGCCGGGGACGTAGGTCGTCACGATGGCCCGCGTCGAGCCGATCGGCGCCTGACCGCGGTACTCGGCGACGGCGAACGGCAGTCGCGAACGGATGCCGGCGCTGAGGGCGCGGATCGCGACGAGGTCGGCGGACTGCCGGGCCTCGGCCCGCTGGTTGCGCGGTCGACGGATCGCGCTGAGCGTGCCGTCCGCACCGCGCAGGACCGCCGACTCGTAGTCTCCGGAGGCGGCCGAGCCGAGGGTCTGCGTGCCGGTCAGGACCAGACCGGGAACGGCCGTGGTCGCCAACGCGGCTAGAGTGAACTGGGATCCCGCCATGCCCCTCAGGGTAGGTCCGCGTCCGGTGCCGGAGCGCACGCCACGCTGGCCTGTGCAAGCCCGGGCACCGTCCACAGGGTCCTGCCGAGAAGCCCGTCCCGAACGAGGAGCACCCAGCCGTGACCGTCGAGTTCGCCGCCAGACTCCCGCTCTCCCGCAACGAACTCGACCGCGACGCGGAGTTCCGGACGACCCCGGACCTCGACCGCGTCCTGCGCGCCGACCCGGAGACGCGGTGGTTGCCCGTCCGCGGTGCCGACCTGCTCCGTGACCCCGCCGGGGCGCTCCGGTTCGTCGACGCCGACGCGGTCCCCGAGGACGCGGTGACGCTCTACCTCGGCCGAGCGGTCAGCGACGCTCCGGACGCTCCTGCGGGCACCCGCTTCGTCGCAGCCCTGCTCGACGCGTCCGCCGCCGCGGCGATCGAGCCGGACGACGAGGCCTGGGCGAGCCTCCGCATGTTCGGCACCGAGCTCTCGGCCCGCGACCAGGGCCTCGCCGTCGAGGCCGTCGCGATGGCGAACTGGCACGCCGTGCACGGGTTCTCGCCGCGCACCGGCTCCCGGTCCGAGGTCGTCAGCGGCGGGTGGGTCCGCCGCGATCCCGAGGGCCACGAGCTCTTCCCGCGCACCGACGCCGCGATCATCGTCGGGGTCACCGATGCCGACGACCGCATCCTGCTCGGGTCGAACGCCGCGTGGGACGCCGACCGCTACTCGCTGCTCGCGGGCTTCGTCGAGCCGGGGGAGTCGCTGGAGGACGCCGTCCGCCGCGAGGTCTGGGAGGAGTCCGGCGTCCGCGTCGAGGAGCCCGAGTACCTCGGGTCGCAGCCCTGGCCGTTCCCCGCCTCGCTGATGCTCGGCTTCCGGGCCCGGGCCGTGGACGGCGACCCCTCGACCGCGCGCCCCGACGGCGTGGAGATCCTCGACGTCCGGTGGTTCTCGCGCGACGAGGTCCGCGAGCGTGCCGGTGACACCCTGCTGCTGCCCGGCCGCACGTCGATCGCCCGCGCGATCATCGAGGAGTGGTACGGCGGGCCGCTGGACGTGCCGTGACCGACCCGCATGCGACGACCGGTGCTCCACCGGTGCGCCCACCGTCGCCGGACGAACTGCTCGCAGCACTCGACGCCGAGCAGCAGACCGTCGCCCGGACGCTGCTCGGGCCCGTCGCCGTGCTCGCCGGTGCGGGGACCGGCAAGACCCGGGCCATCACCCACCGCATCGCCTACGGGGTGGCGACCGGCACGTACTCGCCGAACCACGTCCTCGCGCTGACCTTCACCACGCGTGCGGCCGGGGAGCTCCGGTCACGGCTGCGTGCGCTCGGCGCCGGGACGGTCCAGGCACGCACCTTCCACGCCGCGGCCATGGCGCAGCTCAGCTACTTCTGGCCGGACACCGTCGGCGGGCACGCTCCGCGGATCGTCGAGTCGAAGGGGCGGGTGATCGCCCACGCGGCGGACACCGTCGGGATCCACGTCGACACTCCGGTGCTCCGCGACCTGGCCGCCGAGGTCGAGTGGCGCAAGGTGCAGATGCTCACCTACGACGAGTACGAGGCCGCGGCGGCTGACCGGGTGATGCCGCGCGACACCCCGGCCCGGCGCGTGGTCGACCTGATGAAGGCGTACGAGCAGCTCAAGGACGACCGCCGGCAGCTCGACTTCGAGGACGTGCTGCTCGCGACGCTCGGCATGGTCGAGTCGGAACCGCGGGTGGCCTCGTACGTCCGGCAGCAGTACCGGTTCTTCGTCGTGGACGAGTACCAGGACGTCTCGCCCGTGCAGCACGACCTGCTCCGGGCGTGGCTCGGCGGCCGTGACGACGTGTGCGTGGTCGGCGACGCCAGCCAGACGATCTACTCGTTCGCGGGCGCGTCGAGCCGGTACCTGCTCGGCTTCGGGTCGGAGTTCCCGCGCGGGTCCGTCCTGCGGCTCGAACGGAACTACCGGTCGACGCCGGAGGTCGTGCACGCCGCGAACACCCTGATGCGCGGGCAACCGGGCGCCCTCGACCTCGTGGCGCAGTCCGCGGAACGAGGCCCGGAACCCGAGGTGCTGCCCTGCGTGCACGACGGCGACGAGGCCCAGACCGTCGCCCGTCGCATCGGGGAGCTCGTGGCGGCGGGTGCGGCGTTCGGCGACTGCGCCGTGCTGTACCGCGTCGGAGCGCAGTCCGCCGCGCTCGAGTCCGCCCTCGGCCGTGCCGGCATCCCGTACCGGGTGCAGGGCGGCACGCGGTTCTTCGACCGGCCCGAGGTGAAGCTCGCGGTGCACCACATGCGCGGCGAGGCCGTGCGGCAGACCGACGACGAGCTGACCCGCCGGGTCGGACTCGTGCTGCAGCTGAGCGGCTGGACACCGACGCCGCCGGACGGCACCGGCGCGGTCCGTGACCAGTGGGAGGCGCTGCAGGCGATCATGGGCCTGGCCGAGGCAGCGCCCGCCGGCACGACCATGCAGGAGTTCACGAAGGACCTGGTCGACCGTGCGGCGACCCACCACGAGCCCGAGCTCGACGCCGTCACCCTCGCCACGCTGCACTCGTCGAAGGGCCTCGAGTGGCCGCACGTCGTGGTCGTCGGCGCCGCCGAGGGGCTGCTGCCGATCTCGCACGCCTCGACCGACGTCGAGGTCGACGAGGAACGCCGACTGTTCTACGTCGGGCTGACCCGTGCGCGCCGCTCGATCACGGTCACGTGGTCACGGCAGGGCTCCACGCGTGGGGGCGCCCGGGCGCCGAGTCGGTTCCTGGCAGCGCTCGACAGGCACACCGAGGGTGCGGTGCCACCGGCAGCAGACTGACCGTCAGGTCGTCCCGGTCGAACACGACCTGGTCGGTGCCCGGCTGCTGTGTCCGCAGGGGCAGGCGCTGCACGAGCATCCGCACGGTCGCCGACGCGACCGCGGCGAGCCGCCAGGGCGACAGCGGAGCCGCCGGGCGGCCCCACACCTGCGCCGCCAGCGTCGGCCACGCCGGGTCCTCGTCCACACGGGCGTACTCGACGCACTGCAGGCAGGGTCCGTCGCCCGGGACGACGACGGGCCCGAGCCGGATCCGTCCGTCGCCGACCACGAGCGGCAGGTGCGGGGTCCCGCGGCGCGCCCACGCCGACCGGAGTGCCGGGTCGACCACGTGGTCGGCGACGACCACCGCGAGCGCCGGCGGCGGATCCGGCAGCACGACCGGGCCACCACGGGGTGCGACCGTCCGGGCGACGGTCACGCCCTCGCCCGAGAGCATGTCCGCGACGGCGTCGGCGAGGACCCCGTCCCCGTGGACCTCGACCCGGGCGAGCGGCTCGGGCAGGACCTCGACGACGGCGGGGGATGCATCCCCGAGCACGCGGGCCGCCACCTCGGGCCGGCACCCGGTCGTGGCGGCGAGGGCGGTCAGGGCGTCGCGGCTGGTCTCGCGTCGGAGCGCGCAGAGGAAGCGTTCCTCGGCGACGGTCGGTACGGGGACGACGGCGCGCGGTGGGTCGACGCCGAGCTGGACGGTGCTCGGGTCACGCCAGACGAACTCGAGCGCGGGGTCGATGCGGATGCCCATGCCCCCACGCTGGCGGAACGGCCGGCCCCGTGGGTGCCGGCCGTCACGATCTGTGGAGAACTAGCGGGGTCCGGCACCGGGGGAGTCGTCGCCCGCAGCCCCGCCGTCCGCGGTGCCGTCGCCCTCGTCCTCGATGCCACCGCTCTCGTCCTCGCGCGGGCGGTCACCCGAGGCGTCGTTGAGCAGGTCCTCGAGTGCCTTGTCGAACGCATCGTCCTCGGCCGAACGGCCCGGGTTCCGGAGCCGCAGCACGAAGGCGTCCGGGTCGTCCACGTCCTCCGACGTCGGCACGGCGTCGAAGTGCGACCAGAGGGCGTCGCGCTCCTCGGCGCCGAGCTCCTCGGTGACCCGCTGCCAGAGCGCCGCGGCCTCGCGCAGTCGACGGGGACGCAGCTCGAGACCGACGAGCGTGGCGAAGGCGGACTCCGCCGGGCCTCCCGCGGCACGGCGACGGCGCACCATCTCGGCGATCGCGTCGGACTTCGGCAGTCGCGTGGTCGCCGCTGCGGTGACGGTGTCGACCCAGCCCTCGACGAGCGCGAGCATCGTCTCGAGCCGACCGAGCGCTGCCTCCTGTTCGGGCGTCCGCGGCGGGATGAGCGCACCGGACGCGAGTGCGTCGCGGAGCTGCTCCTGGTCGGTCGGGTCGATCTCCGACGCGAGTTCCTCGACCCGGTCGAACGGGATGTGGATCCCGCGGGCGTAGTCGGTGATCGACGAGATGATGTGCAGCCGGAGCCAACGGGCCGACCGGAAGAGCCGGGCGTGCGCGAGCTCGCGGACGGCGAGGTAGATCCGGACCTCGTCCTCGGGGACGTCGAGGCCCTCGGCGAACTCGGCGACGTTCTGCGGCACCAGCGCCGCGACCTGCTCGTCGAGGAGCGGCACACCGACGTCACCGCCGGAGACGACCTCCTTCGACAGCTGTCCGACGACCTGGCCGAGCTGGATGGCGAACAGGGCACCGCCGACGCCGCGCATCGCCTTCGAGACGTCGCCGAGCATCGCCTTGAGCTGCTCCGGCGCGCGCTGCTCGATCGCCTCGGTGAGGGCGTTCGAGATGCTCAGCGCCACCGGCTCGGCGATCTGTGCCCACACCGGCGTCGTCGCCTTCGCCCACTGCTCGCGCGTGTACAGGCTCGGCGTGGCCGTGAGCTCGGGCACGGTCGTGGCCTCGTCGAGCCAGAGCGCAGCGACCTGGAAGGCCTGGTCCGACGCCTGGGCGGTCGCCGGGTCCACCGGGTGCCCGCCGTCCCGCGCGATCGCGGTGGCCCGTTCGGACGCCACCGAGAAGTCGATGCCGTCCCCGCCCGACTGTGCCGCGCGCTGCAGCTGGCTCATCAGGTTCGCCACGAAGGCGGGGTCGTTCGGCAGTCCGGCCGCGCCCGCGAGCTGCGACGGGTCGATCTGCCCCTCTCCGGAGAGCAGCTTGCGCAGCATCTCCTGGAAGTCGTCGTCCGGCCCCGGCTGCGGTTGATCAGGCATGCGCACTACGCTAATCCCCGCTCGTGGAGCCGCACCTGGGACGGCCCCGCGGGACTGCCCATCCGGCTGCGCCGAGGGCGAACACCCGGGCCGCGTCCGCCGGCCCACACCTCGCAAAGGACGTCCGTGACCCTCTTCGCTCCCGCGCCCCGCCGCCGGTCCCGCGCTCGCACCGTCGGGTGGGCGTTCGTCATCGGTGCCGTGGTGCTCGGACTCCTGGCGAGCTTCCTGCCGAGCCCGTACCTGATCGAGGTGCCCGGCCCGGTCTACAACACGATCGGCACCCAGCGGCAGGGCCAGGGCAAGGCCGCGAAGGACGTCGAACTGATCCAGATCGACGGCGCGCAGACCTACCCCACGGCGGGCGCGCTCGACATGCTCACCGTGGGGATCCAGGGCGACGCCACGACCCGTCCGTCGTGGACGAGCGTGATCCGCGCACTGTTCTCGCGCTCCGAGGCGGTCATCCCCGCCAGTGCCGTCTACCCGGAGGGCACCACCACCGAGCAGGTGAACCAGCAGGACGAGGCCGACATGCGGTCGTCGCAGCAGTCCGCCGTCGCCGCGGCGCTCGTCCACCAGGGCTACGACCTGCCGACCGAGCTCCGGGTCGGGACGGTGCAGGACGGCTCCGCCGCCGACGGGACGATCCGCGAGGGCGACGTCATCACGGCCTTCGACGGGAAGCAGCTGACCGAGAACGTCGACGCCGGCTCACTGCGCAAGGCGGTCGCGGAGCACGGCACCTCGTCGCCGGCGACGGTCACGCTGCTGCGCGACGGCCAGCGCGAGCAGGTCGAGGTCACCCCGCGCGAGGAGCAGGGCACCCCGCTCCTCGGCGTCGGGGTCACCGAGCGGTACGACTTCCCCTTCGAGGTGAAGATCGCGCTGCAGGACGTCGGCGGTCCGTCCGCCGGCATGATGTTCGCGCTCGGGATCATCGACGAGCTGACGCCGGGCAAGCTCAACGGCGGCGAGCACGTCGCCGGTACCGGCACGATCACCGCCGACGGCGAGGTCGGCCCGATCGGCGGCATCCGGCAGAAGCTCTACGGCGCGAAGGACGCCGGCGCGACCGTGTTCCTGGCGCCGGCCGACAACTGCGACGAGGTCGTCGGTCACGTCCCGGACGGTCTCGACGTCTACAAGGTCGCCACGCTCGACCAGGCCGTCACCGACCTGCAGACGATCGCATCGGGGAAGAGCACCGCCGGACTCGCGCGCTGCGGCTCCTGACCCGACCGCGCGCGTGCCGCGTCGTGCGGGCACGACGCGATCCGTGCCTCCCGGCCGGCCTGGAGGCCCTGCCCACCTTCCTGAGTCCCCGTACAGTTTCGCTGTCGGTGCGGACCAATAGGATCGGTGCACTGACGGCCCGCCGTGCCGGGCCCGCCGGTCCGACACGTCTGGAGCACATCAAGTGACGACAACCTCGTCCACCTCGGGCACTGCAGGGCGGCGTTCGCCGCGGGTCCCGATCGTGGTCACGATCATCGTGCTGGCCGCACTGGTGATCGGCTTCTTCATCTTCGCCAGCCTGTACACCGACTACGCGTGGTTCGCGCAGCTCGGCTTCCAGCAGGTCCTCACCACCCGCTGGATCGCGGGCACGCTCATGTTCGTGGCCGGGTTCCTGGGCATGGCCGTCCCGGTCTACGTGAGCATCGCGCTCGCATTCCGGTTCCGACCGGTGTACGCCAAGCTCAACTCGCAGCTCGACCGCTACCAGCAGGTCATCGAGCCGCTGCGTCGCGCGGTGATGATCGGCATCCCGGTCGTCCTCGGCCTGTTCGCCGGTCTGGCCACGGCCGGCCGCTGGAGCATGGTGCTCGAGTACTTCAACCGGACGTCCTTCGGCAAGAAGGACCCGCAGTTCGGGCTCGACATCGGGTTCTACGTGTTCGAGCTGCCGTTCTGGCGCTCGATCGTGGCGTACTCGTCGGCCGTCGTGCTCATCGCCGGCATCGCCGCGCTCGCAGCGACCTACCTGTACGGCGCCCTGCGCTTCGGTGGGCGCGAGGTCCGCATCTCCAAGGCGGCGCGCATCCAGCTCGCCGTGACCGCCGCGCTCTACGTGGCCCTGCAGGCCGTCAGCCTGTGGCTCGACCAGTACGCCGCGCTGACGAAGGACAACCCGCTCATCACGGGCGCGCAGTACACCGACGTCAACGCCGTCATCCCGGGTCGCGAGATCATGGCGGGCATCGCGGCGATCGTCGCGGTCCTGTTCATCGTCACCGCGGTCATCGGCCGCTGGCGCATCTCGATCGTCGGCACCGGGCTGCTGCTCGTCGCGGCCATCGTCATCGGCGGCGTCTACCCGTGGATCATCCAGCGCATCCAGGTCAAGCCGTCGGAGCGCACGTACGAGTCCGCGTACATCGAGCGGAACATCAAGGCCACCCGTGACGCCTACGGCGTGAGCGGTGTCGAGGAGCAGAACTACGACGCGACGACCGAGGCCAGCTCCGGCGCGCTCGCGCAAGACGCCCAGACCACGGCGAACATCCGCCTGATCGACCCGAAGATCGTCTCGGACACCTTCAGCCAGCTGCAGCAGTACCGGCAGTACTACCAGTTCCCGGACCAGCTCGACGTCGACCGCTACGACATCGACGGCCAGACCGAGGACACCGTGATCGCGGTCCGCGACATCGACCTCGCCGGCCTCAGCTCGCAGGCGAACACCCAGTACAACCGGACGTTCGTCTACACGCACGGCTTCGGTGTGACCGCGGCCTACGGCAACCAGCGCGCCAGCGACGGCAAGCCGGTGTTCCTCGAGTCCGGCATCCCGTCGAACGGCAAGCTCGGCAACTACCAGGAGCGCGTCTACTTCGGTGAGACCTCGCCGCCCTACTCGATCGTGGGCGGACCCGAGGGCTCGAAGAACATCGAGCTCGACTACCCGGCCGGCTCGGACGACAGCGACGGCGGCAACGCCACGACGACGTACCAGGGCGACGGCGGACCGAGCCTCGGCGGGTTCTTCAACCGGCTCGTCTACGCGGCGAAGTTCCAGTCCGAGCAGATCCTGCTGTCGAACGCCGTGAACCGTGACTCGCAGATCCTGTACGACCGCGACCCGATCCAGCGCGTGCAGAAGGTCGCCCCGTACCTGAAGCTCGACAGTGACGCGTACCCGGCGATCGTCGACCACCGCATCCAGTGGATCGTGGACGGCTACACGACGAGCGACGCGTACCCGTACTCGCAGAGCCAGAGCCTGTCGGACACCGTCGCGGGCACCGACTCGTCGGCCTTCAGCACCGACCAGGTGAACTACATGCGCAACTCGGTCAAGGCGACCGTCGACGCGTACACGGGCAAGGTGACGCTCTACGCGTGGGACACCGAGGACCCGGTGCTCAAGACGTGGCAGAAGATCTTCCCCAGCACCACGCAGCCGGTGTCGCAGATGAGCGCCGAACTGCTCGACCACGTGCGCTACCCGACCGACCTGTTCAAGGTGCAGCGCGCCATCCTCGGCACGTACCACGTGACCAACGCGAACTCGTTCTACTCGGGTGACGACGCGTGGAACACGCCGCAGGAGACCACGACGGGCACGAACGACTCCGAGGCGAACTCCGACACCGTCTCGCAGACGACGACGAACGCACTCGGCACCAGGACCACGCCGTCGCAGGGCAACCTGCAGGACCCGTACTACCTGACGATGAAGGTCCCGGGGCAGGACACCGCGTACTCGCTCTACACGACCTACATCCCGCAGCAGTCGGCCGGAGCGAACAACCGCAACGTGCTGACCGGGTACCTGGCGGTCGACTCCGACGCGGGAGGCGCCGGCAAGGGTGAGAAGGGATCGAACTACGGCAAGCTCACGCTGCTGACGATGCCGAAGACCGACAACATCCCGGGCCCGGCACAGGTGCAGAGCCTGTTCAACGGTGACACCACCGTCTCGCAGGAGCTGAACATCCTGAAGCGCGGCAACTCGACCGTGAAGCAGGGCAACCTGCTGACGCTCCCGGTGGGTGGCGGCTTCCTCTACGTGCAGCCGGTCTACGTCCAGTCGACGTCCAGTGGTTCCTACCCGCTGCTGCAGAAGGTGCTCGTGGCCTTCGGTGACAAGATCGCGTTCGAGGACACGCTCGACCAGGCACTCAACGAGCTGTTCGACGGCAACTCCGGTGCCGCCGCCGGCGACCAGGGTGCTGCGGACGGATCCGGCTCGACCGGTTCGTCGGACTCCGGGTCGACGGGCTCGGGGTCGGGGTCGTCGGATTCGGGGTCGGGTTCGTCGGGCTCGGGGTCGGGATCGTCCGGCTCGTCCGGTGACTCCGGCTCGACGTCCGGTGGTTCGGGCGGCTCGTCGAGCGGCTCGGGGAACCAGGCGCTCGAGCAGGCGCTGGCCGAGGCGCGCAGCGCGCTCCAGGACCGCCAGCGGGCCTACGCCGACAACGACCTGGTCGCTGCGGCCGAGGCGGACAAGCGCCTGCAGGACGCCATCGAGGCCGCGACCGCGGCCGAGAACGGCAACTGACACGCCGTGGCGAGGCACTCGATTTGTGCCTCGCCACGGAGCTGTGTAGGCTATTCAACGTGCCGCGGGGTGGAGCAGTTCGGTAGCTCGCTGGGCTCATAACCCAGAGGTCGTAGGTTCAAATCCTGCCCCCGCAACCAAGCGTCACAAGAAGGCCCCGGTCCGATCGGACCGGGGCCTTCGTCGTGTTCGGGAAACGCACGCGGCTACGCTCGCCCCATGGCTATCCTGACCGTCGCTGCCGCGCAGTTCGCTCCCACCGACGACTCCGTCGCGAACCTCCGGACCGTCCGGACCGCCGCCGAGGAGGCCGCGGAGCGCGGCGCCGACCTGCTCGTGACGCCCGAGTACACCTCGTACTTCAGCGCCGAGCTCGACGAGCGCTTCGTCGCCGCAGCCGAGCCGCTCGACGGGCCCTTCGTCAGCGGACTGCAGGAGATCGCGCGACAGCACTCGCTCGCGCTGGTGGTCGGCATCGCCGAGACCGCAGACACGAGCGGGCGGTTCCGGAACACCCTCGTCGCCGTGCTGCCGGACGGGTCGATCGCCGCGACGTACCGGAAGGTGCACCTGTACGACGCGTTCGGCTCGAAGGAGTCCGACCGCATCGAGTCCGGCGACGCCGACCAGCTGCCCGTCTTCGAGCTCGGCGGCCTCCGTGTCGGGCTCGAGACCTGCTACGACCTGCGCTTCCCCGAGGTCTCCAGACGACTGGCAGCACCGGAGGTCGGCGCAGCGGACGTGGTGGTCCTGCCGGCCGAGTGGGTGCGCGGGCCCGGGAAGGAACACCACTGGCGCACGCTGCTGACCGCCCGTGCGATCGAGAACACGGTCTGGGTCGTCGGCGTCGGTCAGACCGGGCCGATCGGCATCGGCGACTCCGTGGTGATCGACCCGTCGGGGGTCGCGGTCGCCGCTGCCGGAGAGAGGGTGGGGGCCATCGTCGCGACGATCGACACCGCCGTCACCGAGGAGGTCCGAGCGGTCAACCCGTCGCTCGCACTCCGTCGCTTCGACGTGCACCCGCGTTGAGGCGCCTCGCGCGTTCGAACGGCGCCTGTTCCTCGCTCGTCGGCGCCGGCGTCGGCGTCGACGTCCCCGTCGACGTCCCTCGGGCGCTCGTCCGTCTCCACGAGCGGGCGGAACCGGACCGCCGTGTGCGGGACGCATCGCCGGTTCCGCCCGCTCGCGGCAGCGGCTGCGGCCGGTTGCTCGGCGACGACCAGCCCGGGCTCCGGCGTGGGCTGCGCGAGGGTCGACGCGTGCACGTGTCGAGCGGGCGGAAGCGGCGGCGCTCAGCTCCGAAGCGTTCCGGGAAGGCCCGCTCGGCGTGACGGCGGTGAGCGACAGCGAGGCTCGGGCTCAGGCCTCAGGCCTCAGGCCTCAGGCCTCGGGTCACGCCGAGCGGGCGGAAGCGGCGGCGCTCAGCTCCGAAGCGTGCAGGGAAGGCCCGCTGGCGGCAGCGGCTGCGGCCGGTTGCTCGGCGACGACCAGCCCGGGCTCCGGCGTGGGCTGCGCGAAGCTCGATGCGTGCACGTGTCGAGCGGGCGGAAGCGGCGGGGCTCAGCTCGGCAGCGTGCAGGGAAGGCCCGCTCGGCGCGACGGCGAGGCTGGGCAGCGCGCGCCGAAGAGTGGGCAGGTGTGCGTGGGCAGGGACCGGGGTCAGCGCGGCGGGGCGAGCGCGGCGAGTCGCGTGGCGGCCTCGGACAGCACGTCACGCCGCTTGCAGAAGGCGAACCGCACGAGCGACCGGTAGCCCGCGGCCCGCTCCGGCCGGACGAACGCCGAGACCGGGACACCCACCACGCCGGCGAGCTCCGGCAGGCGGAGGCAGAACTCGCGGGCGTCGTCGTACCCCAGCGGTGCGGTGTCCGCGAGGACGAAGTAGCCGCCGTCCGGTTGCATGACCTCGAAGCCGGCGGAACGGAGTCCGGCCGCGAGCAGGTCGTGCTTCTCGGAGAGCTCGCTCGCGATGCCGTGGAAGACCGCGTCCGGCAGACGGAGTCCGACCGCGACCGCGGGCTGGAACGGAGCACCGTTCACGAACGTCAGGTACTGCTTGACCGAGACGACGGCCTCGACGAGCGCGGGAGCGGCCGTGAGCCAGCCGACCTTCCAGCCGGTGGTGCTGAAGGTCTTGCCAGCGCTCGAGATCGTGATCGTCCGGTCTGCCGCGCCGGGCAGGGTCGCGACGGGGACGTGCGGGGTGCCGAAGGTGAGGTGCTCGTAGACCTCGTCCGTGACGACGAGGGCGTCGTGGCGCTCTGCGAGCTCGAGCACCGTTGCCAGGACCTCGCGGGGGAGCACCCGCCCGGTGGGGTTGTGCGGGGTGTTCACGAGCACGATCCGCGTGCGGTCGGAGAACGCGGCGCGCAGGGTGTCCTCGTCCGGCAGGAAGTCCGGAGCAGTCAGGGGCACCGTCACGTGCGTGCCCCCGGCGAGGCGGATCAGCGCCCCGTAGGCGTCGTAGAAGGGCTCGAAGGTGATCACCTCGTCGCCGGGTTCGACGAACGCGAGCAGCGTGGCGGCGAGGGCCTCGGTCGCGCCTGCCGTGACGAGGACCTCGCGATCCGCGTCGACTCGCAGGCCGTACCAGTGCGCCTGGTGCTCGGCGATCGCCTCGCGGAGCTCCGGCGCCCCGCGTCCGGGCGGGTACTGGTTG
The DNA here is from genome assembly GCF_040545555.1 of Curtobacterium oceanosedimentum. Lineage (NCBI taxonomy): Bacteria > Bacillati > Actinomycetota > Actinomycetes > Micrococcales > Microbacteriaceae > Curtobacterium > Curtobacterium oceanosedimentum. Next base: position 47,299 of record NZ_JBEPMD010000003.1, read on the forward strand.
ACCCCTCGGCGGATCGCGTCGACTGCGGCGTCGAGCACCTCGGCCGGGCCGTCCTGGTCGGGGAAGCCCTGGCCGAGGTTGATCGCCCCGGTGGCAGCGGCGAGTGCACTCATCTCGGCGAACACGGTCGGTGCGGGCACGCCGTCGGGGCCGAGCAGCATCGCCCCTTCCGCGGCTCGGAGCCAGGGTCCGGTGCGGTGCATGGTGGGTCCCTCCGGTGCGCCGGGCGCGGATCGACGCCCTGGAGCACTCCAACCTAGTAGGACGGATCAGTGGCCTCGCCCCGGCACGTCGTGTCTCGTCGCGAGACCGGGAGGACGCCCACAGCCCACGCATAAGATCGCCATAGGTCGCTTGCAGCCCCAGCAGGAGCACCGCTCAGGTGGACGCGGAAGACTGCAGGAGCTTGAAAGGAGCACGTCCAGCATGACCGACACCACGCCACACGGCCAGGGCGATGACAACCGCCCCGAGGACACCGACCACCGGGCCGCTGCCGAGGACGCCACGCGCGACACCTCCGGCGAGGGCGCGTCGACGCAGGACGTCTCCGGACTCCCCGCCGACCGCCACGCGGACCACGACCACACCGACGTGTTCGACCACGCCCGTGCTGGTGAGACCGACGTCATCCCGACGGGGGGCGACAACGCGACGGACCGCTACACCGCGCCGTACCCGACCGTCGAGCGCGACGGCAGCGGGGCCGCGCAGCAGTCCAGCCCCTACGGCTCCGACAACGCGCACCACGACCAGACCGCGACAGGCGCGTACGGCCAGGGTCAGTACGGCCAGGACCAGTACGGCCGGGACCAGGGCCAGTACGGACAGACCCAGTTCGGCCAGGACCAGGGCCAGTACGGGCAGACCCAGTACGGCCAGAGCCAGGGCCCGTACGGGCAGACCCAGTACGGCCAGAGCCAGACCCAGTACGACCAGGGTCAGCACGGCCAGGACCAGGGCCCGTACGGGCAGACCCAGTACGGCCAGAGCCAGAGCCAGAGCCAGAGCCAGAGCCAGAGCCAGAGCCAGAGCCAGAGCCAGAGCCAGAGCCAGTACGGCCAGGCCCCCTACGGTCAGGCGCAGTACGGCACCGATCAGGACCGCTCCGGCCAGGGGCAGTACGACCGCCCGCGCTACGGCGAGTACGCGCAGGGCACGTCGCAGTACGGTTCGCAGTACGGCACCCCCCAGAGCGCCTCGTACCCCGGCTCCGCCCAGGCGCCCTCGTCCGCCAGCGCCTTCGGCGACGTCGACGGCTCGAACCAGCGCAACGGCCACTACTTCGGCGGCGCTGCCGCGGGTGCACCGACCGGGACCGCCACGAGCACGAACGGGAAGAACGGCCGCAACAAGCTGGTCCTGCCGATCGTCGCCGGGCTGGTGCTCGCCGGCCTGGTCGGCGGTGGTGCAGGCTGGGCCGCGGGAGCCTCCCAGTCGGGCACGACCGTCATCGGCTCGGGCTCGTCGCAGAGCGGCGGCAACCTCACGGTCAACGACTACAACAACGCCACCGTCGTCACCGCCGTCGCTGCCCAGGCCACGCCCTCGGTCGTGACCATCAACGTGTCGTCGGGCTCCGCGGGCGGCACCGGCTCCGGCGTCTTCTTCACGAAGGACGGCTACATCGTCACGAACACCCACGTGGTGACCCTCGACGGCGACAGCGCGAACGGCACCATCACGGTGACGACGTCCGACGGCAGGATCTACCCGGCGAAGCTCGTCGGCACGGACCCGACGGTGGACCTCGCGGTGATCAAGATCGACGCGACCGGCACCAAGCCGATCTCGTTCGCGAACTCGTCCGACCTCAACGTCGGTGACACCGCGGTCGCGATCGGTGCGCCGCTCGGGCTGTCGAACACCGTCACCGACGGCATCGTCTCGACGCTCAACCGCAGCATCCAGGTCGCCTCGAGCGCCCCCAGCCAGGGCGGCGACTCGAACGAGGGCGGCAACAGCGACAGCCCCTTCGAGTTCCCGGGCAACGGTGGGTCCTCCACCAAGACGACGGTCTCGCTGCCGGTCATCCAGACCGACGCGTCGATCAACCCCGGCAACTCGGGCGGCGCCCTGCTCGACTCCAAGGGCAAGCTGATCGGCATCAACGTCGCCATCGCGAGTGCGGGCAGCTCGCAGTCGTCGGATGCGCAGTCCGGCAGCATCGGTGTCGGCTTCGCCATCCCGTCGAACCTGGTCGAGCGTGTCGCGAACGAGATCCGTGAGAACGGCTCCGCGACGCACGGCCTGCTCGGCGCCACCGTCGGCGACGCGTCCGAGGACGCGAAGGCCACCCAGATGGGCGCGCTGATCAAGTCGGTGTCGTCCGGCGGAGCGGCGGCTGACGCCGGTCTGCAGAAGGGCGACGTCGTCACGAAGATCGGCTCGGCATCGGTGGCGGACGCCACCGACCTGACCGCGCAGGTCCGCTTCTTCGCCGGCGGTGCGAAGACGACGATCACGTACGTCCGCGACGGTCAGACACGCGAAGCCGACGTCACGCTCGGGACCTACAAGAGCTGACGCGACGAGCGACGGACGGGAGGCGCGGTGCCGGCTGGCACCGCGCCTCCCGTCCGTCGTCCGGTGGTCGCCCGCCGACCACCGGTGTTGCGCGGTCCGCTCGGGACGCAGGTGGGCGCTCCTGCCGCTTGATAGGCTCATGGCTGCTCTCCGGGGCGGTGCCGGCTCTCGGTGCGCTCCGCGCGTCAGCCACGACCCCGAGGACCGCATGCAGACAGACGGACAGCCCCTGCCGGGGGTCTCGTACGTGATGCCGGTGCTCAACGAGGTCACCGAGGTCCGTGCCGCGGTCGGGAGCCTGCTGGAGCAGGACTACGAGGGTCCGTTCGAGGTGATCCTCGCGCTCGGACCGTCGATCGACGGGACGAACGAACTCGTGGCCGAGATGAGCGCTGCCGATCCTCGTGTCCGGGCCATCGAGAACCCTGTCGGGTCCACACCTGCCGGGCTGAACGTTGCGATCCGCGCGTCGGTGCACCCGATCGTCATCCGGGTGGACGCCCACTCGGTGCTGCCCGCCGACTACACGCGGATCGCCGTGCGGGTGCTGCTCGAGTCGGGGGCGGACAACGTCGGTGGCATCATGCGCGCCGAGGGTCGCACGCCGTTCGAGCGTGCCGTCGCGCACGCGTACGGCAGCCGCGTCGGCCTCGGCGGGACCCCGCACCACGTCGGCGGCAAGGCCGGACCGGCCGAGACCGCGTACCTCGGGGTGTTCCGACGCGACCGGCTCTTCGAGGTCGGGCTCTTCGACGAGGGCATCAAGCGCGGCCAGGACTGGGAGCTCAACCGCCGGCTGCGGCAGACCGGTGGCACGGTGTGGTTCACCCCGGAACTCGTCGTCACCTACCGCCCGCGGCCGAGCCTGCGACGCCTCGTCCGGCAGTTCGTCGCGACCGGACTGTGGCGCGGCGAACTCGCTCGCCGGTTCCCTGCGAACAACGGCCTGCGGTACTTCGTCCCGCCGGCCATGGTCGCCGCGATGGCGCTCGGGATCGTCGCGGGCATCGTCGGCATCGTCGGCGCCGCGCTCGGGTCGCCGGTGGCCTGGGCGGCGCTCGGCTTCGTCGTCCCCGCGGTCTACCTGCTCTTCGTCGTGGTCGGCGCCGTCGCCGTGGCACGGCGCTCCGGGCCGGCCACCACGCTGTGGCTGATCGTCGTCCTGCCGTGCATCCACGTCGGCTGGGGCATCGGCTTCATCATCGGGTTCCTGACCAGGACCTCCGAGCTGACCACGCACACGGGACGGTGACCTGACCCCTTGACCCACGACACCTCCGGCCGCGGCGCGGCCCGACCGAGCTCCATCGCCGAACTCCGCGCGGTCGCCCAACCCGACGAGGTCCGCTCGCGCGCGAACGCCGAGCACTGGACCGCGTCGCTCTACCTGCGCGACGTCTCGCCGTACCTGACCTGGCTGCTGCTGAAGACCCGGGTGTCGGCGAACCAGGTGACCGGTCTGATGATCCTGGTCGGGTGGAGCGTCGCCGCGGCACTGCTGATCCCCGGCATCTGGGGTGCGTTGCTCGCCCTCGTGCTCGGTCAGCTGCAGATGCTCGTGGACTGCTGCGACGGCGAGGTGGCTCGGTGGCGGGGTACCAGGTCGCCGGCCGGGGTCTTCCTCGACAAGGTCGGGCACTACACGACCGAGGGGCTCATCCCGATCGCCCTCGGGGTCCGGGCCGCGACCTGGCCGATCCACGGCGCGGACTGGATGTGGACGACGATCGGGTGCGCGCTCGGCCTGGTGATCGTGCTCAACAAGGCGCTCAACGACATGGTCCACGTCGCTCGGGCGAACGCGGGCCTCGAGAAGCTCGTCGACCGTCGCGACGCCGGCACCGCGCCCTCCGGTCGACGGCTGGCGACGCTCCGCCGCGCGGCGCGTTTCCTGCCCTTCCACCGTCTGTACCACTCCGTCGAGCTCTCGATCCTGGCGTTCGTGTTCGCGCTGCTCGGGCTCGTGGTCGGTCATCCGCTGGCGGACCGTATCCTGGTCGGTGCGCTGTTGCCGCTCGCGGTCCTGGCGACCGCCGGTCACTTCGTCGCCATCATGGCGTCGAAGCGGGTCCGTGCATGACCGGGTCGACACCGGAACCGACGCTGGGCCAGCAGCCGGCCGTGACACCGGGCACTGCGCGACGGAACGCGCCGCCGCACCGGCAGCGCCCGCGCATCGCCGTGGTGAGCCTGTCCCAGGGCACCCGGCCGGACGATCTCCGTCAGGGGTTGGCGAGCGTGCTCGCGCAGCAGGACGTCGAGCTCGACGTCGTCTGCGTCGGCAACGGCTGGGAGCCGGCCGGCCTGCCCGACGGTGTCCGTGCGCTCGCCCTGCCGGAGAACGTCGGGATCCCGGCCGGCCGCAACGCCGGTGCGGAGGTGGTCGACGGCGACCACGTGTTCTTCCTCGACGACGACGCGTCGATCCCGTCGCCGACCTTCCTGCGCGACGCCGTGGCGCTGCTCGACCGCGACCCCTCGGTCGGGCTCGTGCAACCGCGGGTGGTCGACCCGACGGGGTCCGCCAACCCCCGACGCTGGGTGCCGCGGATCCGCAAGGGTTCGGCGACGGACTCGTCGCCGGTGTTCTCGGTGTGGGAGGGCGCCGTGCTCCTGCCGATGGACGTCTACCGTGCCGTCGGCGGTTGGGGAGCGCCGTACTTCTACGCGCACGAGGGCATCGAGCTCGCGTGGCGCGTCTGGGATGCCGGTCGACGCGCGTGGTACGCCGGCGACCTGGTCGCGCACCACCCGGCGATCGACCCCGCCCGGCACGCCGAGTACATCCGCCTGAACGCGCGGAACCGCGTGTTCCTGGCCCGACGCAACCTGCCGCTGGCGCTGCGACCGCTGTACGTCGGGTCGTGGGCCGCGATCCAGGTCGCCCGCTGGTGGCGGCACCCGCTGCGACTGCGGACCTGGTTCGCCGGTCTCCGTGAGGGCTGGACGGCGGACTGCGGTCCGTCGCGGCCGATGGGATGGCTGACGATCGCCCGGATGACGCTCGCCGGCCGCCCGCCGGTCGTCTGAGCCCGCCACCACGTCCGACCAGGGGCTCCGGAGCCCCGTCGGTCTCGCAGCGCTCGGTGTCGCAGCAGTCGGGGTCGTCCCCTCCGCTGACCGCGCCGTCGAGCACCCCGCACAGCAACCGCCCGTAGCCTGAGGACCACCATGCCGATCACCAAGGACGTCCGGACCGCGATCCGCCTCGCCCGCCGCCTGCTGCGTTCGCGTCGGAACCGACGGGAACTCGACCGTCGTCTGCCCGGTGCTCCGCAGTTGCCGCCGCGGTCGATCGAGGTCGCGGTCTACTTCGCCGACGGCCCGGTGAACATGTACCAGATCCGCCAGTGGTACGCGCCGCTGGCGGAACTCGCCCGCGAGCACCCCGTCGCGATCATCTCGCGCAGCCCCGGGACGATGACGACGCTGCTCGACGAGTCGCCCGTCCCTGCGGTGTACGCACGGCAGGTGGTCGACCTCGAGCAGTTCGTCGAGGATCAGGCGCCGAAGATCGTCCTGTACGTCAACCAGAACGCCCGCAACTTCCAGATGATGCGGTACGGACGCATGTGGCACGTCTTCGTCAACCACGGCGAGAGCGACAAGATGTACATGACCACGAACCAGTTCAAGGCGTACGACTACGCCCTGATCGCGGGGGACGCCGCACGGGACCGCCTGCGTTCCGCGCTGTGGGACTACGACGTCGACAGGAGCACGATCGCGATCGGCCGTCCGCAGGCCGACCACTTCGCCGGCGCCGTGCCGTACCCGCACGACGACCGCACCGTCGTGCTGTACGCGCCCACGTGGGAGGGGGACCGCGCGGCCGCTGCCTACGGCTCGATCGTGTCGCACGGGGTGGAGCTCGCCGAGCGCCTGCTCGCCTCGGGTCGCCACCGGCTGGTGTACCGGCCGCACCCGCGCAGCGGTGTCGTCGACCCGGACTACCGGGCCGCCCACGAGCGCATCGTCGCGGCGATCGCCAGCGCGAACGCCGCCGATCCGTCCGCGCACCACGTGTACGACGACGGCCCGCAGCTCGGGTGGCAGCTGGCGGACGCCGACGTCGCCGTGACCGACATCAGCGCGATGATCTACGACCGGCTGGCCGTCGGCAAGCCCCTCATCGTGACGCGCCCGGCGGCACCCGACGCCGACGTGGACGAGCGCGGGTACCTCGGCGACGCGAACTGGCTGCTGGCCGAGGACGCCGCCGACGTGGTCGCGAGGGTGGACGCCGCGGCGAACGACGCCGAGGAGCTCGCGAAGCTCCGGCACTGGGTCGAGCGGTACTTCGGCGACACGACGCCGGGCGTCGCGACGCGTCGACTGCACGCGGCGGTGGACCGACTCGTGGCGCGCTGGCACGAGGTCGCCGAGGAGCGCGGCGAGGTCTGACCCGGCGGCCGTCGTCACGACGCGAGCCCGACCAGCCGGTCGCCGACCAGGGACATCCGCCAGAGGTACTCCGACCGGTCGGGGCGACGCCACCGGACGACCACGATGCCGGTCTGCTCCGGATCCGCGCCGAACACCGCGATCGACAGGGACCGCCCCGGGTCGAGACGGTTCACCGCCAGCGGCGGACAGAAGCCGCTGCCGAGGTGGGTGAAGGAGATCGCGTGCAGTGGCTCGGGCCCGGTGTTCACCAGGTCGTAGCGACGTGGTGCTCCGGATCGGTCGACGGTGAACGGGACTGCGTAGGCCGTGGGTGGGTGGTGCATGCCGGTCACGGTAGGGGGAGGGGCCGACGTCGGGGCTCCGGGGGAGGCCTCCGGGGCGCCTGCCTGTGGAGGAGGGGAAGGCGGGCCCTCGGTGTGGAGGAGGGGCTCAGGCCCCGTGGTCCGCCGCGTACCGATCCAGCGCTGCCTCGATCGTGTCGTCGAGCTGCAGCCGACCCTTGTCGAGGTAGAGCCCGCGGTCGCAGAACCGGCGCAGGTCCTTGTCGCTGTGCGAGACGAAGAAGAGCGTCCGACCGCCGGCGAGCAGCTCCTCGATGCGCTTGTAGCACTTCTCGCGGAAGCCCTTGTCGCCCACGGCCAACACCTCGTCGACCAGGATCACCGGTTCGTCCAACCGCGAGATCACGGCGAACGCGATGCGCACCTTCATGCCGCTCGACAGGTGCTTGTAGGGCGTGTCGACGAAGTCGCCGATCTCGGCGAAGTCGATGATCTCGTCGAACGCGTCGCGGATCTCCGCTCGCGACATCCCGTGCAGCCCGGCCGTCAGGTACACGTTGTCCCGGACCGTCAGGTCACCGACGAAGCCACCGGTGATCTCGATGAGCGGGGCGACCCCGGCGTTCACGCGGACGCGGCCCTCGTCCGGCAGCATGACCTGGGCGACGAGCTTGAGCAGCGTGGACTTGCCCTGTCCGTTGCGACCGACGACGCCGATCGCTTCGCCCGGCCGCACGTCGAAGGACACGTTCCGGAGCGCCCAGAACTCGTCCGCGCGCTTGCGCCGGTTGCTCCCGGCGAACAGGTCCTTGAAGCTCCGGCTCGCCCGGCGGTTGCGCTTGAACCGGATGCCCGCGTCGCGCACGGAGATGACGGGCGCCACGGTCGTGGACGGAGCAGTGGAGTCGGTGGCGGTCATCACAGCTCCTTCAGGACACGGTGCTCGCTCCGGCGGAACACGACCAGGCCGACGCCGAGCACGACAGCCGTGACGAGCACCGACACGCCGACCTCGACCCAGTCGAGCTGACCGGGGAAGAACGCGGAACGGTAGAGGCCGAAGATGCCGCTGAGCGGGTTCAGCGCGGCGATGTCGTGCAGCCGATCGGGGAGCGCCTGCGTCCCGTAGATGATCGGGGACGCGTAGAAGAGGAAGCGCAGCACGAGCTTCACGGCCCGTTCGAGGTCACGGAAGAAGACCACCAGCGGCGCGACGATGAGGCCGAGGCCGTAGACCAGCGCCCCCTGCAGCACGATGGCCAGGGGGTACAGCGCCAGTTCCCAGTGCAGGTGAGCGCCGGTGGCGATCGCGAAGATCGCGAGCACCGGCAGGCTGAGCAGGAACTCGATCCCCTTCGACGCGTTCACCCGGGCGACCCAGATGCTCCGCGGGATCGTCGTCGACCGGATCAGCTTCGCCTCCTTCGTGAAGGCACGCGTGGAGTCCGACACCGCTCCGGTGAACCACATCCAGGGCAGCAACGCCGACAGCAGGAAGACGATGTACGGTTCCTCGCCCACCGAACCGCGGTGGAACACCTGGGTGAAGACGAACCAGTAGATCGCCGACATCACCAGGGGGTCGAGGATCGACCACAGGTACCCGAGGGCCGACGTCGAGTAGCGCACCCGGAGGTCGCGGACGGTGAGCAGCCAGAGTGCCTGGCGGTAGCGCCGACCGGCACTCCGCGTCGCCGCCGATGCGGTCGTCGCGGGTACGGTCGGCGCACTCGCTGTGGTCACGGTTTCCCTCCGGGCGGATCCGCCGAGGGGGTCCTGACGGTGGTTCAGGCGAACAGGTCGTTCGCGCGCTCGAGGTCCTCGGCGAAGTCGATCTCGACCGCGTACAGGTCGGAGATGTCGATCGGCGACCAGCGTAGCCCGTCCTCGGCGATGGCAGCCTCGATGCCGCCCTCGAAGTACTCCTGGTCGTCGACGCGTCCGAGCTGGCGGATGAGCGCCTGCTTGTCACGCGAGGAGACGTAGTTGATGCCGACGGCCTCGCCGAGGCCGCCCACGACCCGCTTCGAGAGCTCCTTGATGCAGCCCTGGGCGTCGACGGTGTACTTGACCTCCTCGTCGGAGACCTTCTCGGTGTTGACGCTGACGAACGAGCGGTCCTGGTCCATCAGGTCGGCGGCGCGGACGAGGGCGCGCGGGTCGAAGACGACGTCGCCGTTCATCCAGAGGACGCCGCTCTTGCCGGTGGCCTTCAGCGCGCGCAGCAGGCTCTTCGAGGTGTTGGTGGAGTCGTAGGACTCGTTGTACACGAAGTTCGCCTCGGGGAACGCCTCGACGATGTACTCGGACTTGTAGCCGACGACGATCGTGACGCGGGCGCTCGAGCCGAACGCGGCGCGGATGTTGTCGAACTGCTGCTGCATGATGGTGCGGCCGTCGCTGAGTTCGGTCAGCGGCTTCGGCAGGCTGCGGCCGAGCCGGCTGCCCATCCCCGCTGCGAGGATGACGATCTGCGTGGTCATGCTGGTCCCTTCTGGTGTCCGCCCGCGCGCCGCGTGGGGCACGGGCGGGCCTCGTCGAGTGTGCTCGCACCAGGTCTGAGTTCGCCGTGAGCGTGCGCCTTCTGCACCTTCGTGCGGGGGACGAGCGGCCACGGGAGCCCGTCCGAGCAGGTTTCCATGTGGTGAACACTCCGTCGTGCCCTGGTGAATGATACGGAACGGGCGCGCTCCGGGGTACACCCGTGCGCGCTTCGTACTCAATTCGTGACCCTGTGACCGATCCGGTACCGGAGCCCGCACGGACGCGCCGACGGTCGGGGTCTGCGGCGTCCGGCGCGTTGGTACGGTGGGGCGGTGGCTGCAGCTGATGACGACGACGTGTACGCGACGTCCGACGCCGCCTGGCTGGCCGAGGCGGACGAACCGCACGGTGACGCGGCCGACGACGACACGGGGGACGGGGATGCGCGCGACGACGCCTCCGATGATGACGAGATGACCGACGACGCGACCACGACGGCCGCGCCGACGTCCGCGACGACGGACCGCGCTCCGCGCCAGGTCAAGGGTCAGGGCAGGGGCCGGACGAAGGGGAAGGGTCGCGCCTCGCGCCCCTCCGGCCCGGGCACGTCCGCTGCGTCGACGACGCCGACGACCGACGGCCCCGGCGTCACCGACGGTGACACGACCACGGACGGCGGGGCGGCCACCGGGTCGGCTGTCGACGTGGACCCGACGTCGACCACGACGGCCCCGAAGACCACGACGAAGAAGAAGCGGGCTCCCGAGCGCCAGCCGACCGCCACCGCCGCCGCGACGCAGACCGCGCAGGCGCAGCAGCCCGTCGTGCTCCGCGCGAGCGGCCTCGTCAAGCGGTACGGCCAGACGCTCGCCGCCGACGAGGTCGACCTCGAGATCCGACAGGGTTCGATCTTCGGTGTCGTCGGCCCGAACGGTGCCGGCAAGACCACGACGCTGTCGATGGTCACCGGTCTCCTCCGTCCCGACGCGGGCACCGTCACCGTCCTCGACCACGACGTCTGGTCGGACCCGACGGCGGCGAAGCGTGCACTGGGCGTACTGCCCGACCGTCTCCGCCTGTTCGACCGGCTCACCGGCGCGCAGCTGCTGCACTACTCGGCGACCCTCCGCGGCCTCGACGGCGCGACGGCCCGGAAGCGCAGCGCCGACCTGGCCGAGGCGTTCGGCCTGGGCGAGGCGCTCGGACGCCAGGTCGCCGACTACTCCGTCGGCATGGCGAAGAAGATCGCGCTCGCCGCGACCCTGATCCACTCGCCGCGCGTGCTCGTGCTCGACGAACCGTTCGAGTCGGTCGACCCCGTGAGCGCGGCGACCATCACGGACATCCTGCGGCGCTACACCCGCGGTGGCGGGACCGTGGTGCTCTCCAGCCACTCCATGGAGCTCGTCCAGCGCACCTGCGACTCGGTCGCGATCATCGTCGGCGGCAAGGTCCTCGCCTCCGGCACGATGGCCCAGGTCCGCGGGCGCAAGAGCCTCGAGGACAAGTTCGTCGAACTCGCGGGCGGCCGCGTCGTGGCAGAGAGCATGGAATGGTTGCACAGCTTCTCCGACTGAGGGTCGACCTGCTCGCGGGCGAGGTCCGCGGCGGAGCCCGGCGGTCGGTCCTCGTCGTGCTCGGGTCCCTGCTCGGTCTGGTCGCCGCCGTCGTGGTCGCGGGGGAGCTCCTCGCGCTGCGGTCGGCACCCGTCGAGGTCGCTCGCTCCGTCGCCGTCCCCGTCGGCACGTTCGTGTCCCTCGCACTCACCCTGGTGCCGCTCGTCGTGGGCCGCACCGACCAGTTCGACCCGCGGCGGTTCGCCGTGTACGGCATCGACCGCCGCCGGCTCGCCGTCGGGCTCGGTGTCGCCGGGCTCGTCGGCGTCCCGGTGCTCGCCGTCGCGGTCGTCGCGGTCGGTCAGGTCGGCGCCTGGTCGCGGAGCGGGGGCACCGCGGTGCTCGCGGTCGTCGCCGCGCTGCTCGGCACGGTGACGTGTGCCCTGCTGCTCCGTGTCGGCAGTGCCGTGGGTGCGACCTTCGTCGGTCCGCACCGGTCGCGGGACGCCGGCTGGCTCGCCGCCCTGGTCATCGTCGTCCTCGGGTTGCCGGTGGCGTCGCTGCTGCTGCGCGGCGACTGGCTCGACCCCGCCAGTGCCGAGCTGCAGCGGGTCGCCGACGTCGCCGGGTGGACACCGTGGGGTGCCGCCTGGGCCGTGCCGGCCGACGTCGCGAGCGGCCGCGTCGGCGAGGGCGTCCTGAAGCTGCTGGTCGCGCTCGTCACCATCGCCCTGCTCGCGCTCGCGTGGTGGGCGCTCGTCGGTCGGGCGCTCGAGGCCGCGGACGGTCGCGCGAGCACTCGTCGCTACCGCGGGCTCGGCTGGTTCGCCGCGCTCGGCTCCACGCCGGTCGGCGCGGTCGCCGCCCGCGCGCTCACCTACTGGGGCCGCGACCCGCGCTACCGGATGTCCTACCTCGTCATCCTGTTCGTCCCGCTCGTCGTGCTCCCGCTCGGGGTGGCGGGCGTGCCGTGGCACCTGACCGCGCTCGTCCCGCTCCCGCTGATGGCGCTCATCGCCGGGTTCCTGCCGCACAACGACGTCTCCTACGACAACACCGCGGTCTGGCTGCACGTCGCGTCGGGTGCTCCCGGGTGGAGCGACCGGCTCGGACGCCTCGTGCCCCTGCTGGTCGTCGGTCTGCCGCTCGTGGTGGCCGGTGCCGCCGTGTCCGCCGCGCTCTCCGGCGACCCCACCGCCTTCCCGGTACTCACGGGGATCGCGGTCGGCGCGCTGCTGGCCGGCCTCGGCCTGTCGAGCGTCGTCTCCGTCCTGCTGCCCTACCCGACGGTCCGTCCGGGCGACCACCCGTTCCAGCAGCCGCAGGCCGCCGGCACGACCGCTGCGGTCGCGCAGACGACGATGATCCTCGGCATCCTGGCATCGCTCGTCCCCGCCGTCTGGCTCGCGGTGCTCACCGCCGTGGAGGGTCCGGACCCCTGGGCGACCGCGACGCTCCTCGTGGGCATCGCCGTGGGCGTCGTCGTCCTCGTGGTCGGCGTGGCGGTCGGCGGTCGGCTCTTCGACCGGCGCGGTCCCGACCTGCTCGCTGCGGCGCAGCGCAACTGAGCGACCGACGGCCGGGAGGCACGCGCCGGGTCCGTCACGTCGGTCCCGGTGGTGACGCACCGTCGGACGGGAGGCGCGTGGCGGGACCGCCCCGCGCCTCCCGTCCGTCGCGGCCCCGGCCGCATCGTCGTACCCTGGACGCATGAGCATGACGGAACCCGGCGGCGGCCTCGACGTGATGGACCGCGAGCTCGAGAAGCTCCTCGAGGAAGAGGCGATCGAGCCCGGCGACCACGAGCGGTTCTCGCACTACGTGAAGAAGGACAAGATCCTGCAGTCCGCGCTGTCCGGCAAGCCGGTCAAGGCGCTGTGCGGCAAGAAGTGGGTGCCCGGGCGCGACCCCGAGAAGTTCCCGGTGTGCCCCGACTGCAAGGCCATCTACGAGAAGATGAAGGCCGAGTAGGCCGCTAGATCACCAGGGTCGGGATCGCCGGGTCGCCACGCCCGATGCGGGACGCGTCCACCGGGAGCTCCGCCTTGGCGCGCTTGTGGTGCGCGCGAGCTGACTCGACGCCGGCGACCCCGAGGAACGCCGGGTCGACCTCGCCGTGCTCGACAACGGGGACGAGCAGGGGACGCTCGTCGGGGCCGACGCGACCCGACGTCAGGACCACCTCGGCGGTCGCGATGCCGTTGCGGAGGCGACGACCGGCCTCCTTGCGACCGCCGGTCGACGCCTTGTCCGCGGACTTCTTGGCGACGGGGACCCACTCGTCACCCGCCGGGGTCCGGTGCGCGACGAGCTTGAACACCATGCCCGCCGCCGGGTGGCCCGAGCCGGAGACGACGCTCGTGCCGACGCCGTAGGAGTCGACCGGTGCGGCGCGGAGGGCGGCGATCGTGTACTCGTCGAGGTCGTTCGTCACGGTGATCTTCGTGGCGGGTGCTCCGAGCCGGTCGAGCTGTGCCCGGACCGCGGCGACGACGCTCGGGAGGTCGCCGCTGTCGATGCGGACCGCGCCGAGTCGGCCGTTCGTCAGCCGGACGGCGGTCTCCACCGCCGCCTCGATGTCGTACGTGTCGACGAGCAGCGTGGTGCCGTCGCCGAGGGCGTCGAGCTGGGAGCGGAACGCGGCCTCCTCGGAGTCGTGCAGGAGCGTGAACGCGTGCGCGGCGGTGCCCATCGTCGGGATGCCCCAGGTGCGGCCGGCCTCGAGGTTGCTCGTCGCGCCGAAGCCCGCGATGTACGCGGCTCGGGCGGCGGCGACGGCGTTCCACTCACCGGTGCGGCGCGAGCCCATCTCGGCGAGCGGTCGGCCGTCGGCAGCGGACACCATGCGGGCGGCGGCGCCGGCGATGGCCGAGTCGGCGTTGAAGATGCTCAGCGCGAGGGTCTCGAGGACCACCGACTCGGCGAAGGTGCCCTCGACCTGGAGCACGGGGGAGTTGGGGAAGAACACCTCGCCCTCGCGGTAGGCGCGGATGTCACCCGTGAAGCGGTAGTCCGCCAACCAGCGGGCGGTGCCCTCGTCGATGACGTTGCGGTCGCGGAGGAAGCCGATCTCCTCGTCTCCGAACCGGAACTCGGTCAGCGCCGTGAGGAAGCGTCCGAGGCCCGCGGCGACCCCGTAGCGGCGGCCGTCCGGCAGGCGACGGGCGAACACCTCGAACACGCAGCGTCGATCGGCGGTGCCGTCCTTGAGGGCGGCGTCCACCATGGTGAGTTCGTACTGGTCCGTGAGGAGCGCGCTGGTCACGCCTCCGACACTAGTGACGTCGTGGTGCGGAAGCGCGGAGCGGGTGTGCGGGGGCGGGTGCGTGGGGGCTCGCGCCGTCGGTGGGGGCGTGGCGAGCGGGTGTGGGTGGTCGCGAGCGGGTGGAACCTGCCGCGCCCGCTCGGCGAGTGGGCGGAAGCGGCGCGACGCGGTGTCGGTCCGGACCGCTTCCGCCCGGTCGGCGAGTGGGCAGAAGCGGCGCGACGCGGTGTCGGTCCGGACCGGTTCCGCCCGCTCGGCAACGAGGGGAGGCGACCGCGCGACCCGGTGGCCGTGCGTGCCGGGGCTGGGTGGTGCCTCCCGGCCGGTGCGGTCCACGGATTGCCGGCGTCTGGCGTGAGCGGAGCGTGAGCGGGCTGAACCTGCACGCGCCCGCGCGTGGACCGACTCGTTCCGCCCGCTCGCGGGGGAAATCGGCGGGTGGAGGGTGGCGAGCGGGCGGAAGCTCCAGAGAGTGCGGATGTGGGTGGCGTGTTCCGCCCGTTCGTGGGAGGAGAAGGGTGTTTGGTCGCGGGGACGGTGGCGAACGGGCGGAAGTCGTCCGGGAGCGGGACGACGGCGGTGGGTTCCGCCCGCTCGCGGGAGGAGGAGGGGTGTGCGCTCGGGCACCTCGTTGAGCGGGCGGAAGCGGCGGGGGGGCGCGGAAGCGGGTCGTGCATTCCGCCCGCTCGGGGAGGGGAGGGCGAAGGGAGCGGGGCAGGCGCGGGGCCGGGCGGGTGCGGCTCGGTACGCTGGTGGGGTGACGGATGCACCGATCGGAGTCTTCGACAGCGGCGTCGGTGGGCTGACGGTCGCGCGGGCGATCATCGACCAGCTGCCGCGCGAGAGCATCCGGTACGTCGGGGACACAGTGCACTCGCCCTACGGCCCGAAGCCGATCGCCGACGTCCGGCGGTACGCGCTCGAGGTGATGGACGACCTCGTCGACCAGGGCGTGAAGGCGCTCGTCATCGCGTGCAACACCGCGTCCTCCGCCGTGCTCCGCGATGCCCGGGAACGCTACGAGCAGGCGTACGGCATCCCCGTCGTCGAGGTGATCCAGCCGGCTGCCCGCGCGGCCGTGAAGCAGACCCGCACCGGACGCATCGGGGTGATCGGCACGGTGGGGACCATCGCCTCGCGGGCCTACGAGGACGCCTTCGCCGTGGCCGCCGACGTCACCCTGTCCCTCGCCGCGTGCCCGCGCTTCGTCGAGTTCGTCGAGGCGGGGGACACCTCGTCGCCGGCGCTGCGCGAGGTCGCGGCGCAGTACCTCGCCCCGATCCGCGAGGCGGACGTCGACACGCTCGTGCTCGGCTGCACCCACTACCCGCTGATGTCCGCGGCGATCCAGTACGTGATGGGCCCGGACGTCACGCTGGTGTCGAGTGCCGAGGAGACTGCGAACGACGTGTACCGCCGGCTCGTGGAGCACGGGCTCGAACGCACCACTCCCGAGCCGCCGACGTACGCGTTCGAGGCCACCGGCGACGACAAGAACGGCTTCATCCGGCTCGCCCGGCGCTTCCTCGGTCCCGAGGTCTCGAGCGTCGGACACCTCCAGACCGGGGCGATCACGCTGCCCCGAACCGAAAGGACCCCATGAGCACCCGCATCGACGGCCGCAGCGCCTCCGACCACCGTCCGGTCAGCATCGAGCGGGGGTGGAGCGCGCAGGCCGAGGGCAGCGCGCTCATCTCGTTCGGCAACACGAAGGTGCTGTGCACGGCGTCCTTCACGAACGGCGTCCCGCGCTGGATGGCCGGCAAGGGCACCGGGTGGGTCACCGCCGAGTACTCGATGCTGCCGCGGTCGACGAACGAGCGCATGCAGCGCGAGTCGATCAAGGGCAAGGTCGGTGGACGGACCCACGAGATCTCGCGGCTGATCGGCCGGTCCCTGCGTGCAGTGGTCGACATGAAGGGCCTCGGCGAGAACACCCTCGTCCTCGACTGCGACGTGCTGCAGGCCGACGGCGGCACGCGGACGGCGTCGATCACCGGCGCCTACGTCGCGATGGCGGACGCCATCGAGTGGGGCCGCGACAAGGGCTTCATCGCGAAGAAGGCGACGCCGCTCACCGACAGCGTGCAGGCCATCTCGGTCGGCATCGTCAAGGGGGAGCCGATGCTCGACCTGGCGTACACCGAGGACTCCGCGGCCGACACCGACATGAACATCGTGACGACCGGCTCCGGCAGGTTCATCGAGGTGCAGGGCACCGCCGAGCACGCACCGTTCGACCGCGACGAGCTGAACACGCTGCTCGACCTCGGCCTCGCGGGCAACCGGTCGCTCGCGGCGATCCAGCGCGACGTGCTGGGCCTCGCGTGACCGGGCGCACCGTCGTCCTGGCGACGCACAACCAGGGCAAGGTCGTCGAGCTGCGCGGGATCCTCGGCGAGGCGCTCGGCGAGGGGGTCGAGCTCGTCGGGTACGACCGTCCGGAGCCCGTCGAGGACGGCGACACCTACGCGGCGAACGCGCTCATCAAGGCACGTGCGGCAGTGGCGCACACCGGGCTGCCGGCGCTCGCCGACGACTCCGGGATCGCGGTCGACGCACTCGGTGGGGCGCCCGGTATCCACTCCGCCCGGTACGCCGGGACGCGGGTGGACGCGGACAACATCGCGCTCCTGCTCCACGAGCTTGAGGGCGTGGTCGAGCGCACCGCCGCCTTCGTCTGCGCGGCGGCGTTCGTCACGCCGGACGGCACCGAGCACCTGTTCGAGGCCGTCTGGAACGGTGCGGTCCTGACGGAGCCGGTCGGGGACGGCGGGCACGGGTACGACCCGGTGTTCCAGCCCGACGACGCCGACCGTTCGGCAGCGCAGCTCACGCGCGACGAGAAGAACGCGCTGTCCCACCGGTCGAAGGCGTTCCGGGGGATCGCGCCGATCGTGCGGGAGTACTTCGGGGTCTGACGCGGCGAGGCGCGCGGGACCCCGCACAACGAACGGCACCTCGCGCCACGGAACTCCGTGGCGCGAGGTGCCTTCGGTTGTGCGGCGGCACGAGATGCCGCGCGGCGACCGACCCGGGCGCCGACGGCGGCACGAGATGCCGCGCGCCGACCGACCCCGGCGCCGACAGCGGCGCGGCGCGGCGACTACTGCCCGGCCGGACGCCCCGCGCCGTCCGCGGTCCCGCGCTCGACGCCACCGTGCTGCGCGGCCTCCTCGGCCTCGGCGGCGTGCTTGGCCTTCCGCGCGGTCCGCCAGTAGTGCAGCCCGGCGGGGACGACCGTGACGAGCACCGCGAGGATGAGGATCACGTCGATGTAGTTCCGCACGACGTAGGCGATCGGCGGGATGTAGCCGAGGAAGTACCCGAGGAAGGTCACGCCGACGCCCCACACGACCGCGCCGATGGCGTTGTACAGCGAGTACTTCTTGTAGTTCATGCGCCCGACCCCGGCCGCGATCGGCAGGAAGGTGCGGACCACGGGGACGAAGCGGGCGAGGATGACCGCGAGCGGGCCGAAGCGGTGGAAGAACGCGTTCGTGCGGTCGACGTTCTCCTTCGAGAACAGTCCGCTCTCCTTGCGCTCGAAGATCGGGGGCCCGGCCTTCTTGCCGATGTAGTACCCGAGTTCACCGCCCAGGAACGCCGCGGCGCCGATCATCAGTGCGGCCACCCAGATGGGGATGCCGCCGATCTGGCCCCCGCGGTCGAAGGCGAAGAGGCCCGTGATGACGAGCAGGCTGTCACCGGGGAAGACGAAGCCGATGAGCAGGCCGGTCTCGGCGAAGACGATGGCGCAGACCACGAGCACGGCGATGGCCCCGAAGTGGTCGAGGATGTACTGCGGGTCGAGCCACGGGATCAGGGCGAGTGCGACGGAGTGCATGGTTCTTCCGGTCGTGTCGGGGCGGGGCACGGGGAGGCTCCCGCCTGACGAGGGTACCGCCCGGCGGTGACCGGCCCATCCGTCGGTGGGCTGACTTCGCCGAGCCGAGCCGAGCCGAGCCAGGCCGAGCGAGCAGAGCCGGGCCGAGCGAGCCGAGCACGGTGCGGAAGGAGGGACTCGAACCCTCACGCCTGGGGCACAGGAACCTAAATCCTGCGTGTCTACCGATTCCACCACTCCCGCGAGCAGCGGCAGTCTACCGAGCGGGAGGTGCGGGGCGGGCAGCAGCCGCGCCTCCCGGCCGCCCCGACGGGACCGACGGGACCGACGCCGTCAACGCAACCGACGTGGCAGGTACCGCGGCACGTAGCGCAGCAGCACCCCCGCACCGACCAGACCGAGCACCCCCATGACCCCGCTCGCCAACGCGAGCGACGCGACCGCGGTGACACCGGAGATCAGCAGCGGCGCCGCCGCGGACCCGAAGTCCCCGGTGAAGCGCCACGCACCGAGGAACGGTGCCGGGTTCCCTCGCGGTGCGAGGTCCGCCCCGAGCGTCATCAGGATGCCGCTGCCGACCCCGTTGGCGAGCGACATGCCGATCGCGATGGCGACGAACCAGCCGACCTTCGCGTCGAGGTGCCCGCTCCATGCGAGCAGGAAGTAGCTCACGGCGAGCCCGAGCATGCACGGCAGGGCGCTCGCGAGTCGACCCCAGCGGTCCATGATCTGCCCGCTCGTGTAGAAGAGGGCGAAGTCGACGGCTCCGGCGATGCCGATGACGAGCGCAGCCGACGCGTCGTCGAGCCCGACGCTGACCGCCCAGAGCGGCAGGATCACCTGGCGTCCGGCGCGGAGCGCGCCGATCAGGGCCGCACCGCTGCCGAGCCTGGCGAGGACGGCCCGGTTCTCGCGGATGGTGCGGAAGAGGCCGTGCGCCTCGCGTTCGACGAAATGCGCGCCGGTGTCCGTGGGCGGCTCGTCGGGGTGCGGTCCGGGTGCGGAGCGTCGGGTCGCGTCGGTCGTGTCAGTTGCGCTGGTCGGGCCGGTCGCGTTCGTCGGGCCGGTTGCGTTCGTCGCGTCCGGTCTGGAGGCTCGGCTCGGCAACCGCAGACCGCGTTCGCCGGTCGCGGGGTCGCGCAGGACGAGGAGCACCACCGCCGCCGCCAGGCAGCAGACCACGTGGATCCAGAAGGCGCTCTGCGTCGTGCCGGTCAGGTGGACCACGCCGGCCGAGAGGAAGGGACCGACGAAGTAGCCGAAGCGGAAGACGCCGCCGAGGCTCGACAAGGCGCGGGCCCGGATCCGGAGGGGGATCGCGGTCGTCATGTAGGCGTGCCGGGCGAGCGCGAAGACCGCGGTCGAGACGCCGACCAGGAACACCCCGACGGCGAGCACCCAGGGGCTCGGCGAGACGACGCAGACGAGCAGACCGACCACGGACACCACCGCGGCGCCGATCATCGCGTTCCGTTCCCCGATCCGCCCCACCACGACGCCGGAGGGCACGTCGCCGATGAGCTCGCCGACCAGGATCAGCGCGGCGACGAAGCCCGCGAACGCCAGGCTCGCGCCGAGGGAGTCGGCGGCGATCGGGATGATCGGGATGATCGCCCCCTCGCCGATCGCGAAGAGCGCCGCGGGCAGGAAGCCGGAGAGCAGGACGCCGCGGCGGTCGAAGGCGTCGTTCGTCGTGCTGGTCATCGTCGGGCAACGGTACGCCTGGACTCGTCGGGGGATGCGCTTACCCTGGATGCATGCGTGTACTTGCGGCGATGAGCGGTGGGGTCGACTCGGCGGTGGCCGCGGCGCGGGCCGTCGACGCCGGGCACGACGTGGTCGGCGTGCACCTGGCGCTGAGCCGGATGCCGGGCACGCTCCGCACCGGGAGCCGCGGCTGCTGCACCATCGAGGACTCGATGGACGCGCAGCGAGCCGCCTCGGCGCTCGGGATCCCGTACTATGTGTGGGACTTCTCAGCGCGCTTCAAGGAGGACGTCGTCGACGACTTCGTCGCGGAGTACCAGGCCGGCCGCACCCCGAACCCCTGCATGCGCTGCAACGAGCGGATCAAGTTCGCGGCACTGCTCGAGAAGGCGCTCGCCCTCGGGTTCGACGCCGTCTGCACCGGCCACTACGCCTCGATCGTGACCGGGACGGACGGTGCACGCGAGCTGCACCGCTCGGCGGCCTGGGCGAAGGACCAGTCCTACGTGCTCGGCGTGCTCACGGCCGAGCAGCTCGAGCACGCGATGTTCCCGCTCGGTGCGACGCCGTCGAAGGACGAGGTCCGGGCCGAGGCCGCGGCGCGCGGGCTCACGGTCGCGCAGAAGCCCGACTCCTACGACATCTGCTTCATCCCGGACGGGGACACCCGCGGATGGCTGGCCGATCGCGTCGGCGCCGAGCCGGGGTCGGTCGTCGAGCGCGACGGCACCGTCGTCGGCGAGCACGAGGGCGCGACGGGCTACACGGTCGGGCAGCGCCGCGGCCTGCACCTCGGCCGCCCGGCGCCGGACGGCAAGCCGCGCTTCGTGCTGGAGATCCGACCGAAGGACAACACCGTCGTCGTCGGACCGAAGGAGGCCCTCGACGTCCGGTCGATGGCCGGGTCCCGGTACACCTGGGCGGGCACGGCGCCCGTCGACCCGTCCGAGCCCTTCGCGTGCGACGTGCAGATCCGGGCGCACGCGGACCCGGTGCCGGCGACGGCGCGGGTGTCGGACGGCGAGCTCGTGATCGACGTCGACGAGCCGCTGTCGGGCGTCGCCCCCGGACAGACCGCGGTCGTGTACGTCGGGACCCGGGTGCTCGGGCAGTGCACGATCGACCGCACGGTCTCGGTGGTTCCCGCGGCCGTCTGAGCCCGGTCCGCCGGGGTGCCGCGGTCGGCTCCGCTGCGGTGTCGCCGCCCGCTGCGCGCGGGGTCGGCGGTGCACGGTAGAACTGAGGCATGAGCGACACGACCCCCGACTCGGCCGACTCGACGTTCGAGACGCTGGCCCCGGCCGACCTCGACGCCGCGCAGGCCCAGCGGGAGGTCGAACGCCTGCGGGTGCGCATCAACGAGCTGCGTGACGAGTACTACGAGGGCAACGGCTCGACGGTGGCGGACGGCGAGTACGACGCGATGGTCCACCGCCTCGACGCGATCGAACAGCGCTTCCCCGACCTGCTCACCCCGGACAGCCCGACGCAGACCGTCGGCGGACAAGCCCAGACCGTGCAGTTCGCTCCCGTCGAGCACGCCGAGCGGATGCTGAGCCTCGACAACGTCTTCAGCCCCGAGGAGCTCACCGAGTGGGCCGACAAGGTGCAGCGCGACGCCGGGTCGGAGCGGATCCGCTTCCTGACCGAGCTGAAGATCGACGGACTCGCGATCAACCTGCGGTACGAGCACGGTCGCCTCGTCTCGGCGGCGACCCGCGGTGACGGCGTCGTGGGTGAGGACGTCACCGGCAACGTGCGCACCATGGGGACCATCCCGGACCGTCTCTCCGGCGAGGGGCACCCCGCGATCGTCGAGGTCCGCGGTGAGATCTTCTTCCCCGTCGCCCAGTTCGACGAGCTCAACGCCCGGCAGCGCGAAGCCGGGGAGCGGGTGTTCGCCAACCCGCGGAACGCCGCCGCCGGCTCGCTGCGCCAGAAGGAAGAGGGCAAGTCCGAGGCGAAGCGCGCGCTCATGGTCGACCGCCTGCGACGTCTCCGCATGCTCGTGCACGGCATCGGCGCGTGGCCGGTGCGCGAGCTCGAGCGCGACACCGAGGTGCACTCCCAGTCCGAGGTGTACGAGCTGCTGCAGACCTGGGGCCTGCCGACGAGCTCGCACTACCGGGTGTTCGACACCGTGGACGACGTCCTCGGCTTCGTCCGGACCACGGGGGAGCGTCGGGCCTCGGTCGAGCACCAGATCGACGGCGTCGTGGTGAAGGTCGACGACCTGGCCCTGCACGAGGAGCTCGGGTCGACCTCCCGCGCGCCGCGCTGGGCGATCGCGTACAAGTACCCGCCGGAGGAGGTCCACACGAAGCTCCTCGACGTCGTCGTCAGCGTCGGGCGGACTGGCCGTGCGACGCCGTTCGCCGTGATGCAGCCGGCCGAGGTCGCCGGGTCCGTCGTGCGTCAGGCGACCCTGCACAACCAGGACGTGGTGAAGGCGAAGGGCGTCCTGATCGGCGACACGGTCGTGCTCCGGAAGGCCGGCGACGTCATCCCCGAGGTCCTCGGTCCGGTCGTCGAACTGCGCGACGGCACCGAACGCGAGTTCGTGATGCCCTCGGAGTGCCCGGAGTGCGGCACACCCCTCGCCCCTGCGAAGGAGGGCGACAAGGACCTCCGCTGCCCGAACGCTCGGAGCTGCCCGGCGCAGGTCCGGGGCCGCGTCGAGCACATCGCGTCGCGCGGATCCCTCGACATCGAGGGCCTGGGTGAGGTCGCCGCGGCCGCACTCACGCAGCCGCTGCACCCGGAGCAGCCGCCGCTCGTCACCGAGGCCGGCCTGTTCGACCTGACGATGGAGGACATCGTCCCCATCGAGGTCATCGTCCGCGACGCCGAGACCGGCATGGAGAAGTCCGACGACGACGGCACCCCGAAGCGCGTGACCCCGTTCAGTCGTGCCCGCAAGAAGACCGACCCGCCGTTCGACGCCGACGCCCGCGGTGCCGAGTACACCGGGGAGCCGAGCCGCTACCCGTCCAAGAACGCCTTCGAGATGCTCGCGAACATCGAGGCCGCGAAGACGAAGCCGCTCTGGCGGATCATGGTCGGGCTGAGCATCCGGCACGTCGGTCCGGTCGCCGCCCGGGCGCTCGCGAACCACTTCGGGTCGCTCGACCGGATCCGGAACGCGTCGCGCGAGGAGCTCGCGGCGGTCGACGGGGTCGGCGGGATCATCGCCGACGCACTGCTCGACTGGTTCGCCGTCGACTGGCACCGCGAGATCATCGACCGGTGGACCGCGGCCGGCGTGCAGTTCACGACGCCGGACCACCCGGGCCCCGGCGCCGCGGTCGAGGGGGGAGTCCTCAGCGGGGTCACGGTCGTGGCGACCGGTTCGCTCGAGGGCTACACCCGCGAAGGGGCACAGGAGGCGATCATCGCCGCCGGCGGCAAGGCCGCGTCGAGCGTCAGCAAGAAGACGGACTTCGTCGCCGCTGGTCCCGGTGCCGGGTCGAAGCTCACGAAGGCCGAGCAGCTCGGGCTGCGGATCATCGACGCCGAGCAGTTCCGCCTGCTCGTGACCGAGGGGCCCGGTGCCCTGGGGACGGCCCAGACGGACGCAGCGGAGTCCTCCGACGCGGCCGCGGGCCAGGGGACCGGCGACGGAGACACGGCCGACTAGCGGGACGGCACAGAGCAGGCTGGCACAGCGCCGGACGGCACAGCGCAGCACGGCGCTGCGCGGCTCGCCGTGAGCGACGCGCCGCCGACCGCGGACGAGCGATCGCGATCCGTACCCAGTTCGAGGGGCAAGTTGCAGGACGCATCCCCTGGCGAGCACATTCTCCTTACACTCGAAAGGGCATCAATCGTCGCCTGAGGGGGTCGACGACACGGCCTTCCCGGGGAGACCTGATTGCTGCTCATCGCTGCGGCCCTGCTACTCACCGCCTCGATGCACTCGTCGGGAGTGGTCGAGGCCCCCGCCGTGCCCGGTCCGGAGTCCCACGTCCTGGACGCGGCGGCGCACGGCGTCCTGCACGTCACCGGGACCGACGCGGACCGTGGTCACGCCGACCCGGACCGACTGGCGGTCGCGCAGGGTGCTGCGTTCCTCGACGCGCTCGGCACGGCCGGTCCGGGCGACCTGGCGCGCGCCGACTCGGACGAGCGCGTGCTCGCGACCGCGCAGGACCGGCCACCGACGGCGATCTCCGTGGCTCGGTGGTGGGGTGCGCTGAGCGCTGCCACGCGGGAGCGCCTGATCGCGTCCGCGCCCGCGGTCGTGGGCAACCTGGACGGGGTGCCGTACGACGTCCGTGACCGTGCCAACCGGACGACCCTCGACGCCGGGCTGACCGACGATGCGACGGCGACCGCGGGCGCCGAGTCCGGTCCGACCACCGCCCGCACCGCGATGCTCGAGCAGGTCCGGGACGCCCTGCACCAGGAGCCCGGCGAGGGGCCCCGACGCCTGGTCGTCCTCGACACCCGGGGTACCGGGCGCGCGGCCGTCGCCATCGGAGACCTGGCGAGCGCCCGGGACGTCTCGGTGGTCGTCCCGGGGATGTTCTTCACCGTGACCGGGCAGATGCACGACTTCACCGACACCGCGAGCGACCTGTACGACGAGCAGACGGCGGTGTCGGCGCTCGCCGAGACCCGCACCGGCCGAGGCGCGCCGGCCAGCGGCGACGGCGACGGCGACGGCAGCACCGGCGTCACGACGGGCGGTACGGCGGTGCTCGCCTGGATGGGCTACCGCACGCCCGACATGTCCAACATCCTGTCGCTCGGGCTCGCGCGGACCGGCGCGGACCGGCTGGAACGCGTCGTCGACGGCCTCGACGCCGTCCGCGGCGCCGACCGACCCCGGTTGAACGTCGTCGCGCACTCCTACGGATCGACGACGGCGCTGATGGCGCTGTCGTCGGGGCACATGCGGGCTGACTCGCTCACGGTGCTCGGCTCGCCGGGCAGCGAGGTGCAGTCCGCCGCGGAGCTCGCGGTCCGGACCGGGCAGGTCTACGTCGGGGACGCGCACAGCGACCCGATCGCCGGTTCGGGGTACTTCGGGACCGACCCGGGCTCCGCGGGGTTCGGTTCGACGGTCCTCGACCTCTCGGCCGACACCGCGGGCGTGGACACGGGCCTGTTCCGTCGTCCGGTCGGCCACAACGACTACCTCAAGCCCGGGACGGCCTCGCTGCACGACGTCGCCCTGATCGGCATCGGGCGGGGGGACCTCGTCCGGCACCAGGCCCGGCGCGGCCAGGGCGGTGACGGCACCGCGCAGCCCCTGCCCGACATGTACCTCCTGCGTCCTCAGGACCTCCAACCCCGCGACTGACCCGTCCCTGTGGGCGATCCTGTGCGCCGCCGCAGCCCCCGGCCGTCCCACGGCAGAACGACCCCAGTCCGCACCCGTACCGTGCCGCCATGCGTGCGTTGCGGTGGACCGGTGCCCTCACGACCTTCGTCGCCATGTCCGGGCTCGCCGGCCTGCTGGTGGCGGTCGCGGTGACCCCGGCGGTGGCGGTCGCGGGCGAGGGGACCTCCGGCGCGGTGTCGTTCTTCGAGGACCTGCCGAGCTACCTCGACATCCAGACGCCGCAGCAGGTGTCGTCGGTCTACGCCACGAAGGACGGGCAGCAGGTCAAGATCGCGTCGTTCTACGCCGAGAACCGGACCGACGTCGCCTCGAACGCCATGGCCGAGTCGCTGAAGCGTGCCGCGATCGACACCGAGGACCCGCGCTTCGAGGACGAGGGCGGCATCGACGTCCTCGGGACCGTCCGCGGCGTCGCGGCGACGGTCGTCGGCGGCGACGTGCAGGGCGGCTCGAGCATCACGCAGCAGTACGTGAAGAACGTCCTCGTGCAGCAGTGCGAGGAGCTCACGGGCGCGACGGCGGCCGCGACACAGGCGAAGGTCGCGGCGTGCTACCAGGACGCCGCCGGGGTGACCCCGCAGCGCAAGCTGCAGGAGATGCGCTACGCCATCGCGGTCGACAAGAAGTACTCGAAGGACCAGATCCTCACCGGCTACCTGAACCTCGTCGGGCTCGGCGGGCGTGTCTACGGTGCCGAGGCGGGCGCCGAGTACTACTTCGGCGTCCACGCGAAGGACCTCTCGCTCCCGCAGTCGGCGACCCTCGTCGCGATCCTGAACAACCCGGCGAACCTGCGCATCGACGAGCCGGACGACAAGGACAACGGTGCGGCGAACGGCTACGCCGCGACGAAGACCCGGCGCGACTACGTCCTGCAGCGGATGTACGTGCACCACGACATCTCGAAGGCGCAGCTCGACCAGGCGAAGGCCACCCCGGTCACGCCGCAGATCACGGACACCGCGAACGGCTGCTCGGCGGCGGCGAGTGCGTACGACGCGGGGTACTTCTGCGACTACGTCCGCGACCAGGTGCTGCAGGACCCGGCGTTCGGCAAGACCGCCGCGCAGCGCATCGAGACCCTCGACACCAAGGGCCTCGAGATCCACACGTCGCTCGACCTCGACCTGCAGGCGCAGGCCCAGTCGGCACTGTCGTCCTACGTGCCGTCGACGATGGACGGCGTGGACCTGGGCGGCACGAACGTCACCGTCGAGCCGGGGACGGGCCGGGTGCTCTCGATGGTGCAGAACACCACGTACACGCAGAGCGACAACGCCGGCCCCGGCGCGACCGCGATCGACTACAACGCCGACACCGCCTACGGCAACTCCGGGGGGTTCCAGACCGGCTCCACCTACAAGGTGTTCACCCTGGCGGAGTGGCTGGCGTCCGGGCACACGCTGTCCGAGTCGGTGCCGACGGGCGAGCACCTGTTCCAGCAGTCGGAGTTCACCAACTCCTGCGAGGCGCTCGGCGGATCCCCCTGGCCGGTCTCGAACGCCGAGGCCGTCCCGGCGAGCATGAGCGTCCAGGCGGCGACCTCGGAGTCGATCAACACCGCGTTCGGCGCGATGGCGAAGCAGCTCGACCTCTGCAAGATCAAGGACCTCGCGCAGGCCATGGGCATCCACCAGGCGGACGGCTCGGCCCCGGCGTCCAACCCGGCGTCCGTGCTCGGCACCAACCCGCTCTCGCCGATCGACCTGGCCGAGGCCTACGCCGGTTTCGCGAACGGCGGCGTCGTGTGCTCGCCGACCGTGATCGACTCGGTGCGCGAAGCCGACGGCACGACGATCACCCCGACGCCGTCCACCTGCACCCGGGGCGTCTCCGCCGAGGTCGCCGGGACGGTCGACTACGCGCTGCAGGGCGTCCTGACCGGCGACGGCACGGCGGCCGCCGCGAACCCCGGCGACAGCACCCCGAAGTTCGCCAAGACCGGCACGACCGACGCGGACACGCAGAACTGGCTCGTCACGTCGAGCACGAAGTACACGAACGCGACGTGGGTCGGCAACGTCAGGGGGCTCGTCGGCCTCGCGAACACGCCGTTCCCGCACGGCACGACCGGGTACAGCGCGAAGTTCGGCGTGGGCCGCTCGATGATGTCGTGGCTCGACCAGCGGTACGGCGGGGGAGCGCTGCCCGAGCCCGATCCGGCGATGATCGGTTCGACGTCGCGGTCCGCGCAGTCCGCTGGCGGGTCGGCGTCGGACGCGGCGACCGGCGGCGACCAGGCGGCGCCGGGGACGAGCGCCCAGGCGCCCTCCGCGCCGGGGTCGTCCACCGCGGGCACGACCGGCGGCACGACGACGGGCGCGCCCGCGCAGGGCGGGGCCGCCGGGGCCGGCTCGCAGCCGGGCGCGGCTGCCGGCGCGACGTCGACCGGGACGGGCACGTCCGGCGGCGCCCCGGGAACCGGAACCGGCGGGACGGCCCAGCAGCCACCGTCGCACGGGTAGGCGGCGGCGAGGACGCGACGGTCTGGAGGCCCGGTGCCGGTCCGCCGGACCGGCACCGGGCCTCCGTACCGGTTCTCCACAGCCCCGGTCACCGTGGTGCCGCCGCCGGACGCGGCCAATAGACTGGTGCGCATTCCACGAACCGATCGACGGAGCACCATGCCTGACATCACGAGCGAGCAGGTCGCCCACCTGGCGAACCTCGCACGTATCGCACTCACGCCCGACGAGATCGAGAAGCTGACCGGGGAGCTGTCGCACATCGTCGAGAGCGTCGCCAAGGTCGCCGAGGTCGCGACCGACGACGTCCCGGCGACGAGCCACCCGGTGCCGCTCGGCAACGTCACCCGACCCGACGTGGTGGGGCAGACGCTGACACAGGAGCAGGCGCTCTCCGGTGCGCCCGACTCCGACGGCGAACGGTTCCGCGTGACGGCCATCCTGGGAGAAGAACAGTGACCGACGACCTCACCCGCCTCAGCGCGGCCGCCCTCGCCGACGCCCTCGTGGCGCGCGACGTCTCGAGCGTCGAGGCCACCCAGGCCCACCTCGACCGGATCGCAGCGGTCGACGGCGACGTGCACGCGTTCCTGCACGTCAACGAGAACGCCCTCGCGGCGGCGCGGTCGATCGACTCGCGCCGCGCCGCGGGCGACGACCTCGGTGCACTCGCCGGTGTGCCGATCGCGATCAAGGACGTCCTGTGCACGCAGGACATGCCGACCACCTCGGGGTCGAAGATCCTCGAGGGCTGGCGGCCGCCCTACGACGCCACCCCGGTCGCGAAGCTCCGCGCCGCCGGCCTCGTGCCGCTCGGCAAGACCAACATGGACGAGTTCGCGATGGGCTCGACGACCGAGTTCTCGGCGTACGGCCCGACGCGCAACCCGTGGGACCTCGACCGGATCCCCGGCGGGTCCGGCGGTGGTTCGGCAGCAGCCGTCGCCGCGCACGAGGCACCCTTCGCCCTCGGCTCCGACACCGGTGGCTCGATCCGTCAGCCCGGTGCCGTCACGGGCACGGTCGGCGTGAAGCCGACGTACGGCGGGGTCAGCCGGTACGGCGCGATCGCACTGGCGTCGTCGCTCGACCAGATCGGCCCGGTGTCCCGCACGGTCCTCGACGCCGCGCTGCTGCACGACGTCATCGGCGGGCACGACCCGAAGGACTCCACGTCGATCCCGGACGCCTGGCCGTCGATGGCCGCCGCCGCGCGCGAGGGCCTGCAGGCCGACACGCTGCGTGGGCTCAAGGTCGGCATCGTCAAGGAGCTCGCGGGGGGCGAGGGCTTCCAGGCCGGCGTCACGCAGCGCTTCCGCGAGACGGTCGCGATCCTCGAGCAGGCGGGCGCCGAGGTGGTCGAGATCGACGCTCCGTCGTTCGCGTACGCCATCAGCGCGTACTACCTGATCCTCCCGGCCGAGGCATCGTCGAACCTCGCGAAGTTCGACTCGGTCCGCTTCGGCCTGCGGGTGACGCCCGAGAACGGTGCCACCGTCGAGGACGTCATGGCCGCCACACGCGAGGCCGGTTTCGGCCCCGAGGTGAAGCGCCGCATCATCCTCGGCACCTACGCACTGAGCGCCGGGTACTACGACGCCTACTACGGCTCCGCGCAGAAGGTCCGCACCCTGGTGCAGCGTGACTTCGCGGCGGCGTTCGACCAGGTCGACCTGCTCATCAGCCCGTCGGCGCCGACGACGGCCTTCCCGCTCGGGGAGCGCCTCGACGACCCGCTGTCGATGTACCTCAACGACCTCACGACGATCCCGGCGAACCTCGCCGGTGTCCCCGGCATGAGCATCCCGAACGGCCTCGCGCCCGAGGACTCCCTGCCGACCGGCGTGCAGCTCATGGCTCCGCAGCGCGAGGACGCCCGCCTCTACCGGTACGGCGCCGCCCTCGAGCGCCTGCTCGAGCAGCAGTGGGGCCGCCCGCTCATCGACAGCATCCCGGACCTCGACCAGTCTCAGCAGTCCGCTGCGCAGGAAGGTGTGATCTGATGGCGCAGAAGGACGCGCTGATGGACTTCGACGAGGCGCTCGAGCGCTTCGAGCCGGTGCTCGGCTTCGAGGTCCACGTCGAGCTCGCGACGAAGACCAAGATGTTCTCGGACGCCCCGAACTTCTTCGGTGGCGAGCCGAACAGGAACGTGACCCCGGTCGACCTCGGGCTTCCCGGGTCGCTGCCGGTCGTGAACGAGCAGGCCGTGCGCTACTCGATCCAGCTCGGGCTCGCACTCGGCTGCTCGATCGCCGAGAGCTCGCGGTTCGCCCGGAAGAACTACTACTACCCGGACAACCCGAAGAACTACCAGATCTCGCAGTACGACGAGCCGATCGCGTTCGAGGGCGAGGTCGAGGTCGAGCTCGCCGACGGCACGATCTTCCAGGTGCCGATCGAGCGCGCCCACATGGAGGAGGACGCCGGCAAGCTGACGCACGTCGGCGGCGCCACCGGCCGCATCCAGGGCGCCGAGTACTCGCTCGTCGACTACAACCGCGCCGGCGTCCCGCTCGTCGAGATCGTCACGAAGCCGATCTTCGGCGCGAAGGACCGCGCTCCCGAGCTCGGCGCCGCGTACGTCCAGGTCATCCGTGACCTCGTCCGTGCGCTCGGCGTGTCCGAGGCTCGCATGGAGCGCGGCAACCTGCGCTGCGACGCGAACATCTCGCTGCGTCCGTGGGGCCAGGAGAAGCTCGGTACCCGGACGGAGACGAAGAACGTCAACTCGTTCCGCGCGGTCGAGCGTGCCATCCGCTACGAGATCCAGCGCCAGGCCGCGATCCTCGCCGCGGGCGGGACGATCACGCAGGAGACGCGGCACTGGCACGAGGACACCGGTCGCACCTCGGCCGGGCGACCGAAGTCCGACGCCGACGACTACCGCTACTTCCCGGAGCCCGACCTGCTGCCGGTCGTGCCGGACCCCGCCGTGGTCGAGGAGCTCCGGGCGTCCCTGCCCGAGGCGCCCGTCTCCCGCCGTCGCCGTCTGAAGGGCGACTGGGGCTTCAGCGACCTCGAGTTCCAGGACGTCGTCAACGGCGGACTGCTCGACGAGGTCGAGGCCACCGTCGCCGCCGGCGCGTCGCCGCAGGCCGCGCGCAAGTGGTGGACGGGTGAGATCAGCCGTGTCGCGAACGCGCAGGACGCCACCCCCGGCGACCTCGTCTCGCCGCAGCACGTCGCCGAGACGATCGCGCTCGTCGAGTCCGGCGACCTGACCGACCGTCTGGCACGCCAGGTGCTCGAGGGCGTCATTGCGGGCGAGGGCTCGCCGGCGCAGGTCGTCGAGGCCCGCGGGCTGAAGGTCGTCTCGGACGACTCCGCGCTGACCGCCGCCGTCGACCAGGCACTCGCCGCCCAGCCGGACGTCCTCGCCAAGATCCGGGACGGCAAGGTCCAGGCCGCCGGCGCCATCATCGGCGCCGTCATGAAGGCCATGCAGGGCCAGGCCGACGCGGCGCGCGTCCGCGAGCTGGTGCTGGAGCGCGCGCAGCAGGCGTAGCGCCCGCACGCGACGGACGGGAGGCACGGTGCCGGCTGGCACCGTGCCTCCCGTCCGTCCGCCGGCGGCGACCAGGGCCGGGCCAACCTGGGGACACGTCAGCGACCCGGTGACAGGATGAGGAGTGACCGCAACGATCCGCGCCATCGGGACCGCCGTCCCCGACACCACCCTCGACCAGGGTTCGGTGCGTGACCTGTTCGCCCGCCAGCCGGACCTCGGTCGGCTGGGGGCACGGATCGTCCCCGCCGCGTTCGACGCTTCCGCCGTCGATCACCGGCACACCGTCATCGAGGAGCTCGACGCCTCGCGGCCGGGAGGCCTGTTCCGACAGGACTCCGGCGAGCTCGTGTCGCCGTCCACCGGCACCCGCAACGACCGCTACCGGGACCTCGCCCCCGCGCTCTTCGTCGCGGCCGCGCGGGACGCGGTCGAGCGTGCCGGGGTGTCCCCGGACCGCGTCACGCACCTGGTGACCGTCTCGTGCACGGGGTTCACGCAGCCCGGACCGGACATCGACGTCGTCGACCAGCTCGGACTGCCCGCCGGGGTCTTCCGCCACCACATCGGCTTCATGGGGTGCTGCGCGGCGTTCCCGGCGCTCCGGATCGCGGCGGCCTTCGCCGAAGCGGACCCCGACGCCGTCGTGCTCGTCGTCTGCGCGGAGCTCTGCACCCTGCACGTCCGCGCGTCGGACGACCCGGACCAGATCGTCGCCAACAGCGTGTTCGGGGACGGCGCCGCAGCGGTCGTCGTGACCGCGGGCGGGCCGGGGCTGCGGATCGAGCGCTTCGCGACGGCGACGGTGCCCGAGGGTGCGTCGGAGATGGCCTGGAACATCGGCGACGAGGGCTTCGAGATGGTGCTCTCGACCGCGGTCCCGAAGCTCGTCGGCGTGCACGTGCCGGCTGCCGTCACCGCGCTCCTCGGCGAGGGGGAGACCTTCGCCGACGTGCCCGTGTGGGCGGTGCACCCGGGAGGCCGGGCGATCCTCGATCGTGCGCAGGACGCTCTCGAACTGCCCGACACCGCTGTCGCGTCGAGTCGGGCCGTCCTCCGGGACCACGGCAACATGTCGAGCGCGACCGTGCTGTTCGTGCTCCGGGACGCCGTCGAGCAGGGGATCGCACCGGGGTCTCCCGTCGCGGCGGTCGCGTTCGGACCCGGACTGACGGTGGAGAGCGCGAGGCTGACGGCGGTCGAGGCGTGAACGACCGGACCTGGTCCGCGCGTGGCGAGGACGACGGGCGCGAGCCCGGGTCCCGTGCAGTGGACCTCCGGCAGCGGGACGCGGACCTCCAGGAGCTGATGGACGACCCGGGCTGCGACCCGCGGGTGCTCGACCGGACCTTCCGACGGTTCGCCGTGGTGAACGCCCTGGTGAGCGGTTGGCGTGCCGTCTGGCGCACGCACGTCGTCCCGGCGCTGCCGCCGAGCGGTCGCGCCCGCGTGCTCGACCTCGGGTGCGGCGGCGGGGACCTCGCCCGTTCGCTCGTGCGGTGGGCCGGCAGCGACGGCTTCTCGCTCGAGGTCGTCGGCGTCGACCCTGACGAGCGGGCGATCACCGCGGCACGGCGGTCCGCGGCGCGCGGCGTGACGTTCCGGCAGGCCTCGAGCGCGGACCTCGTCGCGGCGGGCGAGCGGTTCGACGTCGTCGTGTCGAACCACGTGCTGCACCACCTCGACGACGACGCCCGGGCCGGCTTCCTGGCCGACTCCGAGCAGCTGGCGACCGGACGGAGCCTGCACTCCGACATCCGACGGTCGCGGCAGGCCTACCGGGCGTACGCGCTGGCGTCGCCGCTCGTGTCCGCCGGCACGTTCGTCCGGGTGGACGGACTCCGCTCCATCCGCCGGTCGTTCACGGTCCCCGAGCTGCAGGAGGCGCTCCCGGCGGGGTGGACCGCCGAGCGGGCGGCACCGCACCGGGTGCTCGCGGTGCGGGACGCCTGACGGGCTTCGCCGGGCGTTGACGGGCGCTGCCGGGTGCCGGGTCCGGGGTGGGCAGCGTGTGCCGCCGACCCGGACCCGGAGCCCCTCGTAGCTACGGACGCAGCAGCACCTTGATCGCGCGTCGCTCGTCCATCGCCGCGTACGCCTCGGCTGCCTGGTCGAGGGGCAGCTCGAGGTCGAACACCTTGCCCGGCTCGATCGTCCGCGACAGCACGTCCGGCAGCAGCTCCTCGATGTACGCGCGGGCCGGGGCCATGCCGCCGCCGACCGTGATGTTCTTCGCGAACAGGAACGGCATCGGCAGCTCCGGGTCGCCGGCGGGGACACCGACGTAGCCGACGTTGCCGCCGGGACGGACGACCCGCAGCGCCTGGTCCATGCTCTCCGCGGTGCCGACGGCCTCGAGGGCGCAGTCGGCGAGCTCCCCGCCGAGCAGCTCGCGCACGGCGGCGATGCCCTGGTCACCGCGGGTCTCGACGATGTCCGTCGCGCCGAACTCCCGCGCCAGCGCCTGACGGTCGGCGTGCCGGCTCATCGCGATGATGCGCTCGGCACCCAGCCGCGACGCCGCGAGCACCGCGGACAGGCCGACCGCGCCGTCGCCGACGACCACGACGGTCTTGCCGGGGCCGACCTCGGCCGACACCGCAGCGTGGTGCCCGGTCGAGAACACGTCGGACAGCGTGAGGAGCGAGGGCACGAGGTCGTCGTCCACCGGGCCGGGGACCTTCACGAGCGTCGCCGCCGCGTCGGGCACGCGCACGTACTCGGACTGGGCGCCGCCGATGGGGTGGCCGTAGGCGTCGGTCGTACCGCCGAAGATCGAGCTGTGCTCGCAGCCGCTCGTCATGCCGTGCGTGCACGCCTGGCAGGTGCCGTCGTTCGTCGTGAACGGCGCGATGACGAAGTCGCCCGCAGCGAGGTCGGTGACGTCGGCACCGACGGACTCGACGACGCCGACGAACTCGTGTCCGATCGTGTGGGCCTGCTCGGTCCCGCGGACGCCGCGGTAGGGCCAGAGGTCGGAGCCGCAGACGCAGGACGCGGTCACCTTGACGACGGCGTCGCTGGGCTCGATGACGGTGGGGGTGTCGCGCTCCTCGACGCGGATGTCGCGAGGGGCGTGGATGACGGTTGCGCGCACGGGGTGGCCTTCCGATCGTGGGGGTGGACGCGGCGCGTACCGTGACGCGCCAGGGTGCCGGCGCCGTTGCGGGACCCGTCGACACTACGCTTCCCGGGTGGACGACGACCGCTACGGCAGTGACGTGCTCTCGGGCGACTGGCGCTCGAAGGGCGTCAAGAAGGTGCGGCAGGTGCCGCTCGAACGCGACATGGTGCTCGAGGACCCGGACTCCGGGTGGGCGGGCGCCGTCGTCGGGCTCGAGGCGGGCAACGTCTCCCTGGAGGACTGGAAGGGTCGCACCCGCGCCTTCCCCTTCACCGGACAGTTCCTGCTCGAGGGCGAACTCGTCACCCTCGGCCGTCCGCAGGCTCCGGTGGGCCGGTCCGCGGCGGCCGCGCCGCCCGCACGCTCCGTCGGGACGGCCGGGAGGCCCGCAGCGGCCCCGGCGGTCCGGCACGCCTCCGACGGTGGCCGGCTCCGCACCGCGTCCGGTTCGTTCGCCGTCGAGCAGCAGCGGGCACGCGTGGCGCTGCCCTCCCGCATCATGGTCGAGGGCAAGCACGACGCCGAGCTCGTTGAGAAGGTCTGGGGAACCGACCTGCGCGTCGAGGGCGTCGTCGTCGAGGAGCTCTCCGGCGTCGACAACCTGGCGGACGTCCTCGAGGAGTTCCGCCCGACCCGCGAGCGCCGCGTCGGTGTCCTGGTCGACCACCTCGTGCCGGGGTCGAAGGAGTCCCGCTTCGCCGACGCCGTGATGCGCGGGAAGTGGGGCGCGCACGTCCTCGTCGTCGGGCACCCGTTCGTCGACGTCTGGCAGTCGGTGAAGCCGTCGCGGCTCGGGCTCGAGGCGTGGCCGACGATCCCGCGGTCCGTCGAGTGGAAGAAGGGCATCTGCCAGCACCTCGGGTGGCCTGCCGAGGAGCAGGCCGACATCGCCCGTGCGTGGCAGCGGATCCTCGGGCAGGTCCGGACCTTCGCCGACCTGGAGCCGCAGCTGCTCGGACGTGTCGAGGAGCTCATCGACTTCGTGACCGAGCCGAGGGCCTGACCCGGCCGGCGACCCGCCGACGTCCCCTCCGCGGCGGGGGCGCCCCGGGCCTCCCGCCCGTCGGCGTCCGCGTCCCCGTCCCCGTCCCCGAGCGGGCGGAACCCGCATCCCCGCGGCGTTCGGGTTCCCGTTTCCGCCCGTTCGGGTTCCTGCGTGGGGAATGTCGGGCGCGGGGTGCCGGGCGGGCGGAACCCGAGCCTCCGCGGGCGGTCCCGTTCCCGTTTCCGCCCGTTCGCGCACTGTGCCTGGTCGATGTCTGGCGCGGGGTTGCCGGGCGGGCGGAATCCGCGCCTCCGGGGGCGCTCCCGTTCCCGTTTCCGCCCGTTCGCGTTCCTGGGTGGGGGGATGCCGGGCGCGGGGTGCCGGGCGGGCGGAATCCGCGCCTCCGGGGGCGCTCCCGTTTCCGTTTCCGCCCGTTCGCGCACTGTGCCTGGTCGATGTCGGGCGCTGGGTTGCCGGGCGGGCGGAACCCGCGCCTCCGCGGGCGGTTCCGTTCCCGTTTCCGCCCGTTCGCGCACTGTGCTGGGACGATGCCGCGCGCGCGGGGTCACGCGAGCGGGCGGAACCCGCGGGCCCGTCGACGCGCACGGTGCGTTTCCGCCCGCTCGGGTGTGCTCCGGGGGCAACCGCGCCCCGCGGCCTACTGTTGAGGGATGGACGGCATCGACGGTCGCGTACGGAGCGCGGTCGACGTGTGGTTGCGCTGGCTGCCGCGGTGGCAGATCGGGACCGCACGGCCCCGGACGCGCATCTGCCGGAAGTGCACCGGGTCACCGATCGCCTCGGCGGCGGGCTTCGGGCCGGACGTGCCGCACGCCGTCCAGCACGCGTTGATCGGTCGGATCTCGACCATCGTCGAGGACGCCGTCGACGAGTACACAGCGAAGAACCTCCCGCTGCTGCAGCGCGAGCTCGAACGGGCAGCCGCGAGGAAGCGGCACGCGGGCTACCAGCCGACCGAGGGCCTCTCGCCGGAGTTCCAGGGTCTCGACGTGGACCCGGAGCCCTCGCCGGGAGAACCGTTCCTCTTCACCCTCGACGAGATGACGGGCACGGGGGCAGGGGAGCAGACGCCGCGCGAGCCGTTGTCCGACGAGGCGAAGGCGGCACTCCGGCACGAGATCGCCCTGTCGGACGAGTGCGCGCGCGCGACGGGGACGGCCGTGTGCCTGGCCCTCGTCGAGCACCGTCCACGCATCGCCGAGGCCGTCGAGCGCCTCGTGGAACCGCAGATCGCAGCGCTGGTCACCGACATGTTCCGCGGGTTCGACGGACCGGAGGGCCCTGGGCGCCCCGGGCTCTTCTGACCGCGGGGCACGACGCCGGGACTCCGCGGCGGGGCGACGCCGCGACGCCGCGACGCCGCGACGCGGGGACGGCTGGACGCTCCGACGCTCCGACGCAGCGACGGCAGACCAGCGACCGTCCACGTGTCGCTCGCGGTGGTCTGACCGCGGGACAATGGGCGGGTGACTCGCACATGGGGCTGGCTCGCAGCCGTCGTCGACATCGTCCTCATCGTCGTGTTCGCGCTCATCGGGCGGTCCTCGCACGCCGAGGCGACGACGTTCGCCGGGACCTGGACGACGGCGTACCCGTTCCTGGCCGGCTGGCTGGTCGGCTACCTGGTCGTGCGCGGCTGGCGGCACCCGCTCCGGCTGTGGCCGACCGGTGTGGTCGTCTGGGTGGCGACGGTCGCGATCGGCATGCTGCTCCGGGTGCTGACCGGGCAGGGCGACGTCGCGGGCGATCCGTTGCCGCTGTCGTTCGTGATCGTGGCGACGATCGTCCTGGCGGTCTTCCTGCTGGGGTGGCGTCTGGTCGTCGGACTCGTCCTCCGTGCCGGACGCCGGGGCCGCGGTCGCGCCTGAGCGCCGGACCGGACCCGATCGGACGTTGGGACCCCGGTCGCGCCTGAGCGCCGGACCGGACCCGATCAGACGCCGGGACCCCGGCCGCGCCTGAGCACCCGACCAGACTCCGCTCCACCACCGCGACCGTTCACCCGCCGGTCACCCAGCCGCCACCCGCGGCCGGGAGCATGCCGGGATGACGACGCTCGACCACGCCACCGTCGGCCCGGGCCACGACGGCCGCGCAGCGAGGACCCTCCCGCGTCTCGTCGCGCGTCGTGGCGCTCCCCGGGTCCGGCGCGAGGACACCCTGCCGTCCATCGCCGTCGCCGAGGCCCTCGGCGCCGACGTGGTCGAGGTCGACGTGCGCCGGACGGCCGACGGCGTCGCGGTCCTGCTGCTCGACGAGACCCTGGGTCGGCTCTGGGGCGACCCGCGTCGCGTCGCCGACGTCTCGTGGTGCGAGGTCGCCCGGCTCGGGAACGGGCTCGACCGCATCCCGCGCCTGGACGCCGTGCTGGAACGGCTCGACGGCTGCCGGGCTGCCCTCCTGCTCCACGTCGTCGACCCCGCCGACGCCCTGGTCGCGACGAGGACGGTC
Source organism: Curtobacterium oceanosedimentum (assembly GCF_040545555.1). NCBI lineage: Bacteria > Bacillati > Actinomycetota > Actinomycetes > Micrococcales > Microbacteriaceae > Curtobacterium > Curtobacterium oceanosedimentum. The sequence goes on from NZ_JBEPMD010000003.1 coordinate 85,273, forward strand.
GCGGCGTCCACCTGGGACACCGTGGTCGCGTGGACGGGGACGCCCCCGGCGCTCGCCGCGGTCCGTGCAGCACTGCCGAACGCCGACACCTGGCTCCCGTGGGAGTCGCTCGACGTCCCGACCGGCGAGGACACGGCGGAGCTCCGACCGTCGACCCTGGTGCTCGACGACGTGTTCCTCACGCCGGACACGGTGACAGCGGCTCACGACCTCGGCGTCGCGGTCGCCGTGCGGACCGTCGACGAGCCGGAACCCGTCCGCTGGGCGGCGCGCACGGGAGCGGACCTCGTGGCCACCGACGACGTCGCGTCCGCCCGGGCCGTGCTGGCCGGCGGCGAGCGCGACGGCTGGGCACTGCCCGAGCGCGAACCCACCGAGGAGGAGGTCGGCACGCGTGCCCAGGCGCTCGCCCACCGCATCGCGCACGAGGTGATCGCCTTCACCCGCGAGCACCCGGTCGGCCAGGTCGGGACGAAGCGCGGCGTCGGCGGTCCGGTCACCGACGTCGACCGTGCGGTCGAGCGACTCGTCCGTGCCCGCGTCCGTGCGGCCTTCCCCACGCACGGGTTCACGGGCGAGGAGTACGGCACGGCACCGGGCGACCGGCACCACTGGTACCTCGACCCGGTCGACGGCACGACGAACCTGGTCAACGGGGTGCCCTGGACGGCGATGTCGCTGTGCCTGACCCGCGGCGGGCAACCCCTCGTCGGTGTCGTGGCCGATCCGTGGCGCGGCGAGGTCCTCGAGGCCCGTCGCGGCCGGGGCGCGGTGCTCCGCGACGCGCCGCTGCACCTCGACGACACGCCTCGGGCACTCGCCGGGTCCGTCGTGGGCGTCGAGTTCGGTGGACCAGGGGCGCGGGGCGGGTCCGGGAGGCTCGTGGCCGCGTTGGCGGACCGCGCCTGCGCCGTGCGCGTGATGGGTTCCAGCACGTTGACGGTCGCACAGGTCGCCGCCGGTCGCGGGGTCGGCGGCTGCGTCCCGGCGTTCGACCCGGTGGACCACGGCGCGGCGGTGCTGCTCGTGCACGAGGCCGGGGGTGTGGTCCTCACCCTCGACGGCCCCGCGGGCGGCTTCCCGCGGGCAGGGGAGCCCTTCCTCGTCGCGCACCCGGGCACGGCCGACGAGCTCTTCGCGATCTGGTCGACGGCTCTCGGCGCGCGCTGACACCGCTCTCGGCTGCTTCTGTGCAGCCGTACAGCCAGTGGTCGTCGGCGCTGCCTAGGTTGGTGTCGACGGACGCTCCCGACCCGGGACGGACCGCACCGAAGGAGCAACGACATGGGATTCCTCGACCGACTGCTCGGCCGTCCCGATCGCGACCGCGACCAGCAGGGCGGGTGGGGCCAGCCGCAGCAACAGCAGCCGCAGCAGCCGACCCAGCAGGGCTACCGGTACGGGCAGCAGTCGTACCAGGTGCCGCCCGTCCAGCAGGGGCAGCAGTACGGCACTCCGCAGGGCCAGTACGGCACGCCGCAGTGGGGCGGACAGCAGCCGGGCGGACCGGGTGCGCAGCAGCCCGGCGGCCAGCAGGACGCCTCGTCCGCGGAGGACCAGCGCGCCGTCGAGCGCTACCGCTACCTGCTCCGCACGGCTCCGCCCGAGCGCATCGAGGAGGTCCATGCCGAGGCGTTCGCGACCCTGACGCCCGAGCAGCGCAGGATGGTCTACGACGAGTTCACCCGCAGCGCTCCCGACGGCGAGGCACCCCGCGGCGACGACCCCCGGTCCCTGGCCCAGGCGGCGACCCGGTCGGAGATCCGACAGCCCGGCTTCATGGAGCGCTCGCTCGGTGGGATGAACGGCGGTGCCGGTGCGATGGGGCAGCGCGGTGGTCCCTCGTTCGGCCGGATGATCGGTGCGTCGATCCTCGGCACGGTGGCCGGGTACGTCATCGGTTCGGCGATCATGAGCGCCTTCCTGCCCGACGCCGGATCGTTCGACGGCGGTACCGATGCTGCGGGCGACGGTGGTTCGGAGGACACTGGTGCCGACTCCGGTGACGGCGGGGCGTCCGATGCGGGCGCGTCCGACGGCGGCGGGTACGAGAACGCGGGCTGGGACGACGGCGGTGGTGACTTCGGCGGCGGCGGCTTCGGCGACTTCGGCGGTGACTTCGACGTCTGACTGACGTCGTCGCTCCCGCCGACCCCACACCACACCGACGTGGCCGACGAGGGAGCGACATGGCCATCATCGAGGCCTCCGGGCTGACCAAGACCTACCGATCGCGCTCGGGGCCGGTGCACGCACTGGCCGGGCTCGACCTCGCCGTCCCCGAGGGCACCGTCACGGCGCTCCTCGGGCCGAACGGCGCGGGCAAGACCACGACCGTCAAGGTCCTCACGACGCTCGTCACCCCGGACTCCGGTGGGGCGACGATCGACGGCATCGACGTGGTCGCCGACCCGCAGGCGACCCGGCGGTCCATCGGTGTCTCGGGGCAGTACGCCGCGGTCGACGAGAACCTGACCGGGGCCGAGAACCTCGAGATGATCGGCCGGTTGTACCACCTCGGCCGGCGTGCGGCGCGGCAGCGGGCCCGCGAGCTCATCGACGTGTTCGACCTGTCCGAGGCCGGTGACCGCCCGGTGAAGGGCTTCTCCGGCGGGATGCGCCGCCGCATCGACCTCGCCGGCGCACTCGTGACGAACCCGCGTGTGCTGTTCCTCGACGAGCCGACGACCGGCCTCGACCCCCGGAGCCGTCTCGCGCTCTGGGGGATCATCGAGGGCCTGGTCGGCGACGGTGCCACCGTGCTCCTCACGACGCAGTACCTGGAGGAGGCGGATCAGCTCGCGGACGACATCGCCGTGATCGACGACGGACGGGTGATCGCCGAGGGCACCGCCGACCAGCTCAAGGCCCAGGTGGGCGGCCACCGGGTGGTCGTCACCCTGGTCGACGGGGACGACCGGGAGGCCGTGGTCACCGCCCTGCGCCGCCACGGCGTCGGTGACGTGGAGACCTCGGCCGACGGGCGGACCTCCGGCATCGCGGTCGAGGCCGGACCGCAGGCGCTCCGGCGGGTGCTCGCCGACCTCGGCGAGGCGGGGATCCGGCTGCACGACGCCGGCATGCGCCGGCCGACGCTCGACGACGTGTTCCTGCGCCTCACGGGACACGCCGCCACGGCGGAGGACGGGGACGCGCCGGACGGTGGCGGCGGGGCGGGCGCGGGCCGTGCCTCCCGGCCGGGTCGACGTGACACGGTGCCGGCCGCCGGTGACGCGACCGACAGCACGCCGGAGCGTGTCCGGTGACCGCCGTCGGCGCGTCGCGGCAGCAGCTGCCGGTGGTCGTGACGTCGCCCGTCGCGATCTGGTTCGAGGACGGCTGGACCGTCACGTGGCGGAACCTGACGAAGATCAAGCGCTCGCCGGACATGCTCGTCTTCGCGGTGCTGCAGCCGATCATGTTCGTGCTGCTCTTCAGCCAGGTGTACGGCGGAGCCATCCAGGTGCGGGGAACGGACTACACGCAGTTCCTCATGGCGGGCATCTTCGCGCAGACCGTCGTGTTCGGGGCGACCTTCTCGGGGTCGGCGATGGCGCAGGACCTCAAGGAGGGGCTGATCGACCGGTTCCGGACGCTGCCGATGTCGGCATCGGCGGTGCTGGTGGGTCGGACGAACTCGGACCTGGTGCTCAACGCGATCTCGATGGTGATCATGATGCTGACCGGGCTCGCGGTCGGCTGGCGGGTCGGGTCGGCGCCGCACGAGTTCCTCGCGGGGGTCGGGCTGCTCCTGCTGTTCAGCTACGCGTTCAGCTGGGTGATGGCGCTGCTCGGGATGAGCGTCCGGACGCCGGAGGTGATCAACAACGCGTCCTTCATGGTGCTGTTCCCGTTGACCTTCATCTCGAACGCGTTCGTGCCCAGCGAGACGATGCCGCTGGTGCTGCGGGTGTTCGCGGAGTGGAACCCGGTGTCGTCGCTCGTGCAGGCCGCACGGGAGCTGTTCGGCAACGCCGGGACGGCACCGGTGCCCGACGTCTGGACGATGCAGCACCCCGTGGCGACCGTCCTGGTCGGGATCGCGGTGATGCTCGTGGTGTTCGTGCCGCTGGCCGTCCGGAAGTACACCAGGATCAGCGCGGACTGAGTCCGTTCCACAGTCCCGCACGAGGGGTCCCCGAGGGTCACCGGGACCGCTTACGATCGACTCTCGTGACCGCGACCGAAGCCGAGCGTGCCGCCCAGGGCGGCGCCACCGGGCGACCCTCCGACCGCAGCGTGCGACTGCGCCGCTGGATGCTGCACGGAGCCGACCAGGGCGCCTCGCACCAGGGCCCCCACCAGGTCGAGGTCGAGAAGACCCACTCGTGGTGGCGGGTGATGTGCCTGACCGGTGTCGACTACTTCTCGACGCTCGGCTACCAGCCCGCCATCGCCGCGCTCGCCGCGGGGTTGCTGTCGCCGATCGCGACGATCGTGCTCGTGCTCGTGACCCTGTTCGGCGCCCTGCCCGTGTACCGACGGGTGGCCTCGGACAGCTTCAAGGGTGCGGGCTCGATCATGATGCTCGAGAAGCTGCTGCCCTGGTGGGCCGGCAAGCTCTTCGTGCTCGTGCTGCTCGGGTTCGCCGTGACCGACTTCATGATCACGATGACGCTCTCGGCGGCCGACGCCACCGCGCACATCGCGGAGAACCCGTTCACGCCGCACTGGTTCACCGAGATCCCGGTGCCGATCACGCTCGTGCTGCTGCTCCTGCTCGGCATCGTGTTCCTCCGCGGCTTCAAGGAGGCGATCGGCATCGCGGTCGGGCTCGTCGCGGTGTTCCTCCTGCTCAACGCGGTCGTCGTCGTGGTGGCGCTGTGGCACGTGTTCGAGCGCCCGGTCGTCGCGAGCGACTGGTGGTCGAACCTCACGGCGCAGCACAGCAACCCGCTCGTCATGATCGGGATCGCGCTGGTCGTGTTCCCGAAGCTCGCGCTCGGCCTGTCCGGGTTCGAGACGGGTGTCGCGGTGATGCCGCAGGTGCGCGGTGACGCCGGCGACGACCCGAACGGCCGCCCGGAGGGGCGGATCCGCGGGACGAAGCGCCTGCTGACGACCGCCGCGATCATCATGAGCACGTTCCTCATCACGTCCTCGATCGCCACGACCTTCCTCATCCCGCAGCAGGAGTTCCAGCCGGGCGGCGGGGCGAACGGCCGCGCGCTGGCGTTCCTGGCGCACGAGTACCTCGGCAACGTCTTCGGGTCCGTGTACGACGTCTCGACCGTGGCGATCCTGTGGTTCGCGGGTGCGAGCGCGATGGCCGGTCTGCTCAACCTCGTGCCGCGCTTCCTGCCCCGCTACGGCATGGCGCCGCAGTGGGCCCGGGCGACGCGTCCGCTCGTGATCATCTTCACGCTGATCGCCTTCGTCATCACGATCATCTTCGAGGCGAACGTCGACGCGCAGGGCGGCGCGTACGCCACGGGTGTCCTCGTGCTCATCACGAGTGCGGCGGTCGCGGTGACGCTGTCGGCGCGACGGAAGCAGCAGAAGAAGCGCACGATCGGGTTCGGGATCATCGCGGTCGTGTTCGTCTACACGACGGTCGCGAACGTCATCGAACGTCCGGACGGCGTCCGCATCGCCGCGGTGTTCATCATCGCCATCGTCGTCGTGTCGCTGGTGTCCCGCGTGCGACGGTCGTTCGAGCTCCGGGCGTCGTCGATCGAGCTGGACGCGACCGCCCGGCAGTTCATCGAGGCCGACGCCGACCAGTTCAGCTCGATCTGCATCATCGCGAACGAGCCGGGCGCCGGGACCGCCGAGGCGTACCGGTCGAAGGGGCGCGAGGAACGCCGCGACTCCGGGATCCCGGCACGCGTGCCGACGATGTTCCTCGAGGTGCTGCCGGCCGACTCGTCCGACTTCGAGGAGGACCTGGTCGTCGAGGGGCACGTGGTGCAGGGGCACCGGGTGCTGCGCGTCCGGTCCGGCAACGTGCCGAACACCATCGCGTCGACGCTGCTCGCCGTGCGGGACATCGCCGGCGTCGTGCCGAGCATCTACTTCGAGTGGAACGAGGGCAGCCCGATCCAGAACGCCCTGCGGTTCGTCTTCACCGGGGTCGGTGACGTCGCGCCGGTGACGCGCGAGGTCCTGCGCGAGGCGGAGCCGGACGTGCACCGGCGGCCGACCGTCCACGTGTCGTGACCCACCCGGCGGCCGTGGGGCGTGCCTCCCGTCCGGTGGGCGGTCCGGTCGCGGTCCTCGTCGCCGCCGCCGTCTGGGGGACGACGGGGACCGCGACCCACTTCGCGCCCGGCGTCCCGGCGGTCGTGTTCGGTGCGGTGACGTTCGGCCTCGGCGGGCTCGTGCTCGCCGCGACGACGGGTCGTTCCGCGGTGCGTGCCGTCACCGGTCCCGGTTCCCGGCGGTGGGTGCTGCTCGGCGCGGTCTCGCTCGTCGTGTACGCGGTCGCGTTCTACGCGGCGCTCGCCGACGCGGGGGTCGCGCTCGGCACGACGGTGGCCATCGGGTCGTCGCCGCTCTTCGCCGGACTGGTGGAGTGGGTGGCGGACGGGAGGCGCGTGGCCGGTCGCTGGGTCGTCGCCACGCTGGTGAGCGTGGTCGGCATGGTCGTCGTCACCCTCGCGCGGTCCGAAGCGCCCGGCAGCGGGTCGCTGCCGCTCGGGCTGGGCAGTGCGCTCCTCGCCGGGCTGGCCTACGCAACCTACTCGTGGGCGGTCGCGCGGGGGATGCACGCGGCGTCCAGGGCCCGCCCGGCGTCGTCGCTGCCGGGCACCGGAGCCGGCACCGCGCCCGGAGCAGCCGGGCGCGGGGTGGTCGGGGCCGTGTTCGGGCTGGCTGCCGTCCCGCTCGTCGTGCTCGCGCTGGTCGCCGGGCACGACGCCCTGTCGGTCGGGGCGAACTGGCCCGTGTTCGTCTACCTCGCGCTCGTGCCGACGGTGCTCGGGCACTCGCTGTACGCCGTCGGGCTGCGGCGGGTGAGCGCCTCGGTCGCGACCCTGCTGTCGTTGTTCGAGCCCGTGGTCGCCGCGGTGCTCGCCATGCTCGTGGTCGGCGAACACCTCGGCGCTGCCGGGTGGGCGGGTGTCGGGCTGGTGGTCGCCGGGCTCGCGGTGCTCGCGCTCCCGAAACGGGGAGGCGTGCCTACTTCGCGGTGATCTGGTCGCGCACCTTGCGGCGGAGCACCTTGCCGATCATCGAGCGCGGCAGGTCCTCGACCACGACGATGCGCCGCGGCACCTTGTAGGCCGCGAGCTGCTCGCGCGACCACGCGCGGAGGGCCTCGGCGTCGAACGTCCCCGGGTCCTTGGGCACGACGGCCGCGACGACCTGCTCGTTGCCGCCCTGCGTGATGCCGACGACGGCGACCTCGCGCACGCTGGGGTGCTTGAGCAGGGCGTCCTCGACCTCGGACGGCGACACGTTGAAGCCGCCGGTGATGATGAGCTCCTTGAGCCGGTCGACGATGCTGACGAAGCCGTCCGCGTCGATCGACACGACGTCACCGGTGCGGAACCAGCCGTCGGGCGTGAAGACCTCGTCGGTGGCCTCGGCCTTGCCCCAGTACCCGCGGAACACCTGCGGACCCCGGACCTGGAGCTCGCCGGCCTCGCCCGTGCCGAGCACCTTCGACTGGTCGTCCGGGTCGACGACGCGGGCCTCGGTGGACGACAGCGGCAGACCGATCGCACCGAGGCGACGCTCGGGGGAGACCGGGTTCGCCATGAGGACGGGGGAGCACTCGGACAGTCCGTAGCCCTCGACGAGGTAGCCGCCCGTGCGGGCCTCCCAGGGCTCGACGACGTCCTGCGACAGCGGCATGGCACCCGAGATCCCGATCTCGATGCCCTGCAGCGACACCTTCGCCGAGTCCGCCGCGTGCTGCAGCCGGGTGTAGATCGGCGGCACGGCCGGCAGGAACGTCGGCGGGTGCTTCTTCATCGCCTTGAGCACGAGTGCGGGGTCGAACGCCGGGAAGAGCACGAGTCGCGAGGCCATGCTCATCGCGAAGGTCAGGCACAGCGTCAGGCCGTAGGCGTGGAACATCGGCAGCACCGCGTACACAGTGTTGTCGCCCCGCCGGATGGCCGGCACCCAGGCGCGGGCCTGCGCGGCGTTGGCGAGCAGGTTCCGGTGGCTGAGCACCGCACCCTTCGGCACCCCGGTGGTGCCCGACGTGTACTGGATCAGCGCGACGTCGGTCGTCGTCGGACGCGGGTGGCGCTTCGACAGCTTCCGGGTGGAGACGAGGTCGTCCCACTTCGTCGTACCTCGCACGCTCGTGGTCAGCTTCGCGCGGGACTCCCGGGCCTTCGCCACCGGCAGTGCCAGGGCGAGACGGGTCGCCCGGGGCATCGCGCGTGTCAGGTCGACGGAGACGATCGCGTCGAGGCGCACGTCCGCGGGGAAGTCCTGGAGCGTGGCGACGGACTTGTCCCACGCGATCGCGACCTTCGCGCCGTGGTCCTCGAACTGGTGGCGGAGCTCGCGCGCGGTGTACAGCGGGTTGTGCTCGACGACGATCGCCCCGAGCCGGAGCACCGCGTAGAAGGCGACCACGTGCTGCGGGCAGTTCGGCAGCACGATCGCCACGCGGTCCCCGGCGCTAACGCCGAGCTTCCGCAGGCCGTTCGCAGCGCGGAGGATCTGCTCCTGCAGGTCAGCGTAGGTCGTCGTCCTGCCGAAGAACTCGAGCGCCACCTTCCCCGGGAAGCGGTCTGCTGACTGCTCCACGATGTCGGAGAGCGAGCCCGTGGGCTCGTCGATGTCGTGCGGGACCCCCGGGGCGTACGAGGCAAGCCAGGGACGAGGCGTGTCGATGCTCACTCGGCCAACCTACCGGCGGAGCCGTGCTCGTTGTCAGGGCCCACTGTCAGGGGCACGTCGGACGATGGGGGCATGGCTTCCGTGTCCGACGCGTTCCGCTCCCGCCTCAACGACACCTTCACCAACGGCGCGACCGAGCGTCCCGCCTGGATCGACGAGCTCGAACAGGGCTCCGACGCGGGCTTCTTCGGCCCGGGCTCCGCGACCTGGGCCGTGCACGGCGGCAACCACACCGTGCTCGCCGGCGTCCGCGCGCTGCTCGTGCAGGCGCTCCACCCCGGCGCACTCGCCGGCGTCGCCGACCACTCGCGCTACCGCGAGGACCCGTTCGGCCGCCTCGCGGGCACGATCCGGTGGATCTACACGGTGTCGCACGGCGACACGCAGCAGGCCACGCACGCCAGCCAGTGGGTGCGGAAGCTGCACGAGCGGGTGGTCGGCGAGTACGTCGACGGCCACGGCGTGACGAAGCCGTACGCCGCGAACGACCCGGACCTGGCACGGTGGGTGCACCTCGCCTTCACCGACGCCTTCCTGCGGAGCGCACAGGTCTGGGGCAAGCCCGTCCCGGGCGGCGCCGACGCCTACGTGCGGGAGTGGGCGATCGCGGGACGCCTCATGGGTGTCGAGGATGCTCCGGAGTCGGACGCCGAACTCCGTGCGCAGATGAACGGCTACCTCGACCGCGGGGAGCTCAAGGCCGACGCCCGCACGCACGACGTGGTCCGGTTCATCAAGGACCCGCCCCTCGCCAGGCTCCTCCGCCCGGGCTACCGGGCGCTCTTCGACGGCGCGGTCGCATCGCTCGACCCGCGGCACCGGTCGATGCTCGCGCTGCGGACGCCCGGTGTCGGGCCGGTGCAGCTGCCGGTCCGTCAGGTCGCGGGTGTCGTGCTCGACGGGATCGGCGCGGTGCTCGGCACGACCCCGGGCACGGAGCGTGCGGCGCTGGTCCGGATCGCGCGGTTGGAGCAGGAGGCCCGGCAGGACGCCACCGCCTGACCGGCGGGCCCGTTCGTCTCCGGGGATCCGGTCGTCGATCCGTCTCCGGGGGTCCGGTCGTCGGTCCGTCTCCGGCGGTCCGGTCGTCGAACCGTCTCCGGTGGCCGGCCGTCGATCGGGACGCGCGCCCCGACGGACGGGAGGCGCGGTGCCAGCCGGCACCGCGCCTCCCGTCCGTCATCGGGTCCAGTCAGAAACCGGACGGCACGCGGGGGGTGTAGGCGGCCTCGAGTCGCGACACCTCGTCGTCCGTGAGCTCCATCGCGGCCGCGGCGACCGCGTCGTCGATGTGGTGCTCCTTCGTCGCGCCGATGATCGGCGCGGTGACGGCGGGCTTGCCGGCCACCCACGCCAGCGCGACCTGGGCCATGCTCGCGCCGCGGGCCTGGGCGACCTGCTGCACCGCGTCGACGATGGCTCGGTTGGCGTCCTCGTCCTGGCGGTAGAGCGTCTTGCCGAACTCGTCGGTGTCCGAGCGGCTGCCCGAACCCTGCGCGTCCCACGGGCGGGTGACCTTGCCGCGTGCCAGCGGGCTCCACGGGATGACGCCGACGCCGGTCGTCTGCGCGAACGGGTGCATCTCGCGCTCCTCCTCGCGTTCGAGGAGGTTGTACTGGTCCTGCATGCTGACGAACTTCGTCCACCCGTGCAACTCGGCGGTGTGCTGCATCTGCGCGAACTGCCACGCCCACATGCTGCTCGCGCCGATGTACCGCGCCTTGCCGGCCTTGACGACGTCGTGCAGGGCCTCCATCGTCTCCTCGATCGGCGTGTGCGGGTCGAAACGGTGGATCTGGTAGAGGTCGACGTAGTCGGTGCCGAGCCGGGTCAGCGACGCGTCGATCTCGTGCATGATCGCGGCGCGGGAGAGTCCAGCGCCGTTGGGGCCCGGGCGCATGCGGTTGAAGACCTTGGTGAAGACCTGGACCTCCTCGCGCGGGGCGATCTCCTTGAGGAGCTGCCCGGTGATCTCCTCGCTCGAGCCGGCGGAGTAGACGTTGGCGGTGTCGAACGACGTGATGCCGGCCTCGTAGGCGCGGCGGACGAAGGGGCGAGCGGCATCGATGTCGACGCTCCACGGGTGGGCGCCCTGGTCTGGCTTGCCGTAGGACATCATCCCGAGGACGATGCGGCTGATCTCGAGGCCCGTGCGCCCGAGACGCGTGGTACCCACCGAGGTCGAGGCCGAGGCCGAGGCCGGGGTCGGGGTGGCGCTCGAGCGGGCGTTGTCTGTCGCGTCCGTGCTGGTCGAGCGGGCGTTGTCTGTCGCGTCCGTGATGACTCCTTCGTCGTTTCCGCCCGCCGGGTGTCGGGCGGGTGGTTCCTGTCGTGCGGTGTGGTGTCCGTGGCCGATTCCGCCCGTCGGACGCGCGCCGCTCAGTCCAGTGCTCGCGAGGGCGCCCAGCGGGCGGAAGCTTCCGAGACGTCTGCGCTCGATCGGCGATTCCGCCCACTCGCGCTGGGCTGGATCGAGCGTCAGGCGTTCACCCTGGCATCACGACCTGTGACCGCGAGCAGGCGGACCTGCAACGGAGCGTCGTCGTCGACCTGGACCGGTGCGGCGTAGAGCCCGGTCGCGGCGAGGTCGTGGATCTGGGGCTCGAAGTACTCCCAGACGGCGCGGACGAGTTCGTCGGGCAGTGACTCGTCAGTTCCTGTGGCCCGAGCGAGATCCCACGTGTGGATGGTGATGTCGCTGGTCTGCTCGGTGAGGTACTCGTCTGCTCGGACGACGTCGGTGCTGAGGTGGACCGGAGTGTCAGCGGGCGCATTTTGCCAGGCGCCCGATGCTGCCGAAGCGAACTTCGTCCACTCGCTGGCGAGATCCTGGCCGATCGGCTCGAGGTCAGCCTCTGCTTGGGCGTAGTCGCATCCCGTCAGGAGCTTCGGGATCCAGCGCTGCTCGTCGATGACGTGGGTCACCAGGTCGCGTGTCGTCCATTCCGAGTCTGGCGTGGACGCTTCCCAGTCGGTCACGGCGGCAACGCGGCGGCCGAACTCGGCTGCCGCGAGGGACTGCAGCGCGATCCAGTCGGTGGCCATGGTGGTGCTCCTCTTCGGTCGGGACGGGTGCGGGGTGCAACGGGATCGGCGATCGGGCGATTCCCGTGCCGGGACAGGGGACAAGTTACGCCCGCCCGGGGGTCGTCGGCGCTCGTGCGGCGCAGCGCTGTGTCACTGTCGGACCGAGGAACGTGCAGGAGCCGTCCCGAGTGGGCTGGATCGGCACGAGCGCCGGGGGATGAGGCGCGGAGATGGCCCGTTCGTGGTCCGGCGGGTGGTATCGGCTCGGGATGGCCGGTCGAGCCGCGGGAACCGCCCGTTCGTGGTCGGGCGGGTGGAATCGGGTCGGGACGGGTGGTCGAGCCGCGGGAACCGCCCGCTCGCGGTCGCGTATGGGGAAGCGGTCTCGTGCTCGGCCAGCGCAGGACAAAGCGGTGCAGCTGGAGGGGGTGCGTACGGACGCGGAACGGCCCGGCTCCGTGGGGGAGGAGCCGGGCCGTTCGCCGGGTACTGCAGGTACTTCGTTCGGTGTCCGCGGCCGTCGACCCCGCACGCTGCGGGGGATCAGCCGTGGTTCGGTGACTCGGAGGTCAGGCCGCCTGGAGGACGAACTGCACGTCGAGGTTGATGGTGACGTCGTTCCCGAGCGTGAAGCCGCCGGCCTCGAGCGCTGCGTTCCAGTTCACACCGAACTCGGTGCGGTCGATCTTCGTGGTCGCCTCGGCGCCCAGCTTGACCTGGCCGTAGCCGTCGGTGGTCACGCCACCGAACTCGGTCTTCAGGGTGACGTCCTTGGTGACGCCGCGCAGGGTCAGCGTGCCGTCGATGAGCATGTCGTCGCCGTCCTCGCGGATGCCGGTCGACTTGAAGACCATCTGCGGGTGCTCCTCGGTGAGGAAGAAGTCACCCGTGGCGAGGTGCTGGTCGCGCTGCGCCTGGTTCGTGTTGATGCTCGCGACGTCGATCGAGGCCTCGAGGGTCGTGTCGAGCGGGTTCTCGGCGGTGACGAGCGTCGCGTCAAAGCGCTCGAACGAGCCCTTGACCTTGCTGATCGCGAGGTGGCGGACCGAGAAGGTGACCTCGGAGTGGGTCGGGTCGATCTTCCAGGTGCCGGTCTGGTAGCCCGGGATGGCGGAGGCGGTGAGCGTCATGGTGACTCCTTACGAGAGCGTTGGTCTGCGGTTCCCGACCAGGCGAAGCATGTTCATGCGCCTGCATCGAATCGAACTGTAGCCCATTCTGCACCCGTTTGGTTGAAGCGTCAACCAATGTTCACGAGATCGTCGCGTGCGGGTGTCGAGAACGCGTGTCGTGCCTCCCGGCCGTCCCCGTGGTGAGCAGCCGCCGGATGCGCTGGACGAAGACGTCGGCGAGTGCGCCGACGTCGTCCGCTGTCGCACGGACCAGCCACCAGTCGACGTCCTTCAGGTGCTCACCCCGGGTCAGGTCCTTGCGGAAGGTCCGCGGATCGGACCGGTGCAGGTCGCTCTCGTACTCGATCGCAACCCTTGCGGCCGGGTAGGCGAGGTCGACGCGGGCGATCCACTCGCCCGCGACGACCACGTCGTGGTTCAGCTTCGGCTCGGGGAGACCGCGCCGGAGCAGGGTGAGCCGGAGGCGTGTCTCGCCGGGGCTCCGTGAGCCCGGTCGTACCTCGGCGAGGGCAGCGCGCGCCTTGCGGATGTGCCTTGCGCCGCGGTGTCGACCGACCGCGGCCTCGAGTTGGTCCACCGTGCACCAGTTCAGCCATCCGACGAGCCCGTCGCCGGCGACGATCAGTTCGTCGACCGTGAGGACTGCGGCGAGCATGACGAACGTGGTGGCCGGGTCCACGATCGGAGCGGTGCCCGAGTGGACCACCCTCGCGAGGTGCGCCCGCGTGCGGTGCCCGACGGTCCCGCGCACGCGGAGCGCCTGGTCCTTCCCGATCGTGGTCACGTGGACTCGCTGGTCGGCTTCGAGTCGGCGGGGGAGCGGGATGCCGAGGAGCTGTGCAGCCGTCGTGTGACTGAACGCCTGATCGCGCCGGAGTCGAGGTGCGACGGCTCGCGCTCGGTCCGCATGGGAGCCGGGTGGGGTCCAGCAGCGGGTGCCGTGGAAGGGTCGGCAGAGCCGTCTCGAGCGGAGGCGGCTCGGCGGGACGCCGCGGCGCAGGGCCTCGCGGACGCGGAACGGGCGTCCGCGGAGCGCTGGTGGGAAGCGGTCGGCGATGGACATGCAGGGAGCGTGGCAGGCCGCTCCCCCTCTGCGAGGCGACTGCTCGCGAGCTGTGGACGGGAGTGCGGCCGAGCGTGGTGTGCAGGACCGGGGCCCGGCAACTGGGGGAGAGCGGGATCGCGAGTGGGGGCGAGAGCGGGGCGCTGCTGCTGCCCGTGCAGGTCGGGCGGACGAAATCGGGCAGGGCGGGGAGGCTCGTGGTGACCGTTCCGCCCGCTCACGGCGGGCGGCCGAAATCGGGCAGGGCGGGGAGGCTCGTGGTGACCGTTCCGCCCGCTCACGGCGTTCGGCCGGAATCGGGCAGGGCGGGGAGGCTCGTGGTGACCGTTCCGCCCGCTCGCGCACCCGCGACCCGCCCGCCCGCTCACGCACCGCCTGCCCGTACTTCGCCTCTCTCCCGTGAGTCCCGCCCGCTCCCCTCCCCATCCCCGGGTCACCCCACACCTGTCCACAGGTACTCCCACACCCCCTCACGAGAGCGCTCACTCCACTAGCGTCGGGAGCATGGAATTCAGGTACCTGGGCAACTCCGGACTCAAGATCTCCGAGATCACCTACGGCAACTGGCTGACGCACGGCTCGCAGGTCGAGAACGACGTCGCCACCCAGTGCGTGCGGGCAGCGCTCGATGCCGGCATCACCACGTTCGACACCGCCGACACGTACGCCAACACCGCGGCGGAGACGGTCCTCGGCGAGGCGCTCAAGGCCGAGCGTCGCCAGTCGCTCGAGATCTTCACGAAGGTCTACTGGCCGACCGGGCCGAAGGGGCACAACGACGTCGGCCTCTCCCGCAAGCACATCATGGAGTCGATCGACGGTTCGCTCGAGCGCCTCCAGACCGACTACGTCGACCTCTACCAGGCGCACCGGTACGACCACGAGACCCCGCTCGAGGAGACGATGCAGGCCTTCGCCGACGTCGTCCGACAGGGCAAGGCGCTGTACATCGGCGTCAGCGAGTGGAACGCGGAGCAGATCCGCGCCGGTGCCGCCCTGGCCAAGGAGCTCGGCTTCCAGCTCATCTCGAACCAGCCCCAGTACTCGATGCTGTGGCGCGTCATCGAGGGCGAGGTCGTGCCCGCCTCCAAGCAGCTCGGCCTCAGCCAGATCGTCTGGTCGCCGATCGCCCAGGGTGTGCTGACGGGCAAGTACAAGCCGGGCCAACCGGCCCCCGAGGGCTCCCGCGCCACGGACGAGAAGGGCGGCGCGGACATGATCAAGCGGTTCATGCGCGACGAGGTCCTCGAAGCCGTGCAGCGTCTGCAGCCCGTCGCCGACCAGGCCGGACTCACGCTCGCCCAGCTCGCGATCGCGTGGACGCTGCAGAACCCGAACGTCGCCTCGGCGATCGTCGGTGCGTCCCGCCCCGAGCAGGTCACCGACAACGTCAAGGCAGCGGGCGTCACCCTCGACGCCGATGCGCTCGCCGCGATCGACGACGCCCTCGGCGACATCCCGGAGCGCGACGCCAGCAAGACGGTCAGCCCGGAGAAGCGACCCGCGTAACGCACGCGACCGACCGACGGACGGGAGGCACGGGGCCAGCTGGCACCGTGCCTCCCGTCCGTCGTGCAGTACCTCGCGACGAACGCAACCGTTCGGCCGGACTGCCTACCCGGCGCTGATCAGCACAAACGTTGACAGAAGTTCACTGATGAACAGCACGTGTCGCGGAACTGTCAGGGCCCTGGCAGGAGTTGTACCCCGACCAAACCACTCGTGAGCGTGCCCCCGAAGAGGGGGCATGCCCCGAACCGTCACCCCCGTTCTGGTGCCACCGAGCACCGGCCCGGTGCCGATCGAATCCGCAGTCGCCGACCACCCAGCGGCGACCAGCGGCGCGTCGGCGACCCTCGCTCGGCCTGCCCGCGTCCTACGCCTCCGCGCGACGGCGACACAACTCGCGTCTTTCGGCGCCATCGGAGCGATCTGCTTCGTCATCGACCTCGGTGTCTACAACCTGCTGCGCGCGACCGTCCTGCCCGACGGACCCATCGCCGCGAAGATCTTCTCCGCGGTCGTCGCCACCGTGGTCGCGTGGCTCGCGAACCGCTCCGTCACGTTCCGCTCGCAGCGGCGGGTCGGCCGGAAGGAGACCCTCCGCGAAGGGCTCCTCTTCGCCGTCACGAACGTCATCGGCCTCGGCATCGCCGCCGCCTGCCTGTTCGTCTCGCACTACCTACTCGGCTTCACCTCGACCCTCGCCGACAACGTCGCCGGCAACGGGGTGGGTCTCGTCCTCGGCACCGTTTTCCGGTTCGTCGCGTACAAGGCCCTCGTCTTCCGTTCCACCGACGCTCACGCGAAGGAGCACTCCGCATGACCATCACCGCCACGCTGCTGACGGCCGCCGGGCCGCTGCTGCAGCCGAACGAGGGAACAGGCCCGGCAGGGAACGTCCCGAACCGCGGGACCACCGACGTCCCGACGGGAGGCTCGGGGCAGGCCCCGCAGGTCGCCTGGTCGCTGGGCGAGTGGATCGGGTACTCCACTCTCATCGCGGTCTCCGTGCTGCTCACGGTGATCGCGCTCACCACGCTGTGGTGGATGCTGCACGCCTGGCGGTCGCGGGATGCGCTGAAGTCGACGAGCTTCAGCCAGACCCCGCTGCCGGCGGCGCACCGCTTCACCCTGCTGGTGCCCGGTCGGCACGAGCAGGACGTGATGGGCGAGACGCTCGACATGCTCGCGAAGCAGGACCACCCGGACTTCGAGATCATCGCGATCGTCGGCGAGGACGACCCGGAGACCGACGCGGTCGTCCGTGCCGCCGCCGCCCGGCACCCGGAGCTGATCAAGATCGTCGTCGACGACACCGCGCCGAAGAACAAGCCGAAGGCGATGAACCTCGCGCTGCAGTACGCCACCGGCGACGTCGTCGGGGTGTTCGACGCCGAGGACGAGGTCTACCCGAAGCTCCTGTCGCTCGTCGACTCGCGCTTCCAGGAGACCGGCGCCGACGTCGTGCAGGGCGGCGTGCAGCTCATGAACTTCCGGTCGAGCTGGTGGTCGCTCCGCAACGTGCTCGAGTACTACTTCTGGTTCCGCTCGCGCCTGCACTTCCACGCCGGCTCCAAGTTCATCCCGCTCGGCGGCAACACCGTCTTCGTCACCCGTGAGCGGCTCGAGTGGTCGGACGGCTGGGACGCACACTGCCTGGCTGAGGACTGCGAACTCGGCGTCCGGCTCTCCGCCGACGGGGCGAAGGTCGTCGTCGCCTACAGCCCCGAGGCGGTCACACGCGAGGAGACGCCACCCACCTTCGCGTCCCTGCTCAAGCAGCGGACCCGGTGGAACCAGGGCTTCCTGCAGGTCCTCGGCAAGGGGGAGTGGAAGAAGCTGCCGTCCTTCCGCCAGCGCTTCTTCGCCCGCTACATGCTCACCATGCCGTTCATCCAGGCGGCGACCGGTCTGCTCATCCCGCTCAGCGTCCTGATGATCCTGTTCGTCAAGGTGCCGACCGCGATCGCCCTCGTCTCGTTCATCCCCGTGGCGCCGACGCTCATGCTGCTCGCCGTCGAGGTCGTCGGACTCAACGAGTTCGGCCGCATCTACAAGGAGAAGGTCCGCATCCGCGACTACGTGAAGCTCGTCCTCGGCCTCGTGCCGTACCAGGTGTTCCTCGCCGCCGCGGCCGTCCGCGCCGTGGTCCGCCACACGAAGGGGCAGAACGGGTGGGAGAAGACCGAGCACACCGGTCAGCACCGCACCGGCGGTGGGCAGTCCGAGGTCGTCGGCTTCGCGTCCGAGCTGACCGGCTCCTCGTCGTCTTCGTCGTCTTCGTTGTCCGAGCGTGAGCTCGCCGGCTCGACCACCGGGGGTGCACGATGACCGCCAGCCTCACCCACACCACCGGGATCCCCGTCCGGGGCGCCGGCTCGCTCTCCGGCGTGCGCGGCTGGTTCCGAGTGCACGCAGCAAGCCTCGGCTGGCTGCTCCCCGTCCTCGCCGTCACCGTCGGCGTGCAGCTCTGGAACATGTCCGGCACGCCGCAGCGCATCGACGACGAGGGCACGTACACCGCCCAGGCCTGGGCGATCGCGAACCTCGGCGAGATCACGCACTACACCTACTGGTACGACCACCCGCCGCTGGGGTGGATCCAGATCGCGGCGTACACATCGCTGACCGGGGCGTTCGCGCGCTACCCGTTCGCCGTCGAGGCCGCCCGCGAGGCGATGGTCTTCTTCACCGCCGTCTCCAGCGTCCTGCTCTTCGTCCTCGCTCGCCGACTGGGCGCAGGTCGCGTCACGGCCGCGGTCGCGGGGCTCGTCTTCGCCCTCTCGCCGCTGGCCCTGCAGTACCACCGCACGGTCTACATCGACAACGTCGCGACACCGTGGCTCCTCGCGACGTTCGTGCTCGTGCTCAGTCGACGGCAGCAGCTCGCCGGGTTCGCCGGTGCCGCTGCCTGCCTCGGCATCGCGGTGCTCTCCAAGGAGACGTACCTGCTCGCGCTGCCGTTCCTGATCTGGATCGCGGTCCGCCGGGCCGACAGGAGCACCCGTCGGTACACGCTCAGCGTCGCCGGGGCCGTCCTGGTCGTCATCGGTGGCGGCTACCTGCTGCTCGCCGCGGTCAAGGGTGAACTCCTGCCGGGCGCCGGGCGGGTGAGCCTCTTCGAGGGCATCACCTACCAGCTCGGCTCGCGGACCGCGTCGGGCTCGATCTTCGACGCCGGCAGCCTGGCGAACCAGGCCGCGGCGCAGTGGTGGGCGCTCGACCCCGTCTTCATCGTGCTCGGATCGGTCGCCGCGGTCGTCGGGCTCTTCCTGCGTCGGGTCCGCCCGATCGCCGCGATGCTCGTCTTCCTGCTCGCGATGATGTTCCGCCCGAACGGGTACCTGCCCGTGCCGTACGTCATCGTGCTCGTGCCCTTCGCGGCGCTGCTCGTCGCGTACACCGCCGAGCGGGCGGTCCTCGCGCTCGCCGGACGGGTCCGGTCCAGCGCCCGGACCCGTGTGCACGGAGTCGCTCGACGTGGTCTCGGGGCGACCTGGGCCGTGGTCACCGCAGTGGCCGTCGTCGTGGCGGTGCCGCTCTGGGGCACGCAGCTGCGCGGGTTCACGTCGGCGAACCTCGACCTGCCGATGCAGCAGGCCGAGCAGTGGGTCGGCGACAACGTCCCGAAGTCCTCGCGCCTGCTCGTGGACGACGCCATGTGGGTCGACCTCGTCCGCGACGGCTTCGCCCGCAACAACGTCATCTGGTACTACAAGCTCGACACCGACGCCGCCGTGCAGCGCCAGTCGCCGAACGGGTGGAAGGACTCGGACTACGTCGTCACGACGGACTCGATGCGCACCGGCGGGAACTCCTCGCAGGACGTGACGCAGGCCATCCGGAACTCGACCAGCGTGGCGACGTTCGGCACCGGTGACCAGCAGGTCGACGTCCGCCGCATCCACGCCGAGGGCGAGGCTGCCGCGAACGAGGCCATCAGTACCGCCACGAACGGGCGGAAGACGATGGGCACCGAGCTCGCGCAGAACCCGGCGCTCCAGGCCGACGCGGGAACGAAGTCGCAGTTCCGCGCCGGTCAGGTCGATTCGCGCGCGATGCTCGCCCTCGGACAGGTGCTCGCTGACCAGTCCGTTTCGGTCGACCGATTCCGCCCGCTCACGGGAGAGGACGGGCAGCCCTTCCGCCGTCTCGTCGTGCAGACCACCGATCGGGCGGAAGCTGCTCGTGCGGTCGCCACCTTCGACGCCATGAGCGACGGGATCCGCCCGACCGATGTCGAGCGCGACGGCGATCGCGTCGTCGTGACCTACGCCCCGGCCGACCCCACGACGACGCCGACCAGCGCGTCCTGACCCGTCCCCGCCTCCACGAACGGGCGGTTCCGGCAGCGGCGGTCGTCGTCCGCAGCAGGATCCGCCCGCTCGCGGAGGCGACGAGCCAGCGGGAGCGCCCGTGTCCGGCGAGCGGGCGGAACCGGCAGCCAGATCGCCGGGGACGAGCAGGAAGCGCCCGCTCGCAGCTCGACGACGACTCTGCACCACGACTCCAGCCCGAGCGGGCGGAACCGGCAGCCGGACCGCTGGGGCCGAGCAGGAAACGCCCGCTCGGCCAGCGGCTCCGCACCACGACGGTACCCCGGGCACCCCGAGCACCCGAAACACCCGACGCAACCCGAGACCCCGAGCACCGGGCGCCGAGCACTCGAAACGCCCGAGCACCCGACGCACCGAGCACCCGACGCACCGAGCACCACACGAAACGAAGGAGCACCACGATGCACGCACGCACCTCCGCCCCGAACGACGCACGCACCTCCGCCCCGAACGACGCACGAACCCCCGCACGCACCCCCGCACCCACCACCGGACGCCGCACCGCCCGCCGTCCGGTCGTCGTCGCCGGGATCGCCGCGGCCGTCGTCGTCGCCACCGTCGGCCTCGCCGCACCGCAGACCGCCTCGGCCGCGACCGGCACCGACGAGGGATGGCTGCGCGTCGGCCACCTCTCCCCGGACACCAAGAGCGTCGACGTCGAGCTGACCAGCCTGTCCGGCGGCAAGACGGTCTTCGAGCTCGACGACGTCACCTACGGCCAGGTCAGCCCGTACCAGGAGCTCCCGGTCGGCACCTACGTCCTCTCGATGCGCGCCGCCGACGCGCCCGACTCCACCCCGGTGATCTCGACCGACGTGCAGGTGCAGCAGGGCGACGCGAACACCGTGGTCGCCTACGGCAAGAACGACGACCTGAAGACCAAGGCGTTCACCGACGACCTGCAACAGCCGGGTGACGGCAAGGCGAAGCTCCGTCTCGTCCAGGCGGCGACCACCGCGAAGGAGGTCGACGTCAGCACCACCGACGGCACCGCCATCGCCGAGGACGCGTCCTTCGGCACCGCCACGCAGTACGCGACCGTCGGTGCCGGCAAGTGGTCGCTCGACGTCTCGGGCAGTGGCCAGCGCGGCACCGCAGAGGTGGACCTCGCCGGCAACACCGTCTCCACGCTCTTCGTCCTCGACGACAGCAAGGGCGACCTGACCGTCGTGCCGGTCACCGACGCGGCCGCCACGGCAGCGACCCCGTCCGGCGGCGTCCAGACCGGTGGCGGCGGCGCAGCCGCCGACCGCCCGTTCACCGAGTTCACCCACGCGGTCGTCGCGGCGGTCCGCTCGCTGTTCCACTGACCGACGGGCAGCCGACGGGTCACGCGACCCGTCGGCCCCGGTCTGGAGGCGCGGATCACCGCAGCCGGTCCACCCACGTGCACCGCGCCTCCCGTCCGACCGTCCCCGACCACCCCGGAAGAGGTGCCGGCATGACCCGCAGGACCTGGATCCCCATCACCGCCGCAGCGGCGGTCGTCGTCGCCGTCGGCGTCGCCCTCGTCGCCGTCCGCCCCTGGAGCGGCACCGTGCCGCAGGCCGGCACGACCTCGAGCGCGACGTCGTCGCCCGCGCCGGACGTCGAGCGCAGCGCAACACAGCTGCGGTCGGACTTCCTCGACGCCCACGTGCAGGACGGCCGGGTCGTCCGCACGGACCAGGGAGGCGACACGGTCAGTGAGGGGCAGGCCTACGGGCTGCTCATCGCGTACGCGAACGACGACCGGAGGACCTTCGGTGCGATCTGGTCGTGGACGCAGCGGCACCTGGTGACCGACGACGACCTGCTCGCGTGGCGGTGGACGCCCCAGGACGGCGTCGCCGACGAACAGTCCGCGAGCGATGCCGACCTCGACGCGGCCCGAGCCCTCGTGCTCGCGGGGGAGCGGTGGGACGACGAGCGGTACACGACGGCGGGGAAGACCCTGGCGTCGGCGATCCTCGAGCACGAGACCGCGACGACCGACCTCGGTCGGATCCTGCTGCCGGGGCCCTGGGCGGACAGCGAGCCGTACCGGTACAACGCCTCGTACGCGTCGCCGGCGGCGTTCCGGATCCTCGAGCGAGCGACCGGCGACCGTCGGTGGACCGAGCTCGAGCGGGGTTCGTCGGCCGTGACCGCCGCCGTGCTCGACGAGAGCGACCTGCCGAGCGACTGGTCCCAGGTGCACGCCGACGGGACCGTCGACCCGGTGCCCGCGTCGGGCGACCAGGGGAGCGTCGTCTACGGGTGGGAGGCCATGCGCCTGCCGCTGCGCTACGCCGAGGCCTGCTCCGCGGACGACCGTGCCCTCGCGGCCTCCGTCGCGCCGACGCTCGCGCGGAGCACTCGGCTGGCGGCGCAGCTCGACCTCGGCGGCACGGCCGTGACGGGGGACACGAGCGGCCTGGCCTACGCTGCCCGCGCAGCAGCGGAGCACGCCGCGGGGTCGTCGTCGGCTGCTGCCGCGGACCTGCGCCGGATGGACCGGACCGCGGCGACCACGCAGACCTACTACGGCGACGCATGGGCGGCGCTCGGTGCGACGATGCTCACGTCGGACGTCCTCGGCGGCTGTGCGACCGCGGCGGGAGGCGCATCGTGACCGGGCGCCGAGCCGCGACCGGAGGGACGCGCTGGTCCGGCCGTCGAGGCGTCGTGGTCGGCGGGGTGCTGGCGGCGGTCCTGGTCGGGGGCGGCATCGCCGGTGTCGCCGTCGCCACCACCGGGACCGACGGAACGGGGCCGCAGGCGGCAGCGAGCAGCGCAGCGTCCGCGACGGCCGATCCGGGTGCGGCGGCGAACGACTCCGGGGTCGGAGACACGTCGGGCTTCCAGGACCCCGCGGCTCCGGCGGCTCGCTCGACGGCGACACCGGTACGGGTGGAGATCCCGGCGATCGGGGTGTCCTCGGGCCTCGAGGACCTCGGCCGCGGCCCCGCGGGTGAGCTCGACCCGCCGAAGGACTGGGACAGCGCGGGCTGGTTCGCCGACGGCATCGTGCCCGGGCAGGTCGGGCCGGCCGTGATCGCCGGGCACGTCGACAGCCCGACGAGCGCAGCCGTCTTCTTCCGGCTCGACGAACTCGTGGCCGGGGACGAGATCCACGTGTCCATGTCCGACGGCAGCGACCGCACCTTCACGGTCGAACGGTCGGAGCGCGCCGCGAAGGCGGCGTTCCCGACGAGCGACGTCTACGGCAGCTCGCCCACACCGCAGCTCCGTCTGATCACCTGCGACGGCACGTTCGACACCGCGACCGGGCACTACACCGACAATCTGATCGTGTTCGCAGACCTGTCGTCGGGCTGACGCAGGGCGACCCGATACCCTCGATGCGAAGCGCAAGGAGCACCATGAGCACGTCACTGGTCATCATCCCGACCTACGACGAGGCGGAGAACGTCCGCCCGATCGTCGCCCGTACCCTGGCCGCGACCGACGACAGCGTGCACGTGCTCGTCGTCGACGACAACTCGCCGGACGGTACCGGCGACATCGCGGACGAGATCGCGCGCGAGACCGACCGCGTCCACGTGATGCACCGCACGGTGAAGGACGGCCTCGGCGGGGCGTACCTCGCCGGGTTCGCCTGGGGCCTCGAGCACGGCTACGACAAGCTCGTGGAGATGGACGCCGACGGCTCGCACCACCCGGAGTACCTGCCCTGGATGCTCGAGCTCGCCGACTCGAACGACCTCGTGCTCGGTTCCCGCTGGATCAAGGGCGGTGAGGTCGAGAACTGGCCGTGGTACCGCGAGTTCCTGTCGCGCGGCGGCAACCTCTACACGCGGATGGCCCTGGGCATCGCGGTGCGTGACGCGACCGGCGGCTTCCGGGTCTTCACGTCGAAGGCGTTCGAGCGGATCGACCTCGCCGGTGTCGCGTCGAAGGGGTACTGCTTCCAGGTCGACCTGTGCTGGCGTGCCCTCGAGGCCGGGCTGCGGGTCGTCGAGACGCCGATCACCTTCACGGAGCGTGAGTTCGGCGTCTCGAAGATGAGCGGCAACATCGTCCGCGAGAGCCTGACCCTGGTGACGAAGTGGGGCATCGACCGCCGCCTGCGCGAGTTCCGGTCCCTCGTGAAGGACCACCGTCGTCTGCCCTCGGTGCGCAAGAACGCGCACGCGGTCGCGGACCAGTCCGCCTGACCGGTACGGGCTCAGACCTGCACGGGCCCGGACCTGCACGGGCCCAGACCGATCCGGGGCTCAGACCGGTCTGAGCCGCGAACGCGACAGTCCCCCGTGGAACTTCCACGGGGGACTGCCGCGTTCGCAGTTCGGTCGGGGCGCTCGTCAGCGCAGGACGACCACGCCCCGCGACGTGAACCGGACGACACCGGGTTCGACGCTGGCCTCGCCGAAGCGGTAGAGCTCCTCGCCGGTCGCGTCCGGCACGGGCACCTCGGCGGCGTCGTCGGCGAAGTTCACCACGACGTGCACCGGTGCGGCGTCCGGGCCGAGCAGCCCGCGCGTGAGCACGAGCCAGCGGTCGTCCCCGTCGAAGCGGACGGCGTTCGCCTCGTAGCGGTGGTCGACGAACGCCTGCTCGGTCCGACGCAGCGCCACGAGCACGCGGTACGCCCGGAGGATCCGCGCACCCCGGTCCGAGGTGACGTCGGCCCAGTCGAGCTTCGAGTTCGTGAACGTGGTCGGGTCCTGCGGGTCGGGCACGACCGACTCGTCCCAGCCGTGCTCGGCGAACTCGGCGATCCGTCCCTTCGCCGTGATCTCGCCCAGCGCCTTCTCCGGGTGCGAGGTGAAGAACTGCCACGGCGTGGTCGCCGCGAACTCCTCGCCCATGAACAGCATCGGGGTGAACGGGCCGAGCAACGTCAGCGCCGCCGCGATGACGAGCGACTCGTCGTCGAGCGTCGCCGCGAGCCGGTCGCCCGCGGCGCGGTTGCCGATCTGGTCGTGGTTCTGGTTCGCGACGACGAGCGCCGTCGCGGGCGAGGTGCCGCGGTCGATCGGTCGTCCGTGCCGCTTGCCCCGGAACGAGGACCACGTGCCGTCGTGGAAGAAGCCCTGCTCGAGCACCTTCGCCAGTGCCGACAACGGTTCGAAGTCGGCGTAGTAGCCGTTCGTCTCGCCGGTGACCGCCACGTGCACGGCGTGGTGGAAGTCGTCCGACCACTGACCGGTGAGTCCGTAGCCGGAGGCCTCCTGCGGGCGGAACATGACCGGGTCGTTGAGGTCCGACTCGGCGATGAGCGACAGCGGACGCCCGACGAACTCGGAGTACGCCTCGGTCTCCGATGCCATGGCCTGCAGCACGTGCGGCCGCGTGGTGTCACGGATCGCGTGCACGGCGTCGAGCCGGAGCCCGTCGACGTGGTGGTCGCGGAACCACATCCGCACGTTGTCGAGCACGTACCGGCGGACCTCGGGGTGCTCGACGTTGACCGAGTCGCCCCAGGTGTTGCCGAGCCCCTGCAGCAGGTACGGACCGTACAGCGGCAGGTAGTTGCCGCTCGGACCGAGGTGGTTGTAGACGACGTCCTGGATGACCCCGAGCCCCAGCGCGTGGGCGGTGTCGACGAACCGGTCGTAAGCGTCGGGACCGCCGTAGGGGTGGTGCACGGCGAACCATCCCACCCCGTCGTAGCCCCAGTTCCACTCACCGTTGACGGCGTTCACGGGGAGGAGCTCGACGAACTCCACACCGAGCTCGACGAGGTGGTCGAGCTTGGCCGCGGCCGCGTCGAGCGTGCCCTCGGGCGTGTAGGTGCCGATGTGCATCTCGTAGATGACGCCGCCGCGGGCGGGACGGCCGGTCCAGGCCTCGTCGGTCCACGCGAAGCGCTCCGGGTCGACGACCTCGGACGTGCCGTGCACCCCGTCCGGCTGGTACCGGCTGCGGGGGTCGGGTCGGACGTCCTCGTCGTCGTCGATGCGGAAGCCGTAGCGCGCACCGACGACCGGGGCGACCTCGTCGGTGCTCCACCAGTCGTCGTCACCACGGGTCAGCGCGTACTCGACGTCGTCGACGACCAGGCGCACGCGCTCCGGGTTCGGCGCCCAGACGGCGTAGCGGGCGGGAACGGTCATGCGTGACCCTCCAGGATCTCGATCTCGGCCTGCTGGTCGGAGACGGCGGCGCCGTCGGACCCGGCAGCCGCGGGTGTGGTCGTCGACGTGGACGAGGAAGCAGCGGTCGCGCCGCCGTCCGTCGTCGCGGTGTCGACGAGGTCGGCGGGCACGAGGAGCGCCACCGGCAGGTCGGTGAGCAGCTCGGCGAGCGCGATCCCGCGGGACGCCGGGAACCGCCGACCGGTGAGCAGGTCGACCCGGTCGAGCGGCACGGGGTGCACCAGGGTGTCGCCCCAGCCCCCGACCCGCTCGAGTCCGACGGGCAGGCGCGTCGCGACCGTCACGGCACCGTCGCGGTCGAACGCCAGGACGTGGTCGGCGGCGCTGCCCGTGGCCTCGAGCCCGAGGTAGCGGGTGAACAGCTCGGGGTGGTCGCGGCGCAGGCGCAGCGCACGGCTGACCACGAGGGTCTTGACGGCGCCGTCGGGGCCGACGGCCGGCAGCCGCTCGGGTCCGTCGTCCTCGGGGCCGTCGAGCCCGGCGAGCACGTGGCGGAGCTCGGTGTAGTCGACCGGTCGGCGGTTGTCCGGGTCGACGAGCGAGCGGTCCCAGCCCTCGGTGCCCTGGTAGACGTCCGGCACGCCGGGCATCGTCAGCTGCACGAGCTTCTGCGCGAGACCGTTCGACCACCCGGCTGCGTCGATGGTGCGGTCGAGCTCGTCGAGCACGGCCACGACCTGCGGGTCGTCGAAGGACGCGTCGACCAGGGCGTGCATCTGCTCCTCGAAGGCCTCGTCGGGTTCGGTCCACGTCGTGCTGTCGCCCGCTTCGCGCGATGCCTTCTCGGCGTAGGCGTGCAGCCGCTCACGGCTCGCGGGACGTGCACCGACGATCGCCTGCCACAGCAGGTCGGCGAACACGGCGTCGTCGAGGGGCGCGAGCGACTGCAGACGCTCGAGCGCAGCGGTCCACTCGGACCCGAGCTCGGCGAGCACGGTGATGCGCGCGCGGGTGTCCTCGCTGCGCTTCGTGTCGTGTGTGGTGAGCGTCGTCATGGTGTGCGGCCAGCTGCCCTGCCGGTCGCGTTGGGCCTGGTGGAACGCCTCCACCGAGACGGCGAACAGGCTCGGGTCGGCACCGACCTCGCTCAGGGTGGTCAGGCGCGACGTGCGGTAGAACGCGGTGTCCTCGACGCCCTTCGCCATGACCATGCCCGACGTCTGCTGCAGCCGGACGGCTGCGGCGTGGTCGGGGTCGACGAGCGCCGGCGCGATGCGGTCGATCACGTCGTCGAGGTCCGGGCGGGCCTCGGCTGCGCGCTCGAGCGCGTCGATGAGGTGGTGGACGCCCTCGGGCAGGTACGTCCGGTAGACCTCGAAGGACGCCACGATCTCGGCGACGGCGTCCACGACGCGGTCCTCGGGCACGTCCGCCGCGACGGGGGCGAGGAGCCGGGCGAGCCGACGGACCTCGCTGCCGAGGATGCCGTCGGCGATGCCTCGACGCGTGTCGTGGGTGAGCTGCTGCCAGTCGGTGGGCTCGGCGCCGGACGCGGCCGAGAGCGCCGGTTCACCGGCGGGGTCGACGAACACCCGGTCGACCACTGCGAGTGCGTCGTAGCCGGTGGTGCCGTCGACCGGCCACGACGACGGCAGCTGCTCACCGGGCTCGAGGATCTTCTCGACCAGGGTGTACGCGCCGCCGGTCAGCTCGTGCAGGTCCTGCAGGTAGCCGGCGGGGTCGTACAGGCCGTCCGGGTGGTCGATCCGCAGACCGTCCACCAGCCCGTCGCGGAACCACCCGCCGATCGTCGCGTGCGAGGACGCGAACACCTCGGGCTCCTCGACGCGGATCGCCGCGAGGGTGTTCACCGCGAAGAAGCGGCGGTAGTTGAGGTCGTGGTCCGCACGCTTCCAGTGCACGAACTCGTAGTGCTGACGGGCGTGCACGGTCTCGACGTCGTCGCCGTCGTGCACGGTGCCCTCGGCGGTCGGGTAGGCAGTCTCGCCGACGTACAGGCGACCGTCGCGCAGCTCGACCGCCTCGAGCAGCCGGTCGTCGAGCACCGGGATGCGGATGCGACCGTCGCCGGCCTGCCAGTCGACGTCGAACGCCCAGGCGACGGGGGAGCCCTGCCCGGCCTCGAGCAGCGACCACCACCACGGGTTGGCCTCCGGCGTCGCGACGCCGACGTGGTTCGGCACGATGTCGACGAGCACGCCGAGGCCCGCGGCGTGTGCGGCCTCGGCGAGCGACCGGAGTGCGGCGTCGCCACCGCGCTCGGTGTCGACGTGGGAGTGGTCGACGACGTCGTAGCCGTGCTGCGACCCGGGCTCGGCCTGCAGCACGGGGGAGAGGTAGACCCAGTCCGCACCGAGGGTACGGATGTGGTCGACCACGCCCTGGGCGGCAGCGAGGTCGAAGTCTGCGGTGACCTGCAGCCGGTAGGTGGACGTGGGGACGCGGCGAGCGCTCACGCGGTGGCTCCTGTGGATTCGGGTTCGGTGTCGGGAGAGACGGGCTCGGATCCGGGCTCGGACGCGGTCGCGGGCTCGGGATCGGTCGCGGACGCGGTCGGCGCCGCCGCCGGGTTGTTCGGGGTCGACTGTCGCCCGCCCTCGACCGACTCGACCTGGGTGGTCGTGACCTCGTGGTCGGGCTCGGCTCGGAGCACGATCATCGAGCGTGCGGGCACGTCGAGCGGGGTCCCCGCGTCGAGGACCGTCTCGCGCGCCCCCGGTTCGGCCGTGTCGATCCGCACGGTCCAGCCGGGGGAGTACTCCTCGGGCGGCAGCGTGAAGGTCACGACGTCGTCGTGTGCGTTGTAGTACGTCAGGAAGGCCACGTCGGTGACGCGCTCGCCCCAGCGGTCGCGGCCGCGGATGCCCTCGCCGTTCAGGTACATGCCGACGCTCTTGCCGAAGCCGGAGTCCCAGTCCTCCGGGTCCATCGCCTCGCCGGAGGGGGTCAGCCAGACGACGTCGGGCAGTGGCTCGCCCTCGCCGCGGCGCACCGGACGACCGTTGAAGTACCGGGTGCGGCGGAACGTCGGGTGGTCGTGCCGGAGCTTCACGACGTCGGCGGTGAACTGCACGAGCTCGTCGTCGGCGTGCTCCCAGTCGATCCAGCTGATCGCGGAGTCCTGCGCGTACACGTTGTTGTTGCCGTGCTGGGTGCGGCCGAGTTCGTCACCGTGGGCGATCATCGGCACGCCCTGGCTGAGCAGCAGGGTGGCGAGGAAGTTCCGGCGGCGCTGGAGACGGAGCGCGGCGACGTCCGGGTCGTCGGTCGGTCCCTCGACCCCGGAGTTCCACGACCGGTTGTGGCTCTCGCCGTCGTTGTTGTCCTCGCCGTTGGCCTCGTTGTGCTTCTCGTTGTAGGCGACGAGGTCGTACAGCGTGAAGCCGTCGTGGGCCGTGATGAAGTTGATGCTGGCCTTGGGCGTCCGACCGTCGTGCTCGTACAGGTCGGCCGACCCGGAGATGCGCGAGGCGAACTCGCCGAGCGTCGAGGGCTCGCCCCGCCAGAAGTCGCGGACCGTGTCACGGTACTTGCCGTTCCACTCGGACCACTGCGGCGGGAAGTTGCCGACCTGGTACCCGCCGGGTCCGACGTCCCACGGTTCGGCGATGAGCTTGACCTGCGACACGATCGGGTCCTGCTGGACCAGTTCGAAGAACGCGGCGAGCCGGTCGACCTCGTAGAACTCCCGCGCCAGGGCCGCGGCCAGGTCGAAGCGGAACCCGTCGACGTGCATCTCGGTCACCCAGTACCGCAGCGAGTCCATGATGAGCTGCAGCGAGTGCGGGTGCCCGACGTTGAGCGAGTTGCCCGTACCGGTCGTGTCCATGTAGTACCGCTTGTCGTCCTCGACCAGGCGGTAGTAGGCCGCGTTGTCGATGCCGCGGAAGGACAGGGTCGGGCCGAGGTGGTTGCCCTCTGCCGTGTGGTTGTAGACGACGTCGAGGACCACCTCGATCCCCGCACGGTGGAGCTCGCGCACCATCGCCTTGAACTCCTGCACCTGCTGCCCGCGGTCACCGGACGACGAGTAGTGCGAGTGCGGCGCGAAGAAGCCGATCGTGTTGTAGCCCCAGTAGTTCGACAGCCCCTTCTCCTGCAGCGTGGAGTCGTTGACGAACTGGTGCACGGGCATGAGCTCGAGCGTCGTGATGCCGAGCCGCTTGAGGTGCTCGATCACGGCGGGGTGGGCGACGCCGGCGTAGGTGCCGCGCTGCTCCTCGGGCACGTCCGGGTGCGTCTCGGTGAGGCCCTTGACGTGCGCCTCGTAGATCACCGTCTCGCCGTAGGGGATCCGGGGAGCCCGGTCGCCCTGCCAGTCGAAGAACGGGTTGATGACGACGCCCTTCATCATGTGGGACGCCGAGTCCTGGTCGTCGGTCGAGTCCGGGTCGCCGAACGTGTACGAGAACAGCGCCTGGTCCCAGTCGATGTCGCCGCTGGTCGCCTTGGCGTAGGGGTCGAGGAGCAGCTTGTTCGGGTTGCCGCGCAGCCCGTTCGCCGGATCGTACGGGGCGTGCACACGGAAGCCGTACTCCTGCCCCGGGGCGACGTTCGGCAGGTAGGCGTGCCAGACGTGGGCGTCCACCTCGACCAGGTCGACGCACTCCTCGTTCCCCGCGTCGTCGAACAGGCACAGTTCCACGCGGTCGGCGACCTCGCTGAACAGGGCGAAGTTCGTGCCGCTGCCGTCGTAGGTCGCCCCGAGGGGGTACGGGTTGCCGGGCCAGGTGTGCAAACGGTCCTCCAGGTGTGGGTCCGGCCAACATATCGGCGTAGCCTGCCCGCGTCCGCAGACAAGCCACAGCCGTGGACACCAGGAGCGCGGCCCCGGCCTGTGGAGGAACGGCCGAGTAGCCTCGCGCGCATGGCCAACATCGTGAGTCAGATCGCAGACAAGGTGCGCCCGGTGGGCGTCTCGACGAACTACGGGGAGCCGGTCGAGGTCGGCGACCAGACCCTGATCCCGGTGTCGATCGGCTGGTTCGGCTTCGGCGCCGGCGGCGACGACGAGAACGGCGGCGGCGGCGGTGGCGGCGCCTCGCTCCCCGTCGGCGCGTACGTGCGCCGACCGGGTCAGGACCTGCAGTTCGAGCCGAACCTGATCTCGCTGCTCGCGGTGAGCATCCCCACCATCTGGGTGACCGGCAAGGCCCTGAGCAAGGTGATCCGCGCCCTCAAGAAGTGACCCACCGGACGGGAGGCCCGTGGCGACGCCGCCACGGGCCTCCCGTCCGTCACGGGGGCACGTCCTCCGACGCGACCGCGTCTAGACTGCTGGCACACACACGGGAGTCCGGGACCGCCGGGCTGAGAGGGAGCGAACGGCGCTCCGACCGTCGAACCTGATCCGGGTCATGCCGGCGCAGGGAGGAGTCAGCAACCATGCCTGCAACCACGCAGTCCGCAGCACCGTCCACCACCGTCCGGCGCTCGTTGCGCTGGCGGGTGGTCGACATCGTCGTCGCGAGCGTCCTCGCCGTCGCGATCGGTGTCGTCTTCAAGCTCTGGGAGTTCGGCTACGAGCCGATCAGCGCCGTCGCAGGCCTGGTCCTGCCGGGCACCCAGGCGCTCTTCGGCGGGGTCTGGCTGCTCGCCGGGCCCGTCGTCGCGATCGTCGTCCGGAAGCCCGGCGCCGCGCTCTACGCCGAGATGGTCGCGGCCAGCGTCGAGGCGCTGCTCGGCACCCAGTGGGGGTGGCTGACGCTCGAGGCCGGGCTCGTGCAGGGCCTCGGGGCCGAGCTCGTGCTCGCACTGTTCCTCTACCGGGCCTACCGACTGCCCGTCGTCGTGCTCGCCGGTGCCGCCGCCGGGCTCGCCCTCGGCATCAACGACACCGTGCTCTGGTACCCGGGCCTCGACGCCGCGTTCAAGACCGTCTACGTCGTGTCCGCCGTGGTGTCCGGCGCCGTGATCGCCGGGCTCGGTTCGTGGCTGCTCGTGCGGGCGCTCGCCGCGACCGGCGTGCTGTCCTCGTTCGCCGCGGGGCGTGAGCACGCCCGCCGCTCGACCGTGACGACCGCGCAGGAGCCGTCCGCCCCGACCGACGCGACCGCTCCGGCCGACGGTGCGCGGTCCGGCACCGCGACGCCTGCCGCCGAGCAGGCCGAGCGCGGGTCCCGCGCCGCCCGGTGACGGCCGTGTCGTCCCCGGGGGCGGCGCGCGTCGCCTTCGACGACTGGGGTTGGCGGTACGCCGGGCGTGACGCCTGGGCGGTCCGCGGCCTGGACCTCGTCGTCGAGCCGGGTGAGCGCGTCGCGGTCGTCGGCCCCTCGGGAGCCGGCAAGTCGACGGTGCTCCGGGCGGTGGCGGCGGTCCTCGCCGACGAGCCCGACCCCGACGACGACACCGCCGCAGCCGTGCAGGGCTCGGTCCTGGTCGACGGTGCCGAGCCCCGCGCGGTCCGCGGGCGTGTCGGCCTCGTCATGCAGGACCCCGAGGCGCACACGGTGATGTCGCGGATCGGCGACGACGTGGCCTTCGGGTGCGAGAACACCGGCGTCCCCCGGGCCGAGACGTGGGAACGCGTCCGGCACGCGCTCGGGGTCGTCGGACTCGACCTGCCGCTCGACCGGTCCACGAGCCGACTCTCCGGCGGGCAGCGGCAGCGTCTGGCGCTCGCGGGCGTGCTCGCGATGCGTCCGGGGGTGCTCGTGCTCGACGAACCGTGCGCCAACCTCGACCCCGAGGGTGTCGCCCAGGTCCACGACGCCGTGCGGGCGCTGCTCGACTCCACCGGCGCGACCATGCTCGTCGTCGAGCACCGGATCGGCACCTGGCTCGACCTGGTCGACCGGCTCGTGCTGCTCGAACCCGGAGGCGGCGTGGTCGCGGACGGGGCTCCGGCGACGGTGCTCGCCGAGCACGGCGCCGCCCTGACCGCGGCCGGCGTGTGGGTGCCCGGCGCCGAGCCGGCCCGGGGGTCGTCGCGAGCGGGCGGCGGACGTCCGGTCGCGCGGACGGCCGGCGCCGGTCGTCCGGTCGGGTCGACGGCCGGTGCCGGTCGTCCGGTCGTGTCGACGAGCGAGCGAGCGGGCGGATCAGCACCGGGAACACCGGTGGCCGGGGGCGCCTTCCGCCCGCTCGACGAGGGCGCGGGGCTGCTCGAGGCGCGGGGGCTCGCGACCGCGCGTGGGGGCATCCTCGGGCGTGCCGGCAGCAGCCCCGTCGGCAGCGACATCGACCTCGGGGTCCGGCGCGGACGGGTCCTCGCGGTCACCGGCCCGAACGGCGTCGGCAAGTCGACGCTCGGCCTCACCCTCGCCGGACTCCTGCGCCCCGCGAGCGGCACGCTGCATGCGACGCCCGACCTCGCCGGTTCGGCCGGTGACGCGCCCATCCGGTGGACGAGCCGACAGCTCGCCGCCCGCATCGGCACGGTGTTCCAGGACCCCGGACACCAGTTCGTCGCACGGAGCGTCCGCGAGGAACTCGCCGCCGGCCCGCACGCGCTCGGCCTCGACGACGCGGACGCACGGGTGGAGGACCTCCTCGACGCCTTCGGGTTGCGGCACCTCGCCGACGCCAACCCCTTCACGCTCTCCGGCGGCGAGCAGCGGCGGCTCGCGATCGGAGCCGTCGTCGCCTCGCGGCCGCCCGTGGTCGTGCTGGACGAACCCACGTCGGGGCAGGACCGCGCGACGTGGCAGGCCGTGGTCGACCTGCTCGGCGCGATGGCCGACGCCGGGACGGCCCTCGTGGTGGTGACGCACGACCGTGACCTCGTGCGCGCGCTCGACGCCGACGAGGTCGTGCTCGCCGCCGACGGCGTGCGCCCCGTACCCCCGGCCGGAGCCGATCAGCCCCGAACGACCACGGAGGTGCCCCGGTGACCACCTCGACCACGCACGTCGACCCGGGCGGGCGAGCCGTGCCTCCCGGCCGGACGCGTCGCGGCGTCGCCGGTGTGCAGCCCGTGGCGGCGATGCTCGGCGTGCTCGCACTCGGCCTGTGCCTCGTGACGAGCCTCGACGTCGTGTCCGCGGCGGTCGCGCTCGCGCTGGAGCTGCTGCTCCTGCCGGTGCTCCGGATCCCGCCGCGGACCGCGCTGCTGCGGGCGTCGCCGGTGCTCGTCGCCGTGCCCCTGACCGCGCTGAGCATCGCGCTGTACGGGCGGCCCTCCGGACGGGAGTGGTTCGACCTCGGCTTCGCGCACGTCACCGACGGGTCGCTGGCACTCGCGCTGGCGACCGCGCTGCGGGTCCTCGCGGTCGGGCTGCCGGCGGTCCTGCTCTTCGTCGGGGTCGACCCGACCGACCTGGCGGACGGCCTCGCACAGCTGCTGCGGCTGCCGGCTCGCTTCGTGCTCGGGGCCCTGGCCGCGGTGCGGATGACGACCCTGCTCGGCGAGGACTGGCGTCAGCTCGCGATGGCACGACGGGCACGCGGCCTCGCCGACCACGGACGGCTGCGGCGCGGGGCGTCGATGGCCTTCGCGCTGCTCGTGCTCGCGCTCCGGCGGGCGACCACCCTGGCGGTGGCGATGGAGTCGCGTGGCTTCGGCGCTCCCGGTCCGCGGACCTGGGCGCGGCCGGTGCGGTTCGCGGGCCGCGAGTGGGCGATGGTCGGGGTGCTGGTCGCCATCGGCGTCGTCTCGGTCGGCGTGGCCCTGGCTGCAGGGACCTGGCGTGCCTGAGCGCTCGTGGCCGGACGCACCCGCCGGGGGAGTGGGACCCGACGCGACGCCCGGACCGGCGCGCGACCCCGCGCTCGGATCGGCGCTCGACCCGGCGCTCGTCGACGGGCTCGCGGCCGCCGCGGCCGGGGCTGCTGCTGCCACCGGTCGGCGCCTCGTCGTGCTGGTCGACGGGCGCTCGGGCACCGGGAAGACCACGCTCGGTGACGCGCTCGCGGCGCGGCTCGGCGCAGTCGTCGTGCACCTCGACGACGTCTACCCCGGGTGGGACGGGCTGCGGGCGGCCTCCGACGCGGTCGTGTCCGACCTGCTCGGGACGCCGTCGGGGTACCGGCGCTGGGACTGGGAGCGGTCCGAGCCCGCGGGGTGGGTGGCGATCGAGCCCGACGCGCCGCTGGTGGTCGAGGGGTGCGGGGCGTTGTCCCGGGCCTCCGCTCCGCTCGCGGCCCTGAGGGTGTGGCTCGAGGCCGACGACGAGGTCCGTCGTGACCGCGCGATCGGCCGCGACGGCGAGGTGTTCGCCCGCGAGTGGGAGCGCTGGGCCGCGCAGGAGCGGGCGTTCATCGTCGCCGAGGCGCCCGCGGAGCTCGCCGACGTGCTCGTCCGGACCTAGGGGCGGGCGCGGCCCGGTGCCGGCGGCTGGGCCAGCTACCCCGCCGGGTCGAGGGGCCGGCGGCGAGACTCGGGCTGGCCGACGACCCTCGCGGCCCGGAGCCCGAGCCCCGTCGCTCAGCCCGAGACTCGCCCACCCGCGGCGGCACCCGCACCGTCGCCACGCCGCCGCGCGTCGCGCACCGGGTCGACCGCGAACACCGCGGCCACGACCGAGAGCACCGCGTACACGCCGAGGTACGCGCACAGGATCCACGGCGAGCCCCCGCCCACCTCGACGAACACCGCCGCGAGCAACGGCGTCAGCCCCACCGAGAAGATCGACCCGATCTGGTACCCGAGACTCATGCCCGAGTAGCGCCGCCCGGTCGGGAACTGCTCCGCGAACCACGCAGCCTGCGGCCCGTAGATGCTGTCGTGGAACACGCTCATCCCGATCAGCGCCACGACCGGCAGCAGCACCAGGGGCCCGGCGTCGAGGAACGCGAAGAACGGCCAGATCAACACCCCGATCCCGATCGCCGACCAGATCGCGAGCGGCCGGCGCCCGACCCGGTCGGACAGCCACCCCCAGAACGGTGTCGACACGAGCGACACCGCCGAGATCACGAGCACCGCCTGGAGCCCCGCGGCCGATCCCTCCTCGCCGCGCTTCGCCCCGAGGTAGGTCAGCGAGTACGTCGTCAGGACCGAGTACAGCGCCGGCTGCACGAGTCGCAGCCCGGCGGTGACCAGGATCGCCCGCGGGTGCCGACGGATCGCCTGCACCACCGGGAAGCGCTCGACCCCGCCCGACGCCCGGAGCTCCTGGAAGACCGGAGCGTCCTGCACGCCGAGCCGGATGACGAGTCCGACCGCGACGATCACCGCCGAGAACAAAAACGGCAGGCGCCAGCCCCACGCCAGGAACGCCTCGTTGCCGAGCAGCGTCCGCACGAGCGTGAAGACCCCCGTCGCCAGGAGCATGCCGCCCGCCGAACCCATCTGGGTGAACGCCCCGAACAGACCCCGGTGCCGTGCCGGGGCGTGCTCGACCGACAGCAGCGCGGACCCGCCCCACTCGGCCCCCGCGGCGACGCCCTGCAGCAGACGCAGGACCACGAGCGCGACGACCGCCCCGACGCCGATCGTCGCCGCCGAGGGAATCACCCCGATCAGCGTCGACGCGATCCCCATGAGCACGAGCGAGGCGACGAGCAGCTTCTTCCGCCCGATCCGGTCACCGAGGTGCCCGGCCACGATGCCGCCCAGCGGCCGTGCCACGAACCCGACGCCGTAGGTCGCGAACGACGCGATGACGCCGACGGCGGGTGTCACGGACGGGAAGAACGTCGGGGCGAACACCAGGGCCGAGGCCGTCGCGTACAGGTAGAAGTCGTAGTACTCGACGGTCGTCCCGACGAACGACGCGAGGGCGACACGACGTCGGGTCGCGTTCGTCGACGGTCGGGCGGGACGGACTGGAGGCGCGGCTGCGGTCGTCTGGGTCGGCATGCCTCAGGAGCATGGTCGCCGCCCGGCCGCGACGGAACACCGCCCGTAACGCGAGGTCACGTCATGTCGCCTGCGCGACGTCGGTGGACACCATGGAGCCATGAGCGATGCACCGACCCGTCCGCTGCGCTTCGCGGCCTTCGTCATGAACACGACGTCGCACATCCAGCACGGCCTCTGGCGGCACCCGGACGCCCGGCAGGCCGACTTCGACGACGTCACGCTCTGGACCGACCTCGCCAGGACGCTCGAGCGGGGGAAGTTCGACGCGATGTTCTTCGCCGACGTCGTCGGCACGTACGGCCCCGCCCGCGGCGACTACGCGACGAACCTCCGCGAGGGCCTGCAGATCCCCTCGAACGACCCGTCGGTACTGCTCTCCGCGCTCGCCGTGTCGACCGAGCACCTCGGTCTGGCGTTCACGTCCAGCGTCATCCAGGCGCACCCGTTCGACTTCGCCCGCAAGGTCTCGACGCTCGACCACATCACCCGCGGACGCATCGGTTGGAACGTCGTCACGAGCGCCCTCGACAGCGCGGCCCGGAACTTCGGCGCCGACCGACTCGAGGAGCACGACGAGCGCTACGCCTGGGCCGAGGAGTACCTCGAGGTCTGCGCGAAGCTCTGGGAGGGCTCGTGGGAGGACGGTGCCGTGCTCAAGGACCCGGTGCGCGGCTACGCCGACCCGGAGAAGGTGCACCGCATCGACCACCACGGCGGGCGCTACGACGTGCAGGGGCCGCACCTGTCTGCGCCCTCGCCGCAGCGCACGCCGGTGCTGTTCCAGGCCGGGTCCTCGCCAGCCGGGCGGGCGTTCGCCGCGCGGAACGCCGAGGCGCAGTTCATCCTCACCTCGAACCGCGACGCCACCGAGCAGCTCATCCGCGAGACCCGCGACCTCGCAGCCGCTTCCGGCCGACGCCGTGAGGACATCGCCTTCTTCCTCGGGCTGACCTTCGTCACCGGGTCGACCGAGGCGGAGGCGAAGGCGAAGGAGGCGGAGATCGACGAGTACCTCGCCGCCGACGGATTCCTCGTGCACTCGAACCTCGGCTTCGACCCCGACAGCGGCGAACCGCTCGACCCCGCGACGCCGCTGTCCGAGGTCCGCACGCACGCCGGGCAGTCGCACCTGCAGTGGCTCCGCGAGGCCGCCGGTGACCGCGAACCGACCATCGCCGACCTCGCCCGACTGTCCGCGAAGCTGCGGGCCCGCGTCGTCGGGACGCCCGAGCAGATCGCCGACGAGCTCGCCGCGTGGCAGCAGGTCGGCGTCGACGGCGTCAACGTCATCAACTGGACGCTGCCCGGCTCGTACGAGGAGTTCGTGGACCACATCGCGCCCACCCTGCAGAAGCGCGATCTCATGCAGTCCGAGTACCGGGAGGGCACCCTGCGCGAGAAGCTCTTCGGTCACGCGCAGCTGCCGGACTCGCACCCGGCCAGGCGCTGGCGCGGGGCGTTCTCCGGCGGAGCGAGCGGCGCCGGCGCGACCGGCGACGCCGGTGCACGCGACGCCGCGGAGGTGACCGCATGACGGACGCGACGACGACCGCCGGAGGCAGTGCGCGCCTCCCGGCCGACCGGCTCGCATCCCTGCGGGCTCGCTTCGCGCCGGTGTTCGACCACATCCGCGAGGGGGCCGTCGCACGCGAGCTGGCGTCCGGGACGCCGGGGGAGCGGGAACTGCCGCACGGCGAGGTGCGGGCGCTGGCGGAGGCGGGGTTCGGCCGACTCCGCGTGCCCGAGGACCGCGGCGGCTTCGGGGTGACGCTCGTGGAGCTCGTCCACCTGGTGTCGGACCTCGCGGCGGCAGACTCGAACATCGCGCACCTGTGGCGGGGCCACTTCGGGTACACCGAACTCGTGCTCCTGCGTCCGGGTTCGCCCGCTCGCGACGAGTGGCTGCGGCGGATCGTCGACGGGGCGATCGTGGGGAACGCGACCTCGGAGCGGACCGGAACGACGCTCGCCGACATCTCGACGACCGTCGCTCCGGACGACGCCGGCACGTGGCGGCTCGACGGGCGGAAGTTCTACTCGACCGGCACGCTCTACGCCGACTGGATCTACCTGGCGGCCGACCGCGACGGCGAGCGGGTGACCTTCGCCGTGCCGACCGATGCGCCGGGGGTCACCGGCGTCGACGACTGGGACGGGTTCGGGCAGCGCCTCACCGCGTCCGGGACGACGGTGTTCGACGGCGTCCTCGTCGACGAGTCGGCGATCTCCGCGTACCGGGACGCGCCGCTCTCGCAC
Organism: Curtobacterium oceanosedimentum; assembly: GCF_040545555.1. Classification (NCBI taxonomy): domain Bacteria; kingdom Bacillati; phylum Actinomycetota; class Actinomycetes; order Micrococcales; family Microbacteriaceae; genus Curtobacterium; species Curtobacterium oceanosedimentum. The sequence continues at coordinate 124,182 of NZ_JBEPMD010000003.1, forward strand.
ATCCAGGCCTTCTACCAGCTGTACCTGCTGGCGGTCCTCGCCGGGATCGGGCAGGCCGTCGTCGACGACGCCGTGGCGTTCGTCCGACCGCGGACCCGGACGTACATCCACGCGAACGCCGCCGTGCCGGGGGACGACCCGCAGGTGCTGGCCGTGCTCGGGCGGCTGTCGGCGGGGGCGTTCACCGCGCGGTCGCTCGTCGCGGCGGCGGCCGGGCTGCTCGACGCGGTCGTGGTGACGAACGAGCCGGGGGTCGGCGTCGACCACGCGCTGCTCGACACGGCCGAGAACGCCGTCTACCAGGCGCAGGTCGAGGTCGGGCCGCGTGTGCTCCGAGCGGCCACGGAGTTGTTCGAGGTCGGTGGGGCCTCGGCGGCGGACCGGACCCGGGCGCTCGATCGGCACTGGCGGAACTCGCGGGTGGTGGCGTCGCACAACCCGGCCGTGTACAAGGAGCGGCTCGTGGGGGAGTACGTGCTGCACGGGAGGGGGCCGGTGGACGCGTGGGAGCGGTACCACGAGGTGGGGCCGACGCGGTTCTGAGGGTGGGCTGCGGGCTGCGGGCTGCGGGCTACGGGCTACGCCCAGCCGAGCTCGTGCAGACGAGCGTCGTCGATGCCGTAGAAGTGGCCGATCTCGTGGACGAGCGTCGTGTGCACCTCGTCCCGGAGCTCCTCGACGGTGTCGCACTCCTCGAGGTGCTGCTTCCGGAACACCACGATCCGGTCCGGGAGCTCGCCGAACCCGTACTGCCCGCGCTCGGTCGCGGCGACTCCGTCGTAGTACCCGAACAGGTCGGAGCCGTCCTCGGGTTCGTCCTCGACGACGAACACCACGTTGTCGAGCCCGTCGACCATCTCGTCGGGCAGCAGGTCGAGCTCGTCGGTCACGAGTTGCTCGAACGCGTCGGCGGACATGTCCATCACAGATCGATCGTGGCACACGATCATCCGAGAACGGCAAAGGCCCCGTCCTGCGGGACGGGGCCTTTGCCTACTGGGGTGAATAACGGGTCTCGAACCCGCGACCTCCTAGACCACAACCAGGCGCTCTACCAACTGAGCTATATCCACCATGTCCGAACCGGCTGACCGGCGCGACCACTCAATAGTAGTACATGCCGGAGGCGACGACGACCACGCGTGTCGCTGCTCGTGTCTCCGCTCGTGACTACTCGCCGGCGGGCTGCGCGAGCCGCGGTTCCCACTTCTCGACGACCTCGGCCGCGACGGCGCGGACGACCTCGGTCGTGGGGCCGGGCTCGGGGATGAAGCCCGCGCGGCGGTAGTACTCGAGTTCGCGGATCGACTCGAGGATGTCCGCGAGGGCACGGTGCCCACCGTGCTTCTCCGGAGCGTTGAAGTACACGCGCGGGAACCAGCGACGGCAGAGCTCCTTGATGCTCGACACGTCGACGCTGCGGTAGTGCAGGTGCCCGTCCACGCGCGGCATGTACTTCGACAGGAACGCGCGGTCCGTGCCGATCGTGTTGCCCGCCAGCGGGGCGCTGCCCTCGGCCGGGACGTGATGGAGGATGTACTCGAGCACCTGGTACTCGGCGTCCGCCAGGGAGACCCCGTCCGGGATCGCCTCGGCGAGGCCCGAGGTCGCGTGCATGTTCGTGACGAACTCGTTCATGTTGTCGAGTGCCGACTGGTCCGGCTTGATGACGATGTCGAAGCCGGGGTGCACGGGAACCAGGTCGAAGTCCGTGACGACGACGGCCACCTCGACGAGTTGGTCGACCTCGACGTCGAGGCCAGTCATCTCGCAGTCGATCCAGACGAGGCGGTCGTTCGCAGTTGCCATGTCCCCGATCCTATTCCGCACGTGCGACGCTCCCGCGCCGGTGGTGTGCGGCTGTGGAACGAGGGCGGCCCTGCGCGCCCGGCCACCGCGAGCGGGCGGAACCTGCATGCGTTGGTGGGATGTTCGCGAGTGGGCGGAACGTGCGCGCAGGGGCTGCCCCGCGGCCCGGTTCCGCCCCTTCGTAACGGGACCGGTTCGCCCGAGGCGGCCCGGAGGCGGGCCGCGCCTCCGGACCGAGGGCGAATCCGGCCCAGGTGTTGGCGAGCGGGTGGAACGTGCGCGTAGGGGCTCTCCCGCGGCCCGGTTCCGCCCGTTCGCAACGGGACCAGTCCGCCGGAGGCGGGCCGTGCCTCCAGGCCGAGGCGAATACGTCCAAGGTGTTCGCGAGCGGGCGGAACCCGCGCAGAGCGAGGCGTCCCGGGAGCGAGATTCACCCGTTCACGACGAGCGGCACGGACCGTCAGGCGAATCGCTCAGATCCACCCTCACGAGCGGGCGGAACCAGCGCCCTGGGATCGGAGCGACAGCAGCATTCCGCCCGCTCGCGTGCGAGTGACGGAGGCTGCCGCTCCGAACAGTGGAGCGAGCGAGCGGGCGGAGCGGAGCGATTCGCTGGCCGCCACCCCGGACTGGAGGCTCCTCGTGCGTCCGGCGATCCGCTCCGGCCCGTCCTCGGTCCCCCGTGCGGGCGGAAGCTGCCGAACGGTCTGCTCCCGACCCACGTGTACCGCCCGCTCGCGCGGCTCGCGCGGCTCCTGCCCGGAGCTCGCGTCCTGCCCGGAGTCAGCGTCCGTCCCGAACACGAACCCGAACCCGAACACGACGAACGGGCGGGAACCACGACCGGACCAGAGTCCGCTCGTGGTTCCCGCCCGCTGTGCAGGGAGCTGCCGGCCTCAGACCATCTCGCCCGCCGAGATCGCCTCGGCCTCGATGCGTTCCGACTCTGCCCCGTCGTCGACCCGCCGCAGCACCTTCGTGGTCAGCACCACGACCACGAACGCGACCGCCACCGAGATCCCGGCGAACACGTACGCCGCCGAGGGCGAGAACTCGTCCGCGAGCAGCGTCGCCACGGGCGGGGCGATCGCACCTCCGATGAAGCGCACCGCCGAGTACGCGCTCGACGCCACCGAGCGGGGGAGGTCCGTCGCCTCCATCACGCACTCCGTGAGCACGGTGTTGAGGACACCGAGCACGAGCCCACCGATGACCACGCAGATGATCAGCCCGACCTGGGAGGTCACGACGACCGCCGCGGCGAACAGGTCGAGGGCGAGCAGCGGCAGCGCGATCTTCAGGACGGTCGTGCGGCGCATGCGTGCGGTGAGCATCGGCGCGACCCAGACCGAGGTGATCGCCAGCCCGACGCCCCACCCGAAGAACGTGAAGCCGATGCCGAGCGCGCCGAAGCCGAGCGGGAACGGCGTGTACGCGAGGAGCACGAAGAACCCGATGTTGTAGAAGAGCGCGGTCACGGCGAGTGCCGCGAGTGCCGGCTGTCCGAGGGCACGGAACGGCGCCGAGAGCTTGGTCGGTGTCGGCTTCTCGAGCCCCGAGGACTTGAGCAGCACGACGACGGCGATGAACGCGATCGCCATCAGGGTGGTGACGCCGAAGAAGGGTCCGCGCCAGCTCACCGAGCCGAGCAGACCGCCGACCAGGGGGCCGACCGCGATGCCGAGCCCGAGTGCTGCCTCGTACAGGATGATCGCCGAGGCCGTGCCGCCCGAGGCCGCGCCGACGATGGTCGCGAGCGCGGTGGAGATGAAGAGCGCGTTGCCGAGGCCCCATCCGGCCCGGAAGCCGATGATGTTCCAGACGCTGCCCGAGGTCGCGGCGAGCACCGAGAACACGACGATGAGCGCGAGCCCGATGAGCAGCGTGTTCTTCGCGCCGATGCGGCTCGACACCCAGCTGGTGAAGAACATCGCGACGCCGGTGACGGCGAGGTAGCTCGTGAAGAGCAGCTCGGTCTGCGCGGCGGTCGCGTGCAGCGACGTCGCGATCGCGGGCAGGATCGGGTCCACGAGGCCGATGCCCATGAAGGCGACGACGCAGGCGAACGCGATCGCCCAGACCGCGGACGACTGCTTGAGGATGCTGCCGGACGCAGCGGGTGCGTGGGCGTTCACGCGTGGATGTCCGTTCTGGTGGGGTTCGTGGTGGTGCGCGAAGCGATGATGGCGGCGGCGTCGCGCAGGACGTCCCAGTCGTCGTCGTCGAGGTCGGCGAAGACCGGTCCGACCGAGCCGGCGATCGTCGCCCGCCAGGTGGCGAGCCCCTCGCGGCCCGTGTCGGTCAGCTCGATGAGCTGGCCGCGGGAGTCGTCGGGGTCGACGGTGCGCGAGAGGAGCCCGTCGGCGAGCATCCCGGAGACGATCCGGGTCATGGTCGGCTGCGCGACGCGTGACGCGGCCGCGAGTTCACCGAGGCGCAGGGGCTGGTCGGTGTCGAGGATGCCGAGCGTGCGCCAGACCGCGGCCGAGGTGGCGTCGCCCGAGGCTCGCGCCGCGGCGCGGACGAGGCGGTTGACCGAGACGATCAGCGTCTCCAACGTCTGCGCCCGAGATGATTCCATGTGCAAACTATATAGCGGTGCTATGCATCCGTCAACAGGGCGCCCCTGGTACAAGGGACGCATGAGCGACATCACCATCCACGAGGGCGACGAGTACACCGCGATCTTCCACGGCGGTCCCTTCGACGGCACGACCGACACCCGCACCGCCACGAGCGACGCGGTCGACGACGAGGTCACGGTGTACGCGGACGTCGAGGGCCTGCAGACGGCCTTCACCTACAAGGCCACCAAGACCCGTCAGGTGCTCGACCAGACCTCGGTCGAGTACGAGTACGATGCCGCGGACTCCGACCCGGTCGACGACCTGCAGGACCGCGGCGACCGCAGCGGCGAGTTCGACCGGGAGTAGATCCCGCGCCGCGCACGTTGCACCGTTCCGTGCAGCTCGACCTCTGGACCTCCGCCTTCTGCGCACCGTGCGCAGCCGCCCGCCGCGTGACCGGCGAGGCCGCGGCGCTCGTCCCCGGGCTCCGGGTCACGGAGCGCGACGTCGCGGCACACCCCGACACCGCAGAGGACCTCGGCATCCGTTCGACCCCCACGATCATCGTGCGGCGGGAGGACGGCGCCGAGGTCTTCCGTTCTCCGGGCGTCCCCTCGCGGGACCAGCTGCTGGTGGCGGTCGCGAAGGCGCTCTGACCGGCCCGCCGGGAGGCGCGGTGCCCGCCCGCCCCGCCGGTCGCCACGCTGCCGTCCCCGGCCGGGAGGCGCGGTGCGCGCCCGTCCCGTCGGTCGCGCTGGCTGGGCGCGCTCGCGCGCGAGCGGGCGTTCCCTGCTGTCGCGCGCTGGCAGGCGTTCGGGTTCCGCCCGCTCGGCGCCGTGGTCGTCCGTGCTGGCTGCCGGAAGCGCCGCGGGCGGGCGCTTCCTGCTCCGCCGCGCCGCTCGTCGTGCCGCTTCCGCCCGTTTGGGTCGCTCCGAGCGTCGCGCACGATCACCGCACGCGGGCTCACGTGGTGCCCTGCAGCGCCACGTGGACCGACGGCGGTAGAATCGTCGCCGCTCGCCTCCGTAGCTCAGTGGATAGAGCAGGTGGTTTCTACCCTCCGTGTCGCGGGTTCGATTCCTGCCGGGGGCACACGCGACGAGAGGCCGCCATCCAGTGGGATGGCGGCCTCTCGTCGGACGTGGCAGGTGTCAGTCGTCCTCGGACGCCCTGCGGCGGAGTTCGCTCGCGCTGATGGGCTGGGTGTAGGGCGAGGCGTCCTCATCGTCCGCTCGTGCAGTCGCCGAAGCGCTCGACTCCGCGGAGCGGTCGAGCCCGCTCGCCGAGGCAGACGCGCGGTTCACGTGCGCGTCGGCGGAGGTCGGGCTCGCGATGTGCGGCGCGGAGGACGGTCGGACGTCGGAGCGGCGGTCCTCGCCGCGGTCGGTCACGTCGACCTCGCCGGAGTCCGAGGCGTCCGTGCCGCGGGAGCCCAGGTCGTTGCGCGCGGACGGTGCCGTGCCGCTGCCCGGTCGCCCGGACGCGATCGGCGAGCCCAGCTGCGGGCGCACCGGCGCGCCGTCCAGCGGCACGGTCTCACGGTCGCCGTAGGGCCGCGTCCGGTTGTCGGACGAGCCGCGGAGGTCGTCGATCGGGGTGGTGGCATCGTGGTCGGTCGTCGGCACCGCGGCCGAGCCGGACGGGTGCACTCCCGATGCTGCCGGCGCGGCCCCTCCGGCGGGGGAACCGGACTGCTGCGGCGCCGGACGGAGCGAGGTCGTGGTCGGTGTCGGGCTCGACGGGGCCGAGCCAGCGTCCGTGTCGGCCTGTCGCTGCTGCTGTCGGCCGGCGTTCCAGTCCTGCTGGCGGGTGATGAGTTCGGCGTCGGGGTCCGGGGAGTCGAACTTCCACCGTTCGAGATCGGCCTTGAACAGCTTCTTCGCGCGGCCCGGCTTGGCGTTCCACTCGAGCAGACGATCGCGTAGCTCACCGAGCGACTGTTCCGCCTGCGACGTGAACGTCGACGAGTTGCGCTTGATGTCGGCGATCTCGTGCTGCACCCAGTCGGCGGCCAGCGGAGCGCCGCTCACCGGCAGGAGCCGCAGCCGCACGTCGGAATCCTCGGCGAGGTGGTCCGCATAGGCGCGTTCCTCGTGTCCGAGCACTCCCCAGCGAGAAGCCTTGCGCGCCGCGGTGACCACGCCCGCGACCGCCGAGTTCCGGCTCTCGCGGTCGTGGAGCGCGACGACCCGCTTCGCTGCCGCACGCCCGATGAGCGCGGCGATCACTCCGGCGACGACGATCGCGACGAAGGGGATGATCGCGCCGGACAGCACGCGCCAACCCTCGTCGGATGCGGTCCAGTCGGTCAGGTCGTTCCACCAGTCCATGCGCGAACCCTACGCAGCGCGCGGCCCGGAACCGCGGAGGCGGGTCGGCGTTCCGTCGAGCCGGGAGTGTCCCGTCGCCGCCGCCCGGTGGCTCAGCCCCAGCGCAGGCAGTCCACGGCGTCGTCGGCCGACCACACGTTCGGCAGCTCGACGAACCGGCGCTCCGTCGCGACGTACCGACGGGCGCGGTACGCGGTGCCGCCCGCGACGTCCACCCGGTCGACGTACCCGACGATCTCGCCGTTGGCGCGGGTGACCCTGCTGAGGTCGTCCCGCACGTCGAGCACGCGCAGGTCACCACGGCTGCGTGCAACCGACGTGGAGCGGATCCGGAACGCTGGTTCGGTGCTGGTCTGCACGGGTGCCTCCTGGTGGTCTGTCGCGGTCTCGTTGCCTCGACGCTACGGCCGACCACCGACAGTGCACGGGCGTGCAGTCAGCCTCGGGAAGGCCGGTGGCGGGGAGCATCCTGTGCAGGAGCCGTACCCCCTCCTCGAGCACCGGAGCAGCGGAGCGTACGGTGAGGCACATGACGACCTTCGTGCTCGCAGGTGGATGCTTCTGGTGCCTCGACGCCGTGTACCGGACCCTGCAGGGCGTCCGGGACGTGGTGTCCGGCTACACCGGCGGCGCGACCGACCACCCGACCTACGAGGCCGTCTGCACCGGTACGACCGGCCACGCCGAGGCGGTCGCGGTCACCTTCGACGAGTCGGTCATCCCGGCCGACGTGGTCCTCGACGTCTTCTTCACGCTGCACGACCCGCGCCAGCTCGACCGCCAGGGCGCTGACGTCGGGACGCAGTACCGCTCGGCGATGTTCCCGGCGGACGACGAGCAGCGTGCGGTCTTCGAGCGGGCGGTCCAGCGCGCCGCGGACATGTGGGACGGCGGGATCGTGACGACGATCGAGCCGCTCGGTACCTTCTTCCGTGCGGAGGAGTACCACCAGGACTTCTTCGCGAAGAACCCCGGACAGGGCTACTGCCTCGCGGTCGCGCTGCCCAAGGTGAACAAGGTCCGCAGGGCCTACAGTCAGTACATCCTGGCGTCCTGACGCACGGACGCCGGGGCCACGAGGAGGTGGTCGAACGATGATGGACAACACCGGGACCTGGGTGGCCGTCGGTCCGGCGGGCGCGGTCGGCAGCATCCGCCGCGCGCCGGACGGGTTCCAGGTCGAGCTCTACGGCCGACGGGGTCGAGGGGGGACCTACCCGTCGCTGGAGTCCGCGAAGGGCGCGGTCCACGCGGCGCTCGGACCCCTCGCGGACCGTCCCGAGTTCCGCGCGCACTGACCCGTCGGCCGGGAGGCACGGGGGACTCTTCCTCCACAGCCCCCCTGAACGACGTGGTGAGTCACAGATCGAGCCCCGGGTCGCCTCCGCGACCCGGGGCTCGCCCACGATCGAGTCATGAACGACACGATCACCGTCTGCGGCATCGTCGCGACCGAGCCCCGCCACCTCGTCACCGACACCGGCATCGCCATCACGAGCCTCCGTCTGGCCTCCCCCTCACGACGATGGGACCGCAGCACCTCGTCCTGGACCAACGGCCCGACAAACTGGTACACCGTCACCGCCTTCCGCTCCCTCGCCGCCAACGTCCACAAGTCCATGAAGAAGGGCGACCGGATCCTGGTGACCGGGCGTGTGCGGATCCGAGCCTGGGAGCGGGACGGGCGGGGCGGGACCTCGGTCGAGATCGACGCCGACGGCATCGGGCACGACCTCGCCTGGGGGATCAGCAACTGGATCCGCGTCCCGCGGCAGGTCGGCGACTCGAACGCGGGGCCGGGGGTCCCACCCGGGGTGCCGACGGTGAACCCGGACACGGGTGAGGTGACGGGCACGGTACCGGAGGACGACCACCCCTCGGCCGTGGACGCGATCGACGGCGGTCACACCCTGCCCGCGGCCGCGGTCGACACGGCGCTCCCGCACCACGACGTCGAGCCCGTCCGGCTCGGACGCGCTGACGGCGGAGTCGACGGCGTCGAGCACGGCGGAGCCGCGGATCCTCGCGATCCGCGGACGAGCGGTACCGGCGACCGGACCGCCGCCGAGCAGCGTGCGCCCGACCCCGACGAGGACGACCGTGCTGTCGCGTGACCGGAGCGCCGACCGGACCACCTGCCGCGGAGCGCAGGTGCTCGGACACGGGCACGCGACGGCCACACGCCGGGTACGCGGCGCCCAGCGGCGCAGGGGGAGCGGTGGCGCGCCCGGGTCAGTAGACTTGCGCCGATATGGCTGAGTACATCTACCAGATGGTCCGCGCCCGCAAGACGGTCGGCGACAAGCTGATCCTCGACGACGTCACGATGTCGTTCCTCCCCGGCGCCAAGATCGGCGTCGTCGGGCCGAACGGTGCGGGCAAGTCGACGATCCTGAAGATCATGGCGGGTCTCGACCAGCCGTCCAACGGCGAGGCGAAGCTGACGCCCGGCTTCTCCGTCGGCATCCTCATGCAGGAGCCCGAGCTCGACGAGTCCAAGACCGTGCTCGAGAACGTCCAGATGGGCGTCGGCGCGATCAAGGGCAAGCTCGACCGCTTCAACGAGATCTCCGCGCTGATGGCCGAGCCGGACGCCGACTTCGACGCCCTCCTCGCCGAGATGGGCACCCTGCAGGAGGAGATCGACGCGGCCGACGCGTGGGACCTCGACTCCCAGCTCGAGCAGGCCATGGACGCACTGCAGTGCCCGCCGGCGGACGCACAGATCGCCAACCTCTCGGGTGGTGAGAAGCGCCGCGTCGCGCTCTGCAAGCTGCTCCTCGAGAAGCCCGACCTGCTCCTCCTCGACGAGCCCACCAACCACCTCGACGCCGAGTCCGTCCTCTGGCTCGAGCAGCACCTGTCGAAGTACCCCGGCGCCGTGCTCGCGGTCACCCACGACCGGTACTTCCTCGACCACGTCGCGCAGTGGATCGCCGAGGTCGACCGCGGTCGTCTCTACCCGTACGAGGGCAACTACTCGACCTACCTCGAGAAGAAGCGCGAACGTCTCGAGGTCCAGGGCAAGAAGGACGCGAAGCTCGCGAAGCGCCTGACCAGCGAGCTCGAGTGGGTCCGGAGCAACTCGAAGGGCCGTCAGGCGAAGTCGAAGGCTCGTCTGGCCCGCTACGAGGAGATGGCTGCCGAGGCCGAGCGCACGCGGAAGCTCGACTTCGAGGAGATCGTGATCCCCGTCGGTCCGCGCCTGGGATCCCAGGTGATCGACGCCGAGAAGCTCCGCAAGCAGTTCGGTGAGCGCGTCATCATCGACGGCCTGTCGTTCACGCTGCCGCGCAACGGCATCGTCGGCGTCATCGGCCCGAACGGTGTCGGCAAGACCACGCTGTTCAAGACCATCGTCGGCCTCGAGCCGCTCGACGGCGGGCAGCTGAAGATCGGTGACACCGTCGACATCTCGTACGTCGACCAGAGCCGCGGGGGCATCGACCCGAACAAGAACCTGTGGGAGGTCGTGTCCGACGGTCTGGACTTCATCCAGGTCGGCAAGACCGAGATCCCGTCCCGCGCCTACGTCTCGCAGTTCGGCTTCAAGGGCCCGGACCAGCAGAAGAAGGCCGGCGTGCTCTCCGGTGGTGAGCGCAACCGCCTGAACCTCGCGCTGACGCTCAAGCAGGGCGGCAACCTGCTGCTCCTCGACGAGCCGACCAACGACCTCGACGTCGAGACCCTCGGCAGCCTCGAGAACGCGCTGCTCGAGTTCCCGGGCTGCGCCGTCGTGATCACCCACGACCGCTGGTTCCTCGACCGGATCGCCACGCACATCCTCGCGTGGGAGGGCCTGAACGAGGACGGCACCCCCGACTGGTACTGGTTCGAGGGCAACTTCGAGGCGTACGAGGAGAACAAGCTCGTCCGTCTCGGGCCGGACGCGAACAAGCCCGGTCGCTCGACGTACCGCAAGCTCACGCGCGACTGACCCGTGGCGAGGCTGCACGTCCCCGTCCGCATCCGGTGGAGCGACATCGACGCGTACGGGCACGTCAACAACTCCGCGATGCTGCGTCTCCTGGAGGAGGCGCGCATCGCGGGGTTCTGGGGCCACGACCCCGCCGACGTCGCGCCCGAGGACGACCTGCCGGACCCGATCATCGACGGTCGCCCCGGCTCCGGGACGATGACCGTGATCGCCGCCCAGCGGCTCGAGTACCTGGCGTCGATCCCGTACCTGCGGCGGCCGCTCGACGTCCAGATGTGGATCGGGCGCATCGGGGGCGCGAGCATCGACGTCTCGTACGAGATCCGGTCGCCCGCCGGTGTCGAACCCCAGGTGCTGTACACCCGTGCCACGACCGCCCTGGTCATGGTCGATGCGGCGACGAACCGACCCCGGCGCCTGTCCGAGGCCGAGCGTGCCGCGTGCGCGCCGTTCGTCGAAGCCCCGGTGGAGTTCTCCCGCCCGTAGCGCGGAGCGTCAGCGCGGGACGCGCATCATGCCCTCCTGCGCGACCGAGGCCAGCAGACGGCCGTCACGGGAGAACATCCGCCCGAACGCCAACCCCCGGCCACCCTGAGCGCTCGGCGACTCCTGCACGTACAGCACCCAGTCGTCGGCACGACCGTCCCGGTGCCACCACATCGCGTGGTCGAGACTCGCGCTCTTGACCCCGGGCGTGCCCCAGGCGACCCCGTGCCGACGCATGATCGGCTCCAGGATCGACACGTCGCTCGCGTAGCCGAGCACGGCCCGGTGCAGCGACGGGTCCTCGGGCAGGTCGCCGTCGACGCGGAACCACACGGCCTGGTGCGGGACGCGCTCACCCTGCACGTCGACGAACACCGGGCCTTCGACGTGCCGCAGGTCGATCGAGCGCTCCGCCCAGGCCTGCGCCACGGGGTGGTCGATCGCCGAGAGGATCGACGCGGCAGACGGCAGCGACTCCGGCTCCGGGGTGTCGACGGGGAAGGGGTCCTGGTGCTCGACTCCGTCGTCCGGTCGCTGGAACGACGCGATCATCGAGAAGATCGGGACACCGCGCTGGTAGGCCTGGACGCGTCGGGTGGCGAAGGACCGGCCGTCGTGGATGCGTTCGACGGCGAACGTGATCGGCACGTCGATGTCACCGGGACGCAGGAAGTACCCGTGCATCGAGTGGATGTCGCGGTCCTCGATCGTGTGCTGCGCGGCGACGATGCACTGCGCGAGCACCTGTCCGCCGAACACCCGGCCGCCGGGTGACCAGTGGCTGGCACCGGTGAGGATCGTCTCGCCCGTGCTCGCGCCGGTGTCCTGCAGGCGGAGGGTGCTGAGGAAGTCGGGTTCGCCGTTCACCCCCGCAGTCTACGAACCCGCCACCGGTAGGATCGGTGTCGACATGGGCACCTCGTTCACGCTTCCCGACGCCGCCTCGCTCGGCGACCTCCGCACCTACCTCGGACGCGCTGCCCGGATCGAGGACGGCTCCGTGCGGCTCATCGCCGACTCGGGCGTCCTGGCGGTCTACACGGCGATCCTCTACCCGCTCGGACTGCTCGACGAACTCCCGACCGTGCTCGGCCTCCGCACCTTCTCGCTCACGGAGCCGGCGACGATCGACGCGGTCGTCCCGCTCGCGTCGTTGCAGGAGCGACTCCGTGTCCTGGCCGAGGAGCACGACGCCGCCGGGGCCGACGGCGCCGATCCGACGCGGCCGACCCCGATCGAGGTCGAGCTCCCGCACGAGGTCAACACGGTCACGTGGGCCGCGATCTCGCCGCCCCGCGGCGGCTGGGTACCGCTGCCCGACATCTCGCCGGAGCTGCTCCGCCGCGCCGCCCGCGACGGCATCGCGGAGGTCGCCGACGCCGTCCCGTCGAACGCCGGCGAGGCGATCGTCCGTCGCATCCGCGCCGAGGTGTGGGGGCGCCCCGTCCCCGGGATCGAGCACGTGCCGGCGGCCGCGGGCTTCGCGGGGGAGAGCCTCGGGTTCCTCGGACACGACCCGGTGCGGCTGTTCGAGACCGGCCCCTGGAGCCGTCTGACCTCGTCGCGCGGGCACATCCTGGTGAAGCGGCGCAGCTGGAACCTCGACCGGTAGCACGGGCCAGTTTGTGCACGACGAGGCCCGTCCGACTCGCCGTCCCCAGGTCTCCCTGACGTCCACCCGGCACCACGATCGGAGTGGTTGGGTTGCGTCATGAACGTCTTCCTCACCGGTGCGTCCGGCTACATCGGGTCATCAGTCCTCCGCGCTCTCGTCGCCCACGGGCACGAGGTCACGGCGGTCGTCCGCTCCGACCAGAAGGCGCAGGCGGTCCGCGACGCCGGCGGGCAGGCGATCGTCGGCGACCTCAGCGACACCGACCTCGTCCGTCGCCTCGCGCACGAGAGCGACGCCGTCGTCCACACCGCCTCGGCCGAGTCCGTGGACCCCGACTTCACGGCGACGGTGATCGACGCCCTGTCCGGTACACCGAAGCCGTTCGTGCACACCGGCGGCATCTTCACGTTCGGTGACTCCACCGACATCTCGGAGCAGTCGCCCGTCGACCCGCCGGAGCTGACGGCGTGGCGCGCTCCGATCGAAGCGCGGGTGCGCGCGAGTGCGGCCCGGACCACCATCGTCGCACCGGGCATCGTGTACGGCCGCGGCGCGGGGATCCCGATGATGTTCGTCGGGGACGGGGAACACGAGGTCCGCCTGGTCGGCGACGGGTCGCAGCGGTGGACGACGGTGCACGTCGACGACCTGGGCGAGCTGTACGTCCTCGCCGTGCAGCGCGCCGAGCAGGACGGCTACGTCGTCGCTGCGACGGGTGACAACCCCACGGTGCGCGAGATCGCGGAGGCGGGCGCGCACGGTTCGCCGGTCGTCGCCGAGAGCGCCGACGACAGCCGGCGACGGCTCGGCCGCACGTTCGCCGACGCCCTGCTGCTGCACCAGGAGGCGTCCGGGGCGCATGCGCGTGCCGCCTTCGGCTGGAACCCGACCCGACCGTCCTTGGTCGAGGAGCTGGCGGACGGGCCGTCCGTCCGGTAGTCCCGCCCCGGGGCGGACGGGAGGCCCGTGGCGGGCCCGCCACGCGCCTCCCGTCCGTGGCCGGGCCGAGACGGGACGGTCAGTCGAACGTGTTCGTCATCGCGTGGGCGGCCCGGTCGAGGTACGCCCACAGTTCGGCCTCGTCGAGGGGCGCCAAGCTGAGCGACTCGACGGCATCGTGCATGTGGTGGAGCCAGCGCTCCCGCGCCTCGGACGTGATGCGGAACGGGTTGTGCCGCATCCGGAGCCTTGGGTGCCCGCGCTCCTCGCTGTAGGTGCCGGGGCCTCCCCAGTACTGCTGCAGGAACGCCGAGAGCCGCCAGATCGCACCCTCGAGGTCGTCTGCCGGGTACATCGGCCAGATGACCTCGTCCCGCTGCACGCCCTCGTAGAAGCGGCGGACGAGCCGGTCGAAGGTCGGTGCGCCGCCGATCCGTTCGTACAGGGAACCCGTGGCGCTGGTGCCGTGCTCGCCGACGCGGAGCGTGATCGGCTGTGCCGGCACGCCGCCGCCCCGTGTCGGAGGGGTGAGGTCGCTCACTGGTGGTCCTTCCCGGGCTCCTGCCCGCGGTCCTGGTCGTCCGTGCGGATCGCCCGTCCGAACAGGTTCCCACGCTTGCCCCCTCGGGACTTCGTGGGCGCCGGGGTCGGCTGCGTCCGGACCGAGCGGAGCCCGTTGATCGACGTGGCGTTCTCCCACCCCTCGGGCATGATCATCGCCATCGCGGGCAGCGTGATGCCGAGCTCGTCGACGGCGCGCTTGAGCCGCACGCGCATCTCGCGTCCGACGACGTCGAGCTCGGAGGCGCGGGTCTTCACGACGAGGCGGAACACCATGCCCGCGTCCGACACGGACTGCAGGCCCCAGATCTCCGGCTTCTCCACGATGCGCTGCCGCCAGCGGGGCTCCTGCGACATCGTCACCGCGGCGCGGAGCAGGGCGTCCTGCACGGCGTCGATGTCGGTGTCGTACGGCACGGTGATGTCGACCAGGACGCGCGACCAGCCCTGCGAGAGGTTGCCGACGCGCAGGATCTGCCCGTTCGGGACGAACCACAGGATGCCGTTCACGTCGCGGATCTGCATGACGCGGAGGCCCACGTTCTCGACGACGCCGGTGGCCTGCCCGGTGTCGACGACGTCACCGACGCCCGCCTGGTCCTCGAGGATCATGAACACGCCCGACAGCAGGTCCTTCACGATGCTCTGTGCACCCACCGCCAGGCCCGCGGCGATGAGGGACGCGCCACCGACGATCCCCACTGCGGCGTTCGGCAAGACCTGCGGGATGATCACGGCGAGGGCGATGATGACAACCGCCACGGTCGCCAGGTTCTCGAGCACGCTGCCGAGCGTCCGCGTCCGCTGCACCACGCGCGCGGTCTGCACCGGAGAAGCGATGAGCGCCTGGGTGTCGTCGACGTTCTGACGACGCTTGGCGCCGTTCACCACCCGGTCGACCACGCCCTTGATGACGCGGCGCAGGAGTAGCCGCACGAGGATCGCCGCGATGATCGTCACGACGATCACGATCGGCACGTGCCAGGTCTCGACGAACTGGGTGAAGGTGTTCGACATCCAGGCGGGGACGTCGTCGGTCGTGTTCGCTGCCGAGTTCATGATCCGAACGATGCTAGAGGGCGGGGCCTCGGTGACCCTTGAGGATCACCGAGGCCCCGCCCTCAGTTCGACCGCAGCGCTGAGATCAGGCGTCAGCCGCCTGGACCCGCAGCGCACGCTCGGTGCCCGCGAGGTTCTCGGAGACGATGCGGCGGAGCGCCGGGGTCTCCGGGTGTGCCTCGAGCCACGCGTTCGCGGCGTCACGGAGCTCGACCGACGCGAGCGGCGCGGGGTAGAGCCCGCTGACGATCGTGTCGGCGATGTGGTAGCTCCGCTCGGCCCAGATGCGCGTCAGCACGTCGAAGTACTTCGACACGAGCCCCTCGAGCACGACCGGGCTGTTGGTGTGCTGGAACCCGACGGTCGTCTGCCGGACGATCGCGTTCGGTGCCTCGGACGAGTCGACGAGCGACGAGAACGCCGCGAGCTTGCCCTCGGCGGTCGGGATCGTCGCGCGCGCCCGGGCGGCGGCCTGCTCACCCGAGGCCGTCTTGTCGGCCGCGAGTTCGGCGTCGACCTCGGCGTCGCCGGCAGCGCCGGCGAGCACCAGGCCCTCGAGCAGCTCCCAGCGCAGGTCGGTGTCGATCTCCAGGCCCTGGAGCGTGACGGAACCGTCGCGCAGGCCCTGCAGCGTCGCCACGTGCTCCGGCGTTGACGCGATCTGCGCGAAGAACTTCACGAACTGGAACTGGGCGTCGGACCCGGCTTCGGCCGAGGACGCCAGCTGCCAGAGCGTGTCGCCGACGGTGCGGACCGTGGTGTCGACCTTCGCCGGCGCGACGTAGCTGCGCGCGCTCAGGAGCAGCTGCGAGAGCGTGGTGCGGATCGTCGTCGACTCGGTCTCGGTCGCGATGTTGCCGAGCACCAGGCGGACGTAGTCGCTCGCGGGCGACTCGGCGTCGCGCGTGGCGTCCCACATCGCACCCCAGACGATCGAGCGGGCCAGCGGGTTCGCGATCGAGGCGAGGTGCTCGATCGCGGTGCGGCGGGACTGCTCGTCGAGACGGATCTTGGCGTACGCCAGGTCGTCGTCGTTGAGGAGCACGAGGTCGCCGCGGTGGACGCCGACGAGCTCGGGGACCTCGGTGCGGGCGCCGTCGACGTCGATCTCGACGCGGTGCGTGCGCTCGAGCTTGCCGCCGGCCGATGCGGTGTCGGCACCGAACGGAGCCGACTCGTCCGTCGTGAACCCGTACACGCCGATCGCCAGACGGTGCGGGCGGAGCGTCGGGTGGTCGGCGGGGGCCTCCTGCAGCACGGCGAACGACGTGATCATGCCGGACTCGTCGACCTCGATCTCGGGGCGCAGCGTGTTCACGCCGGCGGTCTCGAGCCACAGCTTCGACCACTCGGACAGGTCGCGGCCGCTGGTCGCCTCGAGCTCGACGAGCAGGTCACGGAGCTCGGTGTTCGAGTGGTGGTGCTTCTTGAAGTACGCCGAGACGCCCGCGAAGAACGCGTCGATGCCGACCCAGGCCACGAGCTGCTTGAGGACGGAACCGCCCTTGGCGTACGTGATGCCGTCGAAGTTGACCTGGACGTCCTCGAGGTCGTTGATCGTCGCGACGATCGGGTGCGTCGAGGGGAGCTGGTCCTGGCGGTAGGCCCAGGACTTCTCCATCGCCTGGAACGTGGTCCACGCCTCGGTCCACTCGGTGGCCTCGGCCGTGGCGATGGTCGACGCCCACTCGGCGAACGACTCGTTCAGCCACAGGTCGTTCCACCACTTCATGGTCACGAGGTCGCCGAACCACATGTGCGCGAGCTCGTGCAGGATCGTGACGACCCGGCGCTCCTTGATGGCATCGGTGACCTTGGACCGGAACACGTAGGTCTCGGTGAACGTCACGCAGCCCGCGTTCTCCATCGCGCCGGCGTTGAACTCCGGCACGAAGAGCTGGTCGTACTTCTCGAACGGGTACGGGACGTCGAACTTCTCCTCGTAGTAGGCGAAGCCCTTCTTCGTCGTCTCGAAGACGTACTCGGGGTCGAGGTACTCGGCGAGCGAGCGCCGCGCGAAGACACCCAGCGGGATGGTGCGACCGTCGCGGCTCGTGAGCTCGTCGCGGACGACCTCGTACGGGCCGGCGACGAGCGCCGTGATGTAGCTCGAGATCTTCGCGGTCGGGGTGAACGCCCAGGTCGCGACCTCGCCGTCGACGTGCGGCTCGGGCGTCGGGGAGTTCGAGACGACCTGCCAGCGGGCCGGCGCCGTGACGGTGAAGGTGAACTCGGCCTTGAGGTCGGGCTGCTCGAACACCGCGAACATGCGGCGGGAGTCCGGGACCTCGAACTGGGAGTACAGGTACACCTCGTCGTCGACCGGGTCGACGAAGCGGTGCAGGCCCTCGCCCGTGTTCGTGTACATCGCGTCGGCGACCACCACGAGCTCGTTCTGCTCCTGCAGGTCGTCGAGCTGGATCCGGACGCCGTCGTTGACGGCCGCGACGTCGAGCGCGGTGCCGTTCAGTGTGATCGAGTGCACGGTCTTCGTGATCGCGTCGATGAAGGTCGAGGCACCGGCCGTCGCGGTGAACCGGACGCGCGTGGTGCTGCCGAAGGTCTCGGCCCCGCGGGTCAGGTCCAGCTCGACGTCGTACGTCTGCACGTCGACGATCGCGGCGCGTTCCTGGGCTTCGGTTCTGGTGAGGTTCTCTCCGGGCACGGACGCTCCAACTTCGCTTGCGGCGCGGACGATCGATGTCCGCGGTGAGGGGATCCCGGCAGGCGTCGTGCGCCGTCGGGACGATGGGATCAGCCTAGCGAGCGCGCGTACGCTCGCAGCGTGACCGAGACGACTGTGGACAACACCGAGACCGCTCGTACCGCTGTGGAGTTCTGGTTCGACCCGAACTGCCCGTGGGCCTGGATGACCAGCCGCTGGGTCGGCGAGGTCGAGCGGCAGCGCCCGATCGACGTGACCTGGCGGGTGATGAGCCTGTTCGTCCTGAACGAGGACCAGGACATCCCCGACGAGTACCGGGAGCGCATCCACAAGGGGCAGCTCTACCCGCGCATCGTGACCGCCGCGCTGCTCCGCCACGGCCAGGACATCGTCAAGCCGCTGTACGACGCGCTCGGCGAGCACGTCCACCACCGCCAGGAGTCCGACCCCGACCAGGTCGTGCCCGCCGTCCTCCGCGAACTCGACCTCGACGAGGACCTGCTCGAGTACGCCTGGACCGACGAGGTCGACCAGGCTGTCCGCGCGAGCCACCAGGACGGCATCGACCGCGTCGGTCAGGACGTCGGCACCCCGGTCATCGCCGTCGAGGGCGCCGCCTTCTTCGGTCCCGTCATCTCCCCGGCGCCGAAGGGCCAGGAGGCGCTCGACCTGTGGGACGGCGTCGTGGCCGTCGCCAAGTACCCCGGCTTCTTCGAACTCAAGCGTTCGCGGACGGTCGGCCCGATCTTCGACACGGTCGCGTAGCCCGACCCGCGTCGCGGACGCGACCAGCGGGCGGACGGGAGGCACGGTGCGGCCCCGCGCCGCACCTCCCGTCTGCTACGGTGCTGACTGAACGCTGAAACATCACGAGCACGGGGGTCTCGATGGGGGAGCAGTACCGGGTCGACCGGGGGATGACCGAACAGACGGTCGCGGACGTCCGCGACGCGGCGTCCGAGGTCGCCGAACGGGCAGCGGCCCTGACCGAGGGGCTCGATGCGGTCACCTCGGCAGCGAGCGGTTCGGACGTCGTCGCCTCGGCCGTCGCGTCCTTCGCCGCTGCGCGGTCGGCCACCGCACCGCGGATCGGTGCGCACCTCGCGGCGGTGAGCGCGGTCGGCCGGGTCGCCCTGGCCGCGGTGGACGAAGCAGACACGGAGATGGCCGTCCGGGCCGAGCGGGGCGCCGTCCGGTGAGTGCGCCGGTGAGCGCGGGGCTCCTCGACGAGATCCGTCTCGACATGGCCGCGGTCGTGGCCGCGGCCGGTGCGGCGAGCGCTGCCGCAGAGCGCGTCCGGACCGCTGCCACGGATGGCGAGCGGTCCTGGGCGGCCATGCCGTCCGCCTTCGCGATGCACGGTGTGAGCGAGGCGATGCCCGCGATGACCCGCCGGTCCAGCGACGCAGCCGACGGCCTGGCCGACAGCGTCACGGCCCTGCACCGGCTGCTCGACGGGGCCTCGTTCGAGTTCGCCGACCTCCGCTCTCGACGGGCCGTGCTGGCGGAACGGATCGCCTCCTTCACGGACGGGATCGGGCACGCCGTCGCACAGCACGACGCGGCGCTCGTCGACCCGCCGGCGTCGACCACGCCGTGGCGGGAGGTCCCCGGCCTCGCCGCCGAGGACACCGCGCTCCGATCGGCGGTGCGGGCGTGGAACGAGCAGTGGCGCGAGTGGCAGCGGGACCTCGCCTCGCGCATCCGTCGGATCGACGGTGGAGACTCGACGGACGGACTCGCCACCGACGCGACCGATGTCCGCACCGCGAGTCTCGTGGCGCCGATGCCGCTCCCGGGGTTCCCCTCGACGCCGTTCCAGTTCCCGTGGCCGTGGCTCGGCGCGGCCGGGGGCACGGCCGCCGGGGCGGGGAGTGCGGCCGCCGGAGCGTCCGCGCTCGGGCTCCTCGGGATCCTCTTCGGACTGAGCGGCGACACCGCGAAGCAGACTCCCGCGGACGCGATGCGGCAGCGGATGGCGCAGGCCGACGCCGATGCCTGGTCGTGGGTGCACGACCCCATCACCGGCAGGCCGCGCGAGGTCGCCGGCGGCGCTGGCATCATGACGGATGCGGTCGGGCCGATGACCGGGCCCGAGGCGAACGAGCACATCCGTTCGGTCGGTCGTCCGGGGAAGACCGAGCCGCACCGAGAGGTGGACACGCCCGAAGAGGTCGTGGCGGCCTGGCGTGACCTGAGTCGTGGCGGGAAGCTCGTCACCGGGGCCGCTCGAGATCGCATCCAGGTGGTTCTTCCGGATGGTACGAGGGTGCAGTACCGGCGCGACAGCGGAACCGGGGGACCAGTGGTCGAGGTGCACAACCCGAAGTCGTCGGAGTGGGAGAACGTGAAGGTACACCTGCCAGAGCGCGTCGATCGACCTGGTCCGCACGATCTTCCTGATGACGCTCTACCGGAGGGCTGACGATGAACGAGTTCACCTACTACTGCCTCGCCAGTGTCGAAGACGGGACGGGAGACGACCTCTGGGCGTGGTCCGGCAACGTCGAGAAGGGTCGCCATCGCCCTCTCGAGGACACCCGCTCGTGGCTCCTCGGACGGCTTCAGCAGCTCCTCGAAGGCGATCTGGTGTCGGTCGGGAACTTCGAGGACGGCGACTCTGGCAGAGCCGTCTGGCGACCGTGGCCCGGCGATCCCGAGTCCCTGGTCGAACGCGTCGCCGCGATCTACACCGTTGACGTCCAGCCTGACGAGGTGCAGTTCTGGGATTGCTACCTGATGAGGACGGAGCACGGCTCGGAGCTGTACGCGCGGGAACGTGCCCGGCGTCTGTCCGAAGGTCGGGACACGGTGCCACGGCTTCGGAACGTCTGGGACGACGACGGGACCGTCATCGACACACGCGGTGATGAGATCGTCGTCTGACGCTGACCCGTGAACCCACCAGAGGACGCGCGATGAACGAACTGACCTACCAACTCCTCGCCGACGTCGCGGACGGTCTGGGTACGGACCTCTACGGATGGCACGTGCCCATCGCCTACCGCACCGGCGAGGACGACGCGACCACTCGCTCCCGCGTGCTCGGCTGGATCCGGGCTTCGGTCGAGCAGGACATCATGGGTCTTGGATCTCTCGAACCTGATGAGGACGGGCGTGGGAGGTGGTCGAACTGGGACGGACCTCTGGAGGAACGTCTCGAGCGTGCTGACGCACGCTACGGCACGACCGACACGCTCTGGAACGTCTTCGCGACCGACACTCCTCGCGGGATGGATCTCTACGCGGCCGAACGAAGTCGGCGCGAGGCAGCGGGTATCGACCCGGATGCGCACGTGGACCACTACTTCGACGGGATCTGGGACGCCGACGGGAACGTCATCGAGCCGAACGGGGACAAGGTCGTTCTCTGAAGCAGATTCGGAGGGCCCTACACGAGCTTCCACACGATGCGCTTCCCGAAGGACACTGATGAACGACTTGACCTACTACGTCCTCGCGACCGTCTCCAACGGCACCGGTGAGAACCTCTGGGACTGGAGTACAGACGTCGGGATCGAGCGGAAGCGGGACCCGGAGGACACACGCGATTGGATCCTCGGGCTGCTCCGGACACTGCTCCTGAAGGGGTTGGTCACAGTCGGCAACTACGAGTCGAACGGACCTGGTCGAGCCGGATGGGACGAATGGCGCGGCACTCCAGATGAGATCGTGCAGCGCGTCGCCGCGACCTACACGATCGAGCCGGAAGGAGGGGCGGTGCCGTTCTGGCCGTGCTACCTGCTGAACACTCCGGCCGGCGATGCGCTGTTCGAGCACGAACGAGACCGACGCCTCCGGGCCGGTCTCGACCCGGTAGCGGACGACGACGGGATCTGGGATGCCGACGGGAACGTCATCGAGCCGAACGGGGACATGGTCGTTGTCTGACGCAGACCTGCAGTACGTGGCGTTCCCGACCGTCGAGGTGCGGGAGATGCCCGACGGCTCGATCGCAGCGCTCCGCGAGCCGCTGCCCGATCACGAGCAGTACATCGACGTGATCCCACCCTCCGACGCCGAGGACCCGAAGGTGCAGCGGCGCAGCGTCCGGCGCGACGAAGGCCTTCCACCGAGCGCCGAGCCTGCACCGCGGACGCCCGAGGAACGCCTCCTCCTCGACGTCCTCGAGTTCGGCGTGAACGGGTGCGCCACCGACCTCCGTGCCGTGCACCGGCTCGCCCGCACCGACCACGAGCCGGATCCCGTCGCCGCTCGCGCGATGGCACTCCGGGCCCTGGAGGTCGGACTCCGGCGAGGGCTGTTGCAGAGCGGCATGTTCGTGCGGGCACAGGGCGTGCTGGCGTTCGTCGAGACCGACCGGACGATCGCGGACCAGGTCGCCACGCTGCGGTCCCGGTACGTGAGCGCGCCGGGAGTCGGCGAGTCCGACGAGGACCTCGCCGCGACGCTGTGGCTCATGAACGCGCCCGAGGGCGAGCGATACGCACGGACGCACGGTGCGAGCGCGCAGCCGGCCGCGCCGACGAGCACCGAGACCGCTACGCCGTCGGTCCCCTCGGACGACCCGGCCGTCGTCGTGCGCTCGTCGAGTGATGCGTGGGACAACCGGCACCACGAGCTCCTGGCCGACAACGTCTTCGAGGAACTCCGGAACGGCTGGCTGTCGTGGGAGCAGGGCATCGAGGACGCTGCACTGCGCAAGGTGGCGTGGGGCGTCGCCGCCGAGATCGTCTACGCCTTCGACGTCACGTGGTCGCCGAACTGGGTGCCGCAGGGACACCCGCACCGCTGGCACGACGACGAGGGGTGGCACGCGCGGTGCAACGACTGCCTCGCGGAGAGCCCCGCGGAAGCCGAGGAAGCGGTCGCGTGGGACTGGTTCGCCACCCATCGTGCCGTCGTTCACGGCGACACCGCCCCGGCGTTCCGCCCGTCTCCACCGCCGATCGAGGTTCCGCTCCCCGGCGACGAGTGACGTCCGGATCGTGCGCGTCAGGCGATGCGCAACTGCATGAGCGTCAGGTCGAGCCACCGGTCGAACTTCCGGCCGACCTCGGGCAGCACCCCGACGGTGACGAACCCGAGCCGCTCGTGCAGGGCGATCGAGCCCGTGTTCGACGAGCAGATGCCGGCCATCACGACGTGCACGTCCGCCGCGCGGGCGTGTGCGACGAGGGCGTCCATCAGTACGGTCGCGACGCCCCGTCCGCGGAACGTCGGCACGACGTAGACGCTGTGCTCGACCGTGTGGCGGTACCCCTGGTGTGGCCGGAACGCACTGTAGGTGACGTAGCCGGCGACGACCCCGTCGAGCTCGGCGACCAGCACCGGGAGTCCGGCGGCACGACGCTCGGCGAGCCACCCGTCGAAGTACTCCCGCGGGTGCGGCTCCTCCTGCCAGATCGCCGTCGAGTGCAGCACGGCGTCGACGTGCAGGGCGTGCACGACGTCGAGGTCGCGCGGCTCGCAGTCCCGGACCGTGACCGGCGCCGTCGACTCCGTCGCATATGCTGTCGCCATGTCTCAGATCGTAGACGACGTCGAGCCGGCGACGGAACCCGGTGCCGAGCACCCGGACGACGCCGACCAGCGCCGCCTGGGGGAGCGGCTGCAGCGTCTGCGGACCGAACGGAAGTGGAGCCTGACCGAGCTCGCCGAGGAGTCCGGCGTCTCCCGCGCGATGATCAACCGCGTCGAGCGCGGTGTGTCGAGCCCGACGGCGACCATCCTCGGCAGGCTGTCCGGTGCCTTCGGGCTCACGATCTCGCAGCTCCTCGACGAGGCACTCGACCACGAGGTGCCCCGGGCGACCGATCCCGACGAGGCGCGCGGCGTCCAACGCGGCGCGACCGCCGACTCCTGGACCGATCCCGAGACCGGGTACCGCCGTCGTCCGGTCTCGAGTGCCGACTTCCCCGCGGACGTCACCGAGGTGCGCCTCCCGGCCGGTGCGCAGGTGGCGTACCCGGCGTCCGCCTACGCGTTCCTGCGGCACTGCATCTGGGTGGTCGACGGCGTGCTCGAGGTCGTCGTCGGCGACGTGCCGACGCGACTGAGTGCCGGCGACCGCATCGAGCTCGGCGAACCCGCCGACGTCGTCTACCGGAACCCGGGCGCGGAGCCCGTGCGGTACGTCGTGGTGGTGGTCCGGGCCGCGCGGGGCCGGGAATAGGATCGGAGCCATGCGCATCCACCTCGGAACGGACCACGCCGGCCTCGAGTTCAACAAGACCCTCGCCCAGCACCTGACCGAGGCGGGGCACGAGGTCGTCGACCACGGTCCGACCGAGTACGATGCGCTCGACGACTACCCCTCGTTCTGCATCAACGCCGCGCACGCCGTCGTGCAGGACCAGCGCGCGGGCGTCGAGGCGCTCGGTGTCGTCTTCGGCGGCTCGGGCAACGGTGAGCAGATCGCCGCGAACAAGGTCGAGGGCATCCGCGCCGCCCTGGTCTGGAACGAGTCGACCGCGCTCCTCGCCCGCCAGCACAACGACGCGAACGTCATCTCGATCGGCGCGCGGCAGCACACCGAGGACGAAGCGATGCGCTTCGTCGACCTGTTCGTCGCCGAGCCGTTCTCCGGCGAGGAGCGTCACGCTCGCCGCATCGCGCAGCTGGCCGAGTACGAGACGACGGGGCACATCGCCGGTAAGCAGATCGACGAGTAGTCCGGGTAGACAGGACCGATGCCAGAGGGTCACTCCGTCCACCGCATCGCGAACCAGTTCTCCCGGCACTTCGTCGGCAAGCGCTGCGAGGTCTCCAGCCCGCAGGGGCGGTTCGCCGCCGGCGCCGCGCAGCTCGACGGCAAGCGCATGATCGCCGCCCGTGCCGTGGCGAAGCAGATGTTCCTGGAGTTCGAGGACGACCTGTTCCTGCGCGTCCACCTCGGTCTCTACGGCGCGTGGGACTTCGCGGGCGTGATCTCGTCCGCCGAGGCGCTGTCCGAGGACGGCGACGGTGAGGAGTCGCTGTCGTCGATCGGCGCCCCGCGGCTCGCCCGGTACCGGATGGCCGAGCAGGAGAAGGCCGAGGACCCGATCGAGTCCTTCCCGCCGGACCCGGTCGGCCAGGTGCGCGTCCGCATCCTGACCGAGGACACGGTCGCGGACCTCCGCGGCCCGACCGCCTGCGTCGTCGAGGACCCGGCCGGCGTGCAGCGTGCGCTCGACAAGCTCGGACCGGACCCGATCAACGACGACGGCCCGGAGGCCGAGAAGACCTTCGTCGACAACGTCCGGAAGCGCAACGTCGCGATCGGGCAGCTGCTCATGGACCAGGCCGTGGTCGCGGGCATCGGCAACATCTACCGCGCCGAGCTGCTCTTCCGGCAGCGCATCGACCCGTACAAGCCCGGCAAGAAGATCACCGTCAAGCAGGCGAAGGCGCTCTGGCAGGACTGGTCGAAGCTGCTGCACGCGGGGGTCCGTGACGGCCTCATGCTGACCATGGACGACCTGTCCGAGGCCGACCACGCCAAGGCCGTGCGCTCGCGGAAGGACCGCCACTGGGTGTACCACCGCGAGGGGGAGCCCTGCCGGGTGTGCGGGACCGAGATCCGGATGGCGGACATGGCCGGACGCAAGCTCTACTGGTGCCCGAAGGACCAGAAGTAGGGGCGTCGGCTACAGGTCGCGGTGCGTGAACCGCCCCGCGACCGCGGTGCCGAGCACCTCGGCGTGCCGCAGCGCCGCCGAGTCGGCGACCGCCAGCGGGTCCGCCGCGAGCAGCACCACGTCGGCGACGTCGCCCACCGCGACGCCGACGCGTCCGCCCTCGGTCGAGCCGCGCCACGCGGTGAGCGCGGACAGCCGATCCGCGGGGTGCCACGGCGCGCGGCCGTCGCGGTCCCGCCCGACCGCGGCCGCCATCGACACCCACGGGTCGAGCGGCGCCACGGGAGCGTCCGACCCGAGCCGGAGCTCGGCCCCCGCCCGGTGCAGCGACGCGAACGGGAAGGCCCGGTCGGTCACGTCCGCCCAGTACCGGTCGGCGATGTCCCGGTCGTCCATCGCGTGCTCCGGCTGCACCGACGCCACGACCCCGAGCCGGGCGAACCGGTCGACGTCGGTGTCGACGAGCAGCTGGGCGTGCTCGATGCTGCCCCGCGCGCCCACGGCCTCGAACACGTCGAGCGCCAGGGTGTTCGCCCGGTCGCCGATCGCGTGCACGGCCGGCACGAGCCCGGCGTCGACCGCGCGCCGGACCATCGCGACGAGGTCCTCGAACGGGTACGCGAGCACGCCCTCACCCGACGTCATCGCGGCGGTCCGCGTCCCGAGCGAGCCGTCGGTGATCACCTTGAACGGACCCATCCGGACCAGCCCACGGGTGCCGTCCACGACGTCGCCGGTGCGCAGGCCACGGGCGATCGCCGCGTCGAGCTCGCCCGGGTACACGCCGGAGTCGACCCGCAGGCCGTCCGTCCCCGCGTGCACCCGCCGGGTCCAGCGGTCGAGTCCGAAGACCATCTCGAGGTCGACGACACGGGTCACGCCGCGGGCGGCCGCCGCGTCGACCGCCTCGGCCACCCAGCCGTCGAGCACGTCATCAGGGGCCCGGGACAGCACCGCGGTCACGTCGAAGGCGTCCTGCTCGCGCACCACCCCGTCGTCACCGGCCGCGAGCGGCCGTCCGAGGAGCGCCGAGCAGTGGGCGAGCGCGAGCGCGTTGCACCAGACGGCGTGCAGGTCGGCGCTGATGACGACGACCGGGAGGCCCGGTGCGGCCCCGTCGAGCAGCTCGCGTCGTGCGGGGCGGGGCCAGGTCCCGTCGCGGTAGCCGTGGCCGACGAGCACCAGGTCCGACACCCCGGTACGTGCGACCGCGGCGAGCGCGTCGGCGGTCGCCTCCGCCGACGTGCAGGCGGACACGTCGACGCGTCGGCGGACCAGGGCCCACTGGTCGAAGTGCACGTGGTGGTCGACCAGGCCCGGGCCGAGCCACGCGCCGTCGGTCTCCACGACGTCGGCGTCGACGCTGGGCGGCGGGTCGAGTGTGCCGGCGGGCGCGACCGCCTCGATGCGGCCACCGACGATGCGGACGTCGCACGGTGCGCCGGAGGTGCCCACCCGGCGGACGGTGCGGAGCAGGACGTCGGTCACGATGCCTCCCGTCCGTCCTGTCGTCCCGCCTGCGCGCGCTCGACGGCGTCGGCGAGCGCGGGGGAGGCGTAGGGGCCGTCGCCGCGGAGTCCCGCGACGATCCGCTCGACGACCTCGGGAGCCTTGTTCTGCGAGAGCTTCGCGCGGGCGTCGAACCGGGCGACCCGGATGCGGATGCCGACAGTGCCCTTCGCCACGCGGCGGGCGGTCCCGGGATCGACGTCGAGCGAGACCGGCTCGGGCATGACCCGCTCGAAGTGGTCGACGAGCTCGCCGAGCACGCGGAAGTTCTCGTCGTCGGACAGGATCTCCGGCGTCCCCCAGCAGTGCGCCGTCACGTGGTCCCAGGTCGGGACGAACTGCTCCGGCGGGTACCAGGCGGGGGAGACGTAGCCGTGCGGGCCCTGGAACACGACGAGGACCTCGTGCTGTCCGAGCTCGTGCGCGACCTCGTCCGGCCGGCCGACGTGCGACACGAGGACGATCTCGTCGGGGTCGTCGTCCGGCCCGGTCGCCTCGAGCAGGAACGGGTAGTGCGAGGCGACGAGCCCGGCGGCGGTGTGCGACACGATCGTGGCCCACGGATGTCCGTCGATCAGGCGTCGCACCTCGTCGACGTCGGTCATCAGGAAGTGAGGTGTGTGCCGCATGCGACGAGCGTGGCACATGCGAGGCTGGTCGGCATGGAGAAGCGCGCCGCGTACGAGTCCGTCCTGCCCTACGTCCGTGAGTGGATCGACTACAAGGTGTGGCAGCTCCGGCTCCCCGGCGTGCAGGTCGCGATCGGCTTCGAGGACGAGGTGCTGTTCTCCGCGGCCTGGGGCTGGGCGGACGTCGAGGCCGGACGGCGCCTGACGACCACGGACCTGTTCCGGATCGCGTCGCACTCGAAGACCTTCACCGCGACCGCACTGCTGCAGCTCGCCGACGCCGGCGCGCTGCGGCTCGACGACACCGTCGGGTCGTTCGTCCCCGCCCTGGTCGAGGCCGGGTCGCCGATCGCCGACGCGACCGTCCGCGAGCTCATGGAGATGGGCGCCGGGGTCGTCCGCGACGGTGCCGACGGTGACCACTGGGCGCTCGACCACCCGTTCCCGGACGTCGACCAGCTCGTCGCGCTCGTCGTCGAGGGCGGCGCGAAGGTGCCCGTCGGGTCCGCCTTCAACTACTCGAACCTCGGCTACGGCCTGCTCGGGCTCGTCGTCGAGGCCGTCACCGGCACGACCTACGCGGAGCACGTCCGGCGTGCGATCGTCGAGCCGCTCGGGCTGACCGGGACCGGGCCGGAGTACGACCCGGCCCGCGAGGACGACTTCGTCGTCGGCTACACCGGTCTGCACACCGCCCGCACCCGCCAGCGCGTCCCGCACGTCACGACGGGGGCGCTCGCCGCGGCGACGGGCTTCCACGGCACGGCGTCCGACCTCGTCCGGTACTTCTCGGCGCACGTGCCCGGCCGGGGCTCGCTGCTGTCCGACCACGCGAAGCGCCTGGCGCAGCGGAAGGCGTGGAGCGCGCTCGACACCGACCCGGCCGCGCGCGGCTACGGCGCCGGGTTCATCGTCGACCGGATCGGTGGGCGGGAGGTGCGCGGGCACTCCGGCGGGTTCCCCGGACAGATCACCCAGACGGTGTTCGACCCGGCGTCGTCGCTCGTCGTCTCCGTCCTGACGAGCAGCGCGACCGGCCCGGCGGGGATGCTCGCGACGGGCATCGTGCACCTGCTCGACGCCGCGGCCGACGAGCAGGCTCCCGGTCCCGAGCTGCCCGAGGGCGTCGACACCGACCGGTACACGGGACGGTTCACGACGTTCGAGGGCATCACCGACGTCGCACGGGTGGGGGACCGGCTGCTCGCGATCGACCCGACCCAGCCGGTGCCGACCGAGTCCCCGGTGCGCCTCCGGGTCGTCGACGAGGACACGCTCGTGATGGCGGCGGGGAACCGCTTCGGCTCGGTGGACGAGCGCATCACCTACGCGCGCGACGAGGACGGCACCGTCGTGTCGTTCCGCGGGGACAGCGGCATGACGCACCGTCCGTGGTCGGTGCCCGAGGAGTCGCCGGAGGTCGCCGCCGCCCTCGTCTGACGGTGCGACGGGCGCAGGGGGTGGGGACAACCCCACCCCCGATCCGGGAGACGGCAGGATGGGACGCGGGGACGGGCTCCGAGAGGCTGGACCCATGACCGACACCGACCGCCTCGACCAGGCCGAGACCGTCCCGCTGGACGACCACGCCGCCGATCGTGCACAGACCGTCCCGCTCGACGGTGCCGTGCACCAGGGAGCCACGAAGCCGATGCCCGAGCAGCCCCGCACGCCCGACCCGCGCCTCGCGGCGGCGCCCTCGGGCTGGAGCGCCACGCCGACGGCGGGAGACGCCCCTGCTCCGGGGCAGCCGCCGTTCGCCGCCGCGGCAGCCCCGGGGAGCGGGAACGGGAGCGGGAACGGCGCTGGCTCCGGGATGACCGCGGGCCGGTTCTACCGCGAGGCCTGGCGTCGCCTGCCGCGGGACTTCGGCTACATGGCGCTGACGGCCGTGCTGCTCTGCACGCTGTACGCGGCGTTCCCCGCGGCGTTGTTCGGCCGGGGCCTGCGCGACCTGTTCAACCCGTTCGTGCTCCTGATGTTCTTCATCGCGCTGTTCGTGGCGCGGTGGCTCGGGCAGTTCGAGAAGACCCGCATCGGGTGGGCCGACCCCCGGCCGATCCGCCCGGTCGACTGGACACCACGGTGGCAGCAGAACTGGTGGACGCGCACCGGGTCCGCGGTGGCGAACCCGCACTACTGGCTGTACCTGCTGCACGCGGCCGTCGTGTACCCGCTCGCGGCGCTCGTGACGGTCGGGGCCGGTGTCGTACTCCTCGCCGGGTTCGCGTGGCCGTTCGTGGTCGCCGTCGCGTGGGGCTTCCTCGGCGTGGGCGGCATGTACCTGCCCAGCTCCGACAGCGGCGCGCTGCTCGCGGTCGGACTCCTCGGCCTGCTCTCGATGGCGGCATCGGTGGCGCTCCTGCCCCTCTGGGCACGTGGCTCCGTGCTCGCCCACTACTGGATCGACCTCGGCCTGCTCGGCGGCTTCCGTGCGGAGCAGCTCGAGCAGCGCGTCGCCGGGCTGCAGGCCTCCCGTGCCGGAGCCGTGACGGCCGAGGGCCAGGCGCTGCGCCAGATCGAGCGCGACCTGCACGACGGCCCGCAGCAGCGCCTCGTCCGCCTGCGGATGGACCTCGCGGCTGCCGAGCGCGCCCTCGACCGCGACCCGGAGAAGGCGAAGCAGCTCATCGGCGAGGCGACCGAGCACGCGCAGGACGCCCTCGACGAGCTGCGCGCCCTGTCCCGGGGGTTCGCACCGCCGATCCTGCTCGACCGTGGCCTGGTCGCCGCGCTCGAGGCCCTGGTCGCCCGCACGCCGATCCCCGTCGGGCTCGACGTCCGCCTGCCCGAGGGACTCGAGCTCGCGACGGAGATCCAGCGCAACGTGTACTTCACCGTCAGCGAGCTCCTGACGAACACGACGAAGCACGCCGGTGCCTCGACGGCCGGTGTCTACCTCGGCCTGATCGTCGACGCCTCGGGCCTCTGGTACCTCACGGTCAGCGTCACCGACGACGGCCGGGGCGGCGCACGACCGCAGGAGGGGCACGGCATCGAGGGCCTGATGGGCCGGATGCGCGCCCTCGACGGCGAGCTCCTCGTGAACAGCCCCGAGGGTGGCCCGACCGAGGCGACCGCCCGGATCCCGCTCGGCGCCCTGAACGGCGTCCCCATCGCCCGCGGTTGACGGCGCGGGGGAGCTGTCCGACGCCACGGCAGGCGCGACCGCTCCCACTAGGCTGGTCGGCATGAGCGACGGCCCGGGTGCAGCACGCATCCGGGCCGTCGTCGTCGACGACGCCGTGCTCCTGCGCGAGGGACTCGCCCGGGTGCTCGACGAGGCCGGCATCGACGTCGTCGGCCAGTACGCCGACGCCGACGCGTTCCTCGCCACGCTGCCGCACGACGCCCCCGACGTGGTCGTGATGGACGTCCGGATGCCGCCGACCTTCACCGACGAGGGGGTCCGCGCCGCCGTCGAGACCCGCCGCGCCGCACCGCGCACCGGGGTCCTGCTGCTGTCCCAGTACGTCGAGGCCACCTACGCCGAGGACGTCCTGGCCGCGGGGGCGACGGGCATCGGGTACCTGCTCAAGGACCGCGTGACCCGGCTCGAGGAGATCGACGACGCCGTCCGCCGCATCGCCGCCGGCGGCACCGTGCTCGACCCCGAGGTCGTCACGCAGCTCATGGGCCGCCGACGGGACCCGCTCGCCGCCCTGACGCCCCGCGAGCGCGAGGTCCTCGGGCTGATGGCCGAGGGCCGCACGAACGCCGCCATCGCCCGCGCGCTCGTGATCGGCACCGGCGCGGTCGAGAAGCACGTCTCGAGCATCTTCGGCAAGCTCGCCCTCGAGGACACCGGCGAGGACCACCGCCGCGTCCTCGCCGTGCTCGCGTACCTCGGCTGACCCGACACGTGGCGACCGCACCGTGATCCGCGTCCCCGCGCCGCTCCTCGCGCTCACCGCGATGCTCTCGGTGCAGATCGGTGCCGCACTCGCCAAGACCCGCTTCGACGAGGTCGGCTCCGTCGGCGCCGCGTCGCTCCGGCTCGTCATCGGCGCGGTCGTGCTCGTGCTCGTCGTCCGCCCGCGCGTCCGGCACTGGACCCGAGCACAGTGGACCGCCGCCGTGCTGCTCGGCCTGGCGCTCGGCGGGATGAACGTCTTCATCTACGCGGCCTTCGCGAGCATCCCGATCGGCGTCGCCGTGACGATCGAGTTCCTCGGGCCGCTCGCCCTGTCGCTCGCGCACACCCGACGCTGGCGGGACGTGACCTGGGCCGCGCTCGCGCTCGCCGGGGTCGTGCTGCTCGGCGTCGGCCCGGCCGCGGTCACCGCGGTCGGGGGCGTCGTCGCCGCACTCGCCGCCGCCGCGTGCTGGGCGGGCTACATCGTCATGAACCGACGCGTCGGTGCGGCGATCCCCGGGGTCGACGGGCTCGCGGTGTCGATGGTCGTCGCGATGCTCGTGTCCCTGCCGACCGGGCTGCGTCCGGCCGTCGACGGGGTGGTCGGGGACCCGTCGCTGCTGCTCGTCTTCGCGGGGGTCGCCCTGCTGTCGACCGTGCTGCCGTACGCCCTCGAGATGCTCGCCCTCCGCCGGATGCCGACGCGGGTGTTCGGGGTGCTGCAGAGCCTGGGGCCGGCGATCGCGGCCCTGGCGGGCCTGGTGGTGCTGCACGAGGGGCTGGCGGCGCAGGAGGTCGTCGCCCTCGCGTGCGTGAGCGTGGCCAGCATCGGGGTCACGCTGTCGGCGCGACGCGGTCGCGCGCGACCGGACGCGGGTCGGACGGGAGGCGCGGGGCAGGTTCCCTGACGTCGGGGACGTCCGTCGTGCCTCCCGGCCGACCGCCTACTCGGCGCGCAGGAAGTCCGCGTACGTGGGTTCCGACTGCACACCCGACAGCAGGGCCGGATCGTTGATCCGGCGTTCGACGTAGGCCGCGATGACCTCCGGCGGGGTGAGCACGTGGGCGACCCAGGACGGCACCTCGTTCTTCTTCATCATCGTGCCTCCTTCCGTCGGGTCGTCGCCGTCGAACTTCTCGATGATCGTGTAGTTCGGCGAAGCAGTACGGGCAGAACGATCCTCGTGATGCGGGTGGAAGTCAATGCGGTGCGTTCCCCGGATGCCGTGCCGCCAGGTCGGCTCGGAGCGTGCGGTGCTTCACGGCGGACCGCCAGACCCAGGCGTCGGCCTGCTGGCCGAACTGTGCCCACTCGACGAGCACGGCGTCGCGGGTCCAGCTCCTCGCGAAGCCCTTCACGCGGATGTGGAAGGTCGGGAACTGGATCCACGCCCACACGGGGGCGGGGGTGACGGCGTGGCAGACGTCCGGTCCGCGCGCTTCCTCCGACAGGGAGTAGGCACGCGGGCGCTCGACCTCCGGGTGCTCCGGGGGCTGCCACCGGTTCTCGCGACGCCGTCCCACACGGGTATTCGAACGTGTGTTCGAACCGGCGTCAAGTCGGACGTGCGGTCAGCGCGGGGTGCAGCCCTCGGGTGGGCGTGTCGACGTCGCGCGTGCAGTGGGCGCCAGAGCGCGTCCGGCGCCTCGTGTCGTCCGTGAGGGGGACAAGTCTGTACCCCGTTCGTGGGCTGTCGCGCTCCGTGGACACGGGGTGGAATGGACGGTGCAGGACACCCCTGCGTGCTTCACCCGGAGGAGCCGCATGACCGTCACGCTCTCCCGCCCGCACCCGGCGCCGACCGGTGCGGTGCCGGCACCCGCACCGCTGCGGCCCCTGCCGTCCCTCGCCGTCCGGTGGCTGCTCCGCGCCGCCTTCGCGCTGCCCTACGTGGTCCTCGCGCTGGTGGCGTCGCACATCACGACGACGCCGTCCCTCGGGCTGACCGGCAACCAGGTCACCTTCGACCGGGCGACGGCCGCGCTCGACGGTGGCGTGGTCCAGGCCATCGGGCAGCTCTGGCCGCTGCTCTCCGGGGTGCTCCTGCGCTTCATGCCCTTCGGTGTGCAGGGTGCCGCGGTGCTCGGCGGGGTCGTCGCCGGTGTGCTGCTCCAGCTCCTCGCGCAGGACATGCTGCGCCGCGGCCTGCGCATGCGCGAGGTCGTCGCGTTCACGGTCGCGCTCGGCGCCAACCCGCTGTACGCCTTCCTCGCGCTCGACGACCTGCAGGCGTTCCTCGGCATCGCCCTCTTCGCCCTGGCCGTCGTCGACATGGTGCGGTTCTTCGCGTGGGGGGACACGCAGGCGGGCTTCCGTGCCGGCCTCGCGCTGATGCTGTCCACGCTGGTGGACCCGATGGGCTTCGTCTACGTCGGGATCGCGGCGCTCGCGGCACCGCTGCTCGACCTGGCACGGCACGACCAACGGGGCATCCGGCGGGCCAACGTGCTCGTCCTGGTGTTCCCGAGCCTCGCCGTCGCACTCTCGACGGCCGTCCTGGACCTGATGGTGCTCCACGACCCGTTCGCGGCACTGCGCGGGACGATCAGTGTGTCCGAGGAACGACTCGACGGTCTGCGCCACCTGTTCGCCACGGCGGACGGCCTGCTCCTCGTGGCGATGCTCGTCGCCGGCGCCACCCTGGCCCTGCTCGTCCGCCGACCCGGCGCGATCGGGCTCGTCGCGGCGCTCTTCGTCGGGACCGTGGGCGGGTACGCGATCGGGCTCGTGCCGGTCGCGACCGCCGGGAACGTCTTCGTCACGATGCTCAGCGTCGCGATCGCGATCCTGCCGCCGGTCGAGGGCCGGGTCACCAGCACCCTCGTCGTCGTCCTCGCCGTCCTCCAGGTCCCGCTCGCGTGGGCCGCTGCCTCCGAACGCCAGGTCGTCGTCGAGTGGATGCACGCCGTCGTCGCGGTGGTGACCCGGTGACCGCCGTCGCTCCGCGGCCGCCCCTGGACGCCGACGGGGCCGAGCGGTCCGTCCTGGACGCCGACCGGGCCGTCGTGGTCGGTCCGACCGGACGGCACCGCGGCGAGGAGGTCGACTGGCGACCGCTGCACCGGTGCTCCGTGCAGCGGCACGTCGAGGAGGGCTGGGTCGCGTCCGCGCGCATCCGCGAGGGCGTCCTCGTCCTGACCAGCGGCCGGTCCGACCCGGACGTCCTCCGCGCGGCGCTCACCGAGGAGTTCGGCGAGCCCGTCGTCCTCCGCAGCGCGTCCGAGGCGGACGTCCGGCAGCGCATCGCGTACGAGCTCGAGGAGGAGGTCGCCGACCTCGCCGCGCACGGCCTCGCACGGACGAACCCGGCGCTGTCCGCACGGACCGTCCTCTCACGTGGACAACGGGTCGGCGGTGCGGTCGCCCTGCTCCTGTTCGCGGTGTGCCTCGTCCTCGCACCGGGCAGCACGGTCGCGATCGCGACGGCGGTGCTCTCGCTCGGCTTCCTGGCGGGCATCCTCTTCAAGTTCTGGGTCTCGATGGTCGGCGCCCGCTTCGACCTGGTCGAGCAGGTGTCGGTCGAGGACGTCGCGGCCCTCGACGACGACGCCCTGCCGACGTACACCGTGCTCGTGCCCGTCTTCCGCGAGGCGAACATCGTGCACGACCTCGTCCGGAACCTCGAGGTGCTCGACTGGCCGAAGGACCGGCTCGAGGTCCTCGTGCTCGTCGAGGCCGAGGACCACGAGACCCGCGAGGCCGTCATCGACGCGGCACCGCCGGAGTGGATGCGCATCGTCATCGTGCCGCCGGGATCGCCGCAGACGAAGCCCCGCGCGTGCAACGTCGGCCTCGCCATCGCGCAGGGGGAGTACGTCGTCATCTACGACGCCGAGGACCGTCCCGACCCCGACCAGCTCAAGAAGGTGTTCCTGACCTTCGACCGCGCCGGGGACGACACCGTGTGCGTGCAGGCGGCGCTGAGCTACTTCAACGCCGACGAGAACGCCCTCACGCGCATGTTCACGCTCGAGTACTCGTACTGGTTCGACTACATGCTCGCCGGCCTCGACGCACGACAGCTGCCGATCCCGCTCGGCGGCACGTCGAACCACTTCCGCACCGACCTGCTCCGCGAGCTCGGCGGGTGGGACCCGTACAACGTGACCGAGGACGCCGACCTCGGCATCCGGGCGTCCGCCGTCGGGTACCGCGTCGCCGTCGTCAACTCCACGACGATGGAGGAGGCGAACACCTCGATCCCGAACTTCGTCCGGCAGCGCTCCCGCTGGATCAAGGGCTACATGCAGACCGCCCTCGTGCACGCGCGGCGGCCGCGGGCGCTCGTCCGCGAGATCGGGCCGCGTCGGGCGGCGGCGTTCGCCCTGCTCATCGCGGGGACCCCGCTGACCTTCCTCGGGATGCTGCCCGGCGTCCTCGTGACGATCGCGACGCTGCTGCTGCCGGGAGACTGGACCGCGCCGCTGTTCCCGGCGCCCGTCCTGTGGCTCTGCGTGCTCGACTTCCTGCTCGGCAACGCCACGATGATCTACCTGACGATGATGGGGCCGTACAAGCGCGGGCGGTTCGACTTGATGGGCTGGGCGCTGCTCAACCCGCTCTACTGGATCCTGCACTCGGTCGCCGCGTACAAGGGACTGTGGCAGCTGATCACCCGGCCGCACTACTGGGAGAAGACCGAGCACGGCCTGACGAAGACGACCGCCTGATCCCGACGACGGTGTGGAGGGGATGACGGAAATCGAGCTTCGGCGCCGCGCCAGCTCGAAGCCGTGAAGAGGACGTGGAGGGGATGACGGGAATCGAACCCGCGTGGCCAGTTTGGAAGACTGGGGCTCTACCATTGAGCTACATCCCCGCACTGCGGCACGAGTCCGCAGCGCCACCATCGTAGCGGACGAACGGCCCCCGACATGCCATCGAACGTGCTGCCGCAGCCGGACGGCTCCGACACGCGCCGCATCAAGCGCTCCCGGGTCCTCTCCTTCGTGCTCCTCGCGGTCGCCGCCGTGGTGTTCTCGCTCCGTCCCGAGGTCTTCGGCGACCCGCAGTCCCAGCCCTGGCACGCGCTGCTGCACGTCTGGCGGATCGTCCTCGGGGTCGCGCTCATGGTCGCCGCACTCGGGGTGCAGGTCGTCGTCGGGGTGCGGTGGCGGCAGGGTCTCCGACGCAGCGCCGGACAGGAACCGTCCACACACGGCACGCCGCCCGGGAACCAGGCAGCGGGGGACCGCTAGACTCGTCGCGGTCGTGCGTGCCCTCGGGCGTGCGCGGACACCTGGCCCAGTCACGGGGCGTAGCTCAGCTT
This sequence comes from Curtobacterium oceanosedimentum, assembly GCF_040545555.1. NCBI lineage: Bacteria > Bacillati > Actinomycetota > Actinomycetes > Micrococcales > Microbacteriaceae > Curtobacterium > Curtobacterium oceanosedimentum. The sequence continues at coordinate 160,997 of NZ_JBEPMD010000003.1, forward strand.
GGTAGAGCGCCCGCTTTGGGAGCGGGAGGTCGCAGGTTCGAATCCTGTCGCCCCGACCAGGTCCACTCGAACGTCAACCAACAGGAGTACATCCCTTGGCCACCAGCACCGTCGACAAGGTGAGCGACACCCGCGTCAAGCTCACCGTGAACGTGACGCCGGACGATCTCAAGCCGAGCATCGACCACGCCTACAAGCACATCGCCGAGCAGATCAACATCCCCGGCTTCCGCAAGGGCAAGGTCCCGCCGGCGATCGTCGACCAGCGCGTCGGCCGCGGCGAGGTCCTGAACCACGCCGTCGGTGACGCCATCGACACCTTCTACCGCCAGGCGGTGGAGGAGCAGGAGCTCCGCATCCTCGGTCGTGCCGAGGCCGACGTCGCCGAGCTCCCGAACGTGAAGGACTTCTCGGGCGACCTCGTCCTCACCTTCGAGGTGGACGTCCGTCCGGAGTTCGACCTGCCGAAGTACGACGAGTACGAGCTCACGGTCGACGCCGTCGAGGTCTCCGACGACGAGGTCGAGGAGGAGCTGCAGAACCTGCGCACCCGCTTCGGCACGCTCGTGACGGTCGACCGTCCGGCCAAGACCGGCGACTTCGCCCAGATCGACCTCACCGCGACCATCGGTGACGACGAGGTCGACTCGGCCACCGGCGTCTCCTACGAGATCGGCTCGGGCGACCTGCTCGAGGGCATCGACGAGGCGCTCGAGTCGCTCACCGCCGGTGAGTCGACCACGTTCGAGTCCACGCTGGTCGGTGGCGACCGCGAGGGCGAGACCGCGCAGATCGCCGTGACCGTCACCGCCGTCAAGGAGCGCGAGCTCCCCGAGGCCGACGACGAGTTCGCGCAGATCGCCAGCCAGTTCGACACCATCGACGAGCTCAAGGGCGACCTCAAGGAGCAGATCGCGAAGTCCAAGACCTTCGGTCAGGGCGCCGCGGCTCGCGACAAGCTCGTCGAGAAGCTCATCGAGGACGTGGACATCCCGATCTCGGAGCAGCTCATCGAGGACGAGGTGCACCGTCACCTCGAGCAGGAGAACCGCCTCGAGGACGACGAGCACCGCAAGGAGGTCTCCGAGTCCAGCGAGAAGGCCTTCCGCTCGCAGCTGCTCCTCGACGCCATCGCCGAGAAGGAGGAGATCCAGGTCTCCCAGGAGGAACTCACGCAGTACCTCATCCAGGCTGCGGCGCAGTACGGCATGGAGCCGGCCGAGTTCATCAAGGTCATCGACCAGAACGGCCAGATCCCCGGCATGGTCGGCGAGGTCGCTCGCTCCAAGGCCGTCGCGACCGTCCTGTCGAAGGTGACCGTCAAGGACACCAACGGCGACGTCGTCGACCTCTCCGCCTTCACCGCCGGTGTGGCGCAGGACTCGGCTGACGACGAGTCGGCCGACGCCGACGAGGCCACGGAGGCCGACGCGAAGTAACGCGACGCGCTGACGGACGGGAGGCACGGTGCCAGCTGGCATCGTGCCTCCCGTTCGTCGTCTGCGCACTTCCCGCGCCCGCGCACCGCCCACAGCGAACAGGCGCGAACAGCCGCGTTGCACCCGATAAGTTCGACATCAAGCGACAACTGAACGGGAGCTTTTCCATGGCCGAAGCGACACTGAACCCCAGTGTTTTTGACCGCCTTCTGAGAGACCGGATCGTGTGGCTCGGCTCTGAGGTCCGCGACGAGAACTCGAACGAGATCGCAGCGAAGCTGCTGATGCTCGCCGCCGAGGACCCTGAGAAGGACATCTACCTCTACATCAACTCGCCCGGTGGCTCGATCACCGCGGGCATGGCGATCTACGACACGATGCAGTTCGTGCCGAACGACATCGTCACCGTGGGCATCGGCCTCGCCGCCTCGATGGGGCAGTTCCTGCTCTCGTCGGGCACGCCGGGCAAGCGCTACATCACCCCGAACGCCCGCGTGCTCCTGCACCAGCCGTCCGGTGGCTTCGGCGGCACCGCTGCCGACATCCAGACGCAGGCCAAGGTCATCCTCGACATGAAGCAGCGGATGGCGGAGCTCACGGCCGAGCAGACCGGCAAGTCGATCGAGCAGATCCTCAAGGACAACGACCGCGACAACTGGTTCACGGCGCAGGAGGCCCTGGAGTACGGCTTCGTCGACCACCTCCGCGCGTCCTCGAACGAGGTCGTCGGCGGCGGCGGCACCGTGGGCGACGGCGAGACGCCGACCGCGGCCGCCGAGCCCGAGTCCCACTGACCACCACCGAAGAGAAGGAAACGAGAATGCACCTCCCCATGCTCGGTGGCGCGCAGAACGTCCCGGCTCCGTCCGATCGCTACATCCTCCCCAGCTTCGAGGAGCGCACGGCCTACGGCTTCAAGCGCCAGGACCCGTACGCGAAGCTCTTCGAGGACCGCATCGTGTTCCTCGGCGTGCAGGTCGACGACGCGTCGGCCGACGACGTCATGGCCCAGCTGCTCGTGCTCGAGTCTATGGACCCGGACCGCGACATCGTGATGTACATCAACTCGCCCGGTGGCTCGTTCACCGCGATGACGGCGATCTACGACACGATGCAGTACATCCGCCCGCAGATCCAGACGGTCTGCCTCGGCCAGGCCGCCTCGGCCGCGTCGGTGCTCCTCGCTGCCGGTACGCCCGGCAAGCGTCTGGCGCTGCCGAACGCCCGCGTGCTCATCCACCAGCCCGCGACCCAGCAGGGTGGCGGTCAGGCCTCCGACATCGAGATCCAGGCGGCGGAGATCCTCCGCATGCGCACCTGGCTCGAGGAGACGCTGTCGAAGCACTCGAACCGCACGCCGGAGCAGGTCAACAACGACATCGAGCGCGACAAGATCATGTCCGCCGAGGAAGCCCTCGAGTACGGCCTGATCGACCAGGTCCTCACGAGCCGCAAGAACCTGCCGGCGCTCGTCAAGTAGCGCTGGACACACGAGGGCCCCGCACCGAACGGTGCGGGGCCCTCGTCGTGCCGGGTGCAGCAGGTGCTGCCGTCGTCGTGGTCGTGCTCCCGGCCTGGAGGCGCGGTGCCGGTCCGGTGGGAGGGTGTCAGTCCTCGTCGTGGTCGTCGGCCGCCGGTGCGGCGGGACGGCGACGGAGCAGCAGCAGGACCGCGACGACGACGCCGGCGAGGACGATCCCGCCGGCGCCGATGAACAGGGCGTCGGTCGCGCTCGAGTCGCCGGTGTCACCGGATGCGGCGTCGGGTGCGCTGGACGCTGCGGCCCCCGAGCCGCCCCCGCTGCCGTCGGCGCAGGTCGCCGGCGCCGCGGTGCCGCGGTCGGGGGAGAAGCCGGCCGGCGCCTTCCAGGTGAAGTCGTACCGGTCGGAGACGGTGTGGCCGTCGGCGGACACGATCTGCCACTCGACCTCGTACTCGCCGGAGTCGCCGAGGGCGGCCTTCGTGGTCATCGAGGGGCCGTCGACGGAGACGCAGCCGTCCTCGTGGTACCGGCCGTCGGGGCCGATGACCCGGAAGGCGAAGCCCGAGTCCGACCCGCCGATCGCGAGCAGCCGGTCGTTCGTGGTGATGTCGAAGCGGTCCGGGAGCTCGGTGAGCGTCCCACCGACCGCCGGGGTCGAGGACACCAGGTAGTTGTGCGCGCTGGCGGGGGCGGCGAGCCCGAGGACCGCACCGCCCGCGACGGCGAGGGTCGCGGCGGTCGCGGCCACGGGCCTCCAGGCCGCGCGTCGGGGCGTGCCGGACCGGCGGCCGTCCGTCGGACGCGCGCGACGGGTCACTTGGCGGCGTCCCGACGGCGGGTGGCGGCGACGGCGACGACCAGGCCCACGGCACCGACGAGCAGACCGCCGAGGCCGAGGAAGCGGCCGACCAGGTCGGGCTGCGCGGACGTCGTGGCGCTGGCGTCGCTCGCGGTCGCCGTCGTGGCGTCGTCGTCGTCACCGCTCGCCGTGCTGGCGGCGGTCAGGACGATCGAGGGAGCGGGGTGCTCGGGCTCGGCCTTCCCGCTCTCCTGCGCCTGGTCCCAGTCCACGGAGCCCTGCTCGCACGTCTGCACGACGGGGAAGGACACACGGTCGCCGGGCTTGCCGTCGGGCAGCGCGAAGGACAGCGCGAAGGTGTCGCGCTCGTCGGCGGGCAGCGGCGTCTTCGCGGTGTAGGTGACGCTCGTGACGCGCTCGGCGCCGGCCTCGGACTCCTCGTCGCTCGCGGTGCTGCTCGACGGCGCGGTGTAGGGCTCGGTGGCCTTGGTGATCGTCCAGTTCGGGTTGACCGTCGGGGTGACCTCGATGACCGACTCGGGCACCTGGAAGACGAGCTTCGTGGTGGGGGAGCCGTCGCAGCCGTGCGGCACCGAGAACGTCGCGGTCGTGTACGAGTTCGCCGCGGTCGAGGTCGCGTCGGCCTCGACGTGCGCGCTCGCGGCGGCCGCGGTGCCGAGGACGATCGCGGCGGTGACGCCGAGGGTTCCGGTGCCGAGGAGGGCGAGGCGCTTCGTCATGGGGTCCTTCCGGTTTTCTACAACTTGTAGAGGAACGGGTCCACGCTACCAGGTGTGCACGCCCTGGGCGAACGGGCGGGGACAGGCCGGACGGCGTCGCCGTCGCTGTCACCGGATGCGGTTAGAGTCGATCACATCGCGCGGGTCACCAGCCTGCATCGGTCAACCGCACCGGTCATCCAAGGAGGGCACCGACATGGCACGCATCGGGGAGAGCGCTGACCTGCTGAAGTGCTCCTTCTGTGGCAAGAGCCAGAAGCAGGTCCAGCAGCTCATCGCGGGGCCGGGGGTGTACATCTGCGACGAGTGCGTCGAGCTGTGCAACGAGATCATCGAGGAGCGCCTCGCCGAAGCGGGTGAGGACACCACGAGCGGTGACTTCGAGCTGCCGAAGCCCCGCGAGATCTTCGACTTCCTGCAGGAGTACGTGATCGGGCAGGACCCGGCGAAGCGTGCGCTGGCCGTGGCTGTCTACAACCACTACAAGCGCATCCGGGCGCAGGGACAGATCACCGCTGCCGAGGACCGCGACGACGTCGAGATCGCCAAGTCGAACATCCTGCTCATCGGCCCGACCGGCTGCGGCAAGACCTACCTGGCGCAGACCCTGGCGAAGCGGCTCAACGTGCCGTTCGCCGTGGCCGACGCGACCGCGCTGACCGAGGCCGGCTACGTGGGCGAGGACGTCGAGAACATCCTGCTCAAGCTCATCCAGGCCGCCGACTACGACGTCAAGCGCGCCGAGACCGGCATCATCTACATCGACGAGGTCGACAAGATCGCACGCAAGGCGGAGAACCCGTCGATCACGCGCGACGTGTCGGGCGAGGGCGTGCAGCAGGCGCTGCTCAAGATCCTCGAGGGCACGACGGCCTCGGTCCCGCCGCAGGGCGGCCGGAAGCACCCGCACCAGGAGTTCATCCAGATCGACACGACGAACGTGCTGTTCATCGTGGCGGGGGCGTTCGCCGGGCTCGAGGACATCGTGTCGTCGCGCGTCGGCAAGCGCGGGATCGGCTTCGGCGCTCCGCTGCACAGCCCGCTCGACCAGCAGGACCTGTTCGCCGACGTCCTGCCCGAGGACCTGCACAAGTTCGGGCTCATCCCCGAGTTCATCGGGCGTCTGCCCGTCGTCACGACGGTGTCGCAGCTCGACCAGGCGGCGCTCATGCAGATCCTGACCGAGCCGAAGAACGCGCTCGTGAAGCAGTACCAGCGGATGTTCGCGATCGACGGGGTCGAGCTCGAGTTCGACGGCGGTGCGCTCGAGGCGATCGCCGACCTCGCCGTGCTGCGGCAGACGGGTGCCCGCGGGCTCCGGGCGATCCTCGAAGAGGTCCTCGGCCCGGTGATGTTCGACGTGCCCTCGGACGACGACGTCGCCCGTGTGGTGATCACCCGTGAGTCCGTGCTCGAGAACGCCGCGCCGACGATCGTGCCGCGCCCCCGTGCGAAGCGCGTGGAGAAGTCCGCGTAGCGTCCGACGCCCGCAGGCCGACGGCCCGGTCCCCGCGTGGGGCCGGGCCGTCGTCGCGTGCGGCGCCCGCCGCGCTACTCGAGCCCGCGGCGCCGCAGCAGCGGCCCGACCTCGGCGTCGCGGCCGCGGAACGCGCGGTAGGCCTCGAGCGGGTCCTGCGCGCCGCCGACCCCGAGCACGAGCGACGCGAACCGCTGCCCGGCCTCGCGCGAGAGTCCGCCGTGCTCCCGGAACCACTCGACCGTGTCCGCGTCGAGCACCTCGGACCAGATGTAGCCGTAGTAGCCGGCGTCGTACCCGCCCGAGAACGTGTGCGCGAAGTACGTCGACGAGTACCGCGGCGGCACGGCGGCCACGTCGATGCCCGCGGAGGCGAGGGCCTGGCGCTCGAACGCCTCCACGTCGGTGACCTCCGCAGCCTCCGCCGCCGACAGCCGGTGCCACGCCTGGTCGAGCAGCGCCGCGGCGAGGTACTCCGTCGTCGAGAAGCCCTCGTTGAAGCCGGCCGAGTCGCTCAGCCCGAGGACGAGCTCCGGCGGCAGCGGCTCCCCGGTCTCGTGGTGCTTGGCGTAGTTCGCGAGCACCGAGGGCCACGTCACCCACATCTCGTTGACCTGCGAGGGGAACTCCACGAAGTCCCGCTCGACGTTCGTGCCCGAGAACCGCGGGTAGGTCGTCCGCGCGATCAGCCCGTGCAGCGCGTGCCCGAACTCGTGGAACAGCGTCTCGACCTCGTCCTGGATCAGCAGCGTCGGTGACCCGGGTGCGGGCTTCGCCACGTTGAGGTTGTTCACGACGACGGGCAGCGTGCCGAGCAGGTGCGACTGCTCCACGACGGGGTTCATCCACGCACCACCACGCTTGCCGTCCCGCGTGTACAGGTCGAGCAGGTAGAGCCCGACCTCCTCGCCGGAGTCACCGCGCACCTCGAAGACCCGGACCTCGTCGTTGTAACCGCGCAGGTCCGGGCGCTCGGTGAACGTCAGCCCGTACAGGGCGCCGGCGGCGTGGAACACCCCGTCGTGCAGCACGCGGTCGGCCTCGAGGTAGGGCCGCAGCGCCGAGCTGTCGGCGGCGAACTGCTCACCGCGGAGGACCTCGGTCGCGAACGCCCAGTCCCACGCCTCGACGCCGAAGCCGACCGTGCGGGAGCGTACGGCGCGCTCGTCCTCGGCGTTTGCCGCGGCCGCCGGCACGAGTGACGAGAGCAGTCCGTCGACGGCCTCCGGCGTGCCCGCGGTCTCGTCGGCGGTGACGACGGCGGCGTGGTTCGGGAAGCCGAGGAGCTCGGCCCGCTCGGCCCGGAGCCGGACGATGCGCAGCAGCACCGCACGGTTGTCGTGGGCGTTCCCGCGACGCCCGCGCGACAGCGAGGCGCGCATGATCCGTTCGCGCAGGCCACGGTCGGTCAGCGAGGCGAGCCACGGGTGGCCGGTGTAGAGCGGCAGCGTCACGAGCCAGCCGTCGAGCCCGCGGTCCTGCGCAGCGGCCGCCGCAGCGGACTTCGCGCCGTCGTCGAGCCCGGCGAGCTCCTGTTCGTCGGTCACGTGCACGGCGAGGTCGTTCGTGTCCTCGAGCAGGTTGCGCTCGAAGGTCGTGGTGAGCGTCGACAGCTCCTGGTTGATGGCGGTCAGGCGCTCCTTCCCGCCGTCGTCGAGACCGGCCCCCGCGAGCGTCATCTCGGTGTGCACCCGCTCGACGAGCCGGCGGTCCTCGTCGGACAGGTCCGCGCGGTCGGCCAGCGAGGACCGCACCGCGTCGACCCGGGCGTACAGCCGGGAGTCGAGCGTGATCGCGTCGCGGTGCGCGGCGAGGAGCGGCGACACCTCGGCCTCGAGGTCGTGCAGCTCCGGCGTCGATTCTGCTGAGGACAGCGTGAAGAAGACGTGCGAGACCCGGGTCAGCAGCTGCCCGGAGCGTTCGAGCGCCACCAGGGTGTTCTCGAAGGACGGTGCACCGGGATCGGTGGCGATGGCCTCGACCTCGGCGCGCTGCTCCGCGATGCCGGCGTCGAAGGCGGGGCGGAAGTGCTCGAGCCGGACGTCGTCGAACGGCGGCAGGGCGTAGGGGAGGGTGCTCGGCTGGTCGAACGGGGTGTCCATGGCCCCACCCTACGGACCGGGCCGGACGCCGGTCTGGAGGCCCGTGGCGGCGCCGCCCGGCGCCTCCCGACCGACGTCAGTCCGCCTCAGCGCGGCGGGTCGGTCGCCTCGCGCGTCGCCACGTCGATCAGCGTGGCCGCCGCACGCCGCGCGTGCCGCGCCGGCGTCGTGTCCCCGGCGATCGCGGCCGTCGTCTGCGCGCCCTCGGCGAGGAGCGCGAGCTGGGCGGCGAGCTCCTCGGCCGCGTCGAGGTCCGGCACGGCGGCCGCTGCGAGCCCGGCGACGAACCGCTGGAACGAGTCCTTGTGCGCACGGGCGATCTCGGCGACCGCGGGGGAGGTCGCACCCAGCTCCCCGAAGGCGTTGATGAAGCCGCAGCCGCGGAAGGTGTCGTCGCCGAACCACTGCTCCAGGAAGTCGTACACCGCGAGCAGCCGGTCCCGCGGGGTCCGGGCTGCCGCGACCGCCTGCTCGATGCCGCGCTCCCAGAAGTCGTGCCGCCCGCTGAGCACCGCGGCGACGAGCTGTTCCTTGCCGGGGAACACCGAGTAGAGCTTCTTCAACGAGACGCCGGCGGTCGTCCGGATCTCGTCCATGCCGACCGACTGGAACCCACGGGCGTAGAAGAGCGCGTCCGCGGCGTCGACGATGCGCGTCCGGACCTCCGGGTCCACGGTGCTGCTGGTGCTGGCCACGGGCGTCCCCTTCCCTGCGCATTGCGCCCCTGCGATCCGTCCGTCACGCCGTGCGGTGGTGCGCCGGCGCCGGGAACGGACGTTCTCCAGTCTAGGACCGGGTCGGCGGCGACGTCCGGGGCCGCGGGTCCGGCGCTAGTCCTCCTCCGGCGCGTCGTCCGGGTTCGTCACCTGCGCCCGGCCGGCGGGGTCGAGGTGGATCGAGGTGCCGTCGTCGAGCTCGACGATCGGCTTGCCCTCGAGGTACGTCAGCGTCCAGCGCCAGGTCGATGCGTCGACCGACTCTGCCGCCAGCTCCTCCTCGACACCGCGTACGGCGACGACCATCGCCTCGGGGAGTCGCTCGGGTGGCTGCCCACCCACGTTCCAGCGTGTACCCAACTGCATCCGTGCCTCCAGTCCGTGTGCGGGCAGGCCGCGTCGGCGACGCGACCGGCCCGCAGGAACCGACGCTACGCCTGCTGCTCGGCGAGCTCGATCTCGGTCACCGCGAGCTCCTCGCCGTCCGTGAACGACAGGTTCTCGATCCGGCCGACCGCGGCCAGGTCGACCGCCGCACGCTCGATGAGCGCGCGCTGGTCGGCGGGGGCTGCCACGACGGCACGGGTGACCGGCGTCTTCTGGGACGCCTTGGCGGCGGTCTTCGCACCGCGGATCCCGATCAGCGCCTGGCCGACGGCCGACAGCAGCCCGGACGGCTCGGCCTGCGTCGGCAGCTCTGCGACCGTCGGCCACGCGGCCGTGTGCACGCTGGTGTCGTGGGTCCAGGCCCACACCTCCTCGGTCGCGAACGGGAGGAACGGTGCCAGCAGACGGAGCAGCGCGTCGATCGCGGCACGCAGCGCCAGGACGGCGCTCGCCTGCGTCTCGTGCGTCGCGTCCGGCGCCGTGCCGTAGGCACGCTCCTTGACGAGCTCGAGGTAGTCGTCGCAGAAGGTCCAGAAGAACCGCTCGGTGACCTCGAGCGCCCGGGCGTGGTCGAAGCCGTCGAAGGCAGCGGTCGCCTGCTCGATCACGGAGCCGAGCTCAGCCAGCACGTCGACGTCGAGGGGTTCGGTGACCGTCGTCGCGCCGCTCGGCAGTTCGAAGCCGTAGACGAACTTCGCCGCGTTGAGCACCTTGATCGCCAGACGGCGACCCACCTTGATCTGCTTCGGGTTCTGCGGGTCGAAGGCCGCGTCCGTGCCGAGCTTCGACGATGCGGCCCAGTAGCGGACCGCGTCCGCACCGTGCTGCTCGAGGATCGACAGCGGCGTGACGACGTTGCCCTTCGACTTCGACATCTTCTTGCGGTCGGGGTCGACGATGAAGCCCGAGATGCTCGCGTGCTTCCACGGGGCAACGTCGGCCTCGAGCTGGCTGCGGAGGGCTGTCGTGAAGAGCCACGTGCGGATGATGTCCTGCGCCTGCGGGCGGACGTCGTACGGGAACACGAGGTCGTACAGCGCCGGGTCGGTCTCCCACTTGCCCGCGAGCTGCGGGGTCAGCGACGAGGTCGCCCAGGTGTCCATCACGTCGAGTTCGCCCCGGAAGCCGCCGGCGACGCCGCGCTGGTCCTCCGTGTAGCCGGGAGCCGGCTCGGACGCCGGGTCGACGGGCAGCTGGGCCTCGGTCGGGACGATCGGCTGGTCGAAGACCGGGTTGCCGTCGGCGTCGAGCGGGTACCAGACCGGGATCGGCACGCCGAAGAAGCGCTGGCGCGAGATGAGCCAGTCCCCGGAGAGGCCGCCGACCCAGTTGTCGTAGCGGACGCGCATGAAGTCCGGGTGGAAGGCGATCTCCTCGCCGCGCTTCCGGAGGGTCTCCTTGAGCTGCTCGTCGCGCGCGCCGTTCACGATGTACCACTGGCGGGTCGAGACGATCTCGAGCGGCTTGTCGCCCTTCTCGAAGAACTTCACCGGGTGGTTGATCGTCTTCACGTCGCCGACCAGCTCGCCGGACTCGGTGAGGGCGTCCACGAGGACCTTCTTCGCCGAGAACACGGTCTTGCCGGCCATCTCGGCGTAGAGCTCCTTGCCGCGGGTCGACTCGATCCACGCGGGCTCGTCCGAGCGGACGCGGCCGTCGAAGCCGATGATCGCGCGGTTCGGCAGCTGCAGCTCTCGCCACCAGACCACGTCCGTGGTGTCGCCGAAGGTGCAGACCATGGCGATGCCGGCGCCCTTGTCCTGCTGCGCCAGGTGGTGCGCGAGCACCGGGACATCGACGTCGAACAGGGGGGAGCGGACGGTCGTGCCGAACAGGTCCTGGAAGCGCTCGTCGTCCGGGTGCGCGACGAGGGCCACGCACGCGGGCAGGAGCTCGGGGCGGGTGGTCTGGATGACGACGTCCTCGCCGCCGTCGGTGCGGTGGAACGCCAGGCCGTGGTACGCGCCCGGCATCTCCTTGTCCTCGAGCTCGGCCTGGGCCACGGCGGTGCGGAAGGTGACGTCCCAGAGGGTCGGGGCGTCGGCCTGGTAGGCCTCACCGCGCTCGAGGTTGCGGAGGAACGCACGCTGCGCGCTCGCCCGCGAGGTGTCGTCGATCGTGCGGTACGACTGCGTCCAGTCCACCGACAGGCCGAGCGCGCGGAAGAGGTGCTCGAACTGCTGCTCGTCCTGCACCGTCAGGCGCTCGCACAGCTCGATGAAGTTGCGGCGCGAGATCGGCAGCTGGTCGCCGGCCTTGCTCGACTTGCCGTCGCCGCCCTCGAACGGCGGCACGAAGGCCGGGTCGTAGGGGAGCTGCGGGTCGCAGCGGACCCCGTAGTAGTTCTGCACGCGGCGCTCGGTCGGCAGGCCGTTGTCGTCCCAGCCCATCGGGTAGAAGACGTGCTTGCCGCGCATCCGCTCGTACCGGGCCTTGAGGTCGGTGTGCGTGTACGAGAAGACGTGACCGATGTGCAGCGAGCCGGAGGCGGTCGGCGGCGGCGTGTCGATCGAGTACACCGCGTCCTTCGTCGCGCTGTCGCGGTCGAAGCGGTAGGTGCCGTCCTGTTCCCAGACCGGGCCCCAGACCTGCTCGAGTCCGTCGACGGTGGGCTTCTCGGGCATGGGCTTCGACATGGCGGGGCCTTTCGATCGATGTGTGCGGCACCGAGTCCGTGGTGAGGTGCCTGAGTGTCGCGAGTACAGTCCGCGGTGGCCTCATCGTAGCGGTCCGCGTCGTCGGAGCGCTCCATCTGGTAGGCTGTCGGAGTTTGTCCGGCGGACGCGGTGTCTGCGAGGACTGCACAGTCGCTCTCCGCCGGATGCCCGAAGGCAAGACACAGCACTACCGGAGGAACGAACGTGGCACCGAACGAAGCACACCAGCACGGCGACCGGCCGTTGCGCACCAAGGCCCAGGCCAAGCGCGCACGCCGCAAGCTGACCGAGGACGACGTCACCGTCGTCGAGGAGTCGCTGCTCAAGCGTGCCGTCGCCGCCGCGGCCCTCGGCAACGCGATGGAGTGGTTCGACTTCGGCATCTTCGCCTACCTGACGGTCACCATCTCGAAGGTGTTCCTGCCGGCGGGCGACCCCACGTCGAACCTCGTCGCGACCTTCGGGTTCTTCGCGGCCGCGTTCATCGTCCGCCCGATCGGTGGTGCCGTCTTCGGCCCGATCGGCGACAAGATCGGCCGTCAGAAGGTCCTCGCGCTGACGATGATCCTGATGGCGGCCGGCACGCTCATGATCGGCCTGATCCCGTCCTACGACACGATCGGCTTCTGGGCCCCGGTCCTGCTGCTCGTCGCCCGCTTCGTGCAGGGCTTCTCGACCGGTGGTGAGTACGGCGGCGCGGCGACCTTCATCGCCGAGTACTCGCCGGACAAGCGCCGCGGCTTCATGGGCTCGTGGCTCGAGTTCGGCACGCTCGCCGGCTACGTGCTCGGTGCCTCGATCGTCACGATCCTGCAGTACACGATGCCCGAGGACACGCTGCTCAGCTGGGGCTGGCGCATCCCGTTCATGATCGCCGGCCCGCTCGGACTCATCGGGCTCTACCTCCGCCTGAAGCTCGAGGAGACCCCGGCGTTCCAGAAGCAGCAGGAGCAGGCCGCCGAGCGCGAGTCGCAGAAGACGCCGTTCCTCAAGCTGTTCGCCGAGAACTGGCGCTCGCTCCTCATCTGCATCGGTCTGGTCCTCGTGTTCAACGTGACCGACTACATGCTGCTGTCGTACATGCCGACCTACCTCGAGACGAACCTCGGCCAGAACGCCACGTTCGGCCTGATCCTCATCGTCATCGTGATGATCCTCATGATGGTCGTCATCACCTTCGGCGGCCGCCTGTCCGACAAGTTCGGCCGCCGTCCGGTCCTCGCCGCGGGCTGCATCGGCTTCATCGTCCTGTCGTGGCCGGCGCTCAAGCTCGTCCAGTCGGGCACCGGCGCGGGCGTGTTCTTCGGTCTGCTGATCCTCGGTCTCGTGCTGGTCACGTTCACCTCGACCATGCCGTCGACCCTCCCGGCGCTGTTCCCGACGATCATCCGCTACGGCGCCCTGGCGATCGCGTTCAACGTGTCCGTCTCGCTGTTCGGCGGCACGACCCCGCTCGCGACGCAGGCGCTCATCGCCGGAGCGAAGGACGCCGGCCTGTCGTGGGCCGAGGACATCCCCGCGTTCTACCTGATGCTCGCCGCCGTGATCGGCCTCGTCGCGGTGTTCTTCACCAAGGAGACCGCTGCCACCCCGCTCATGGGCTCGGGCCCCACGGTCGCCCACGAGGACGAGGTCGCCGGCGTCATCGAGGACTACAACGACCCGACCTCGGAGCTCGCACAGTCCGACTGGGCGAAGGACTTCTCGACGAGCGAGATCCCGATCATCTCGGGCGACGCCCCGAAGCCGGGCACGGACAAGGAGCACGCGGGCTCGTAGCCGTCCCTTCCGTGAAAGCGACAGTGTCCCGCCGATCTTCGGTGGGGCACTGTCGCTTTCGCGGACCGATCCACCGCGACGTGGCCCCGAGAAGCTCGCGGTGCAGCGCTCAGGCGCCGCGGGCGAGCCCGGCGGAGGCGTCGACCAGGCGCGCGGTCGCCGGGTGCTCCGGCGCGCCGAGCACCTGCTCCGCGGGACCCTGCTCGACGACCCGCCCCTGGTCCACGACGATCACCTCGTCGGCCATCCGGCGGACGGCACGCAGGTCGTGCGACACGAACACCATCGCCACGCCGGTCTCGTCGCGCAGCCGTTCGAGCAGCGTGAGCACCGCGTCCTGCACGGTCGCGTCGAGTGCCGTCACGGGCTCGTCGAGCACGACCACCTCGGGCGAGCTCGCCAGCGCCCGGGCGATCGCCAGCCGCTGCCGTTGCCCGCCGGACAGGGTGCGCGGGGCGCGGGTCCGCAGCACGGGGTCGAGTCCCACCCGACGGAGTGCGGTGTCGACCGCGTCGGCCAGCCCGCCCCGCGCCCGGCGTTCCCGACCGTCGGTCAGGGCGTCGGCGAGCACGCGTTCGACCGTCCACCGCTCGTCGAAGGTCGCAGCGGGGTCCTGCACGACGGCGGCCACCCGGTGCCGTCTGCTCCGTCGGTCCCGTTCGGACAGCGGGACCCACGGCCGACCGTCGAGCGTGACGGTGCCGGCGTCGGGCGTCTCGAGCCCGAGCAGCATCCGCGCCACCGTCGTCTTGCCCGACCCGGAGGCGCCGATCACGCCCGTCACCCGTCCGGGTCGGACCGCGATCGAGACCTCCTGCACGGCGGGTACCCCGTCGTACGACCGCGAGAGCCCGGCCCCGTGCAGCACCGGCGACGGCCCCAGCACCCGCGAGCGCTCCGGCGCCGACAAGCGGTGCGGCGCCGGCTCTGCCTCCGGCGCCGCACCGCGGCCGGCGTGCCGGTCGTCACCGGCCCGGGCCGCACGGACCAGGGCCTGCGTCACGGGGTGCTCGGGCGCGCCGAGCACGTCGGCGACCGGCCCGTGCTCGACCACGGTGCCGTCGTCGACGACCAGCACGCGGTCGGCCCACCCGGCGACGAGCCCGAGGTCGTGCGTGATGACGAGCAGCCCGGCACCGCGCTCCTGCACCGCCCGGAGCTGCTCCATCACGGTGACGGCCACGGCCGCGTCCAGCGCAGTCGTCGGCTCGTCCGCCACCACGAGCGCGGGGGAGGCCACGGTCGCCGCCGCGATGAGTGCGCGCTGTCGCATCCCGCCCGAGAGCACGCCGGACCGCCGGCCGTCGGTCGCCATCGCCGGGTCGAGTCCCACGCCCGCCAGGGCCGCACGGACGGCGTCGACCCGGTCGGCTGCGCGGAGGTCGGTGTGCAGGCGCAGCGCGTCGGCGACCTCGCGGCCGACGGGGCGGAGGGGGTCGAGGGCGCCGAGGGCCTCCTGGCCGACGTAGCCGACGGACCGCCCTCGGAGACGACGCCAGCGCCGCTCGGTGTGGGAGCGCACATCGGTGCCGACGAGCTCCAGCCGATCGGCGGCGACGTCGGCTCCCGGTGCGGAGAGGCCGAGCACCGCCCGGGCGGTCACGGTCTTGCCCGAGCCGGACGCCCCGACGAGGGCGACGCACTCACCGGCGTCGACGTGCAGGTCGACGCCGTGCACCACCGACCTGCCGTCGATCGACACCGAGAGCCCCCGGACGTCGAGCACGCGCGTCCCCACGGGCAGCACGGCACCGACCAGCGCCGGGGCATCCTCGGGCACCCGCTCCCCGCCCGTCACCGCGGGGCCCCCGTCCGACGGACGGCGCGCTCGAGCACCGTCACCGCGCGGCCCCCGTCCGACGCACCGCGCGCCCGAGCACCGTCACCGCGGTCGCCAGCACGACGATCGCGAGGCCCGGGCACGTGCTCATCCACGGCGCGGTCAGCAGGTAGGTGCGGCCGTCCGCGAGCATCGCCCCCCACTCCGGGGCAGGCGGCGGTGTCCCGACGCCGAGGTAGCTGAGCGCCGACGCCCACACCACCGCCTGACCGACCCCGAGCGTGGCGACGGCCACGACGGGCCAGAGCGCCGCGGGCAGCACGTGGCGGAACAGGATCCGGCCGGGGGAGCGGCCCTGCAGCACGGCGGTCTCGACGACCTGCGACGACCGCGCGCTCCGGACCAGGCCGCGGACGATCCGGGCGTACCCGGGCGCCGTCGCGAAGCCCACCGCCAGGGTCGCCGGCACCGGTCCGGGCCCGGTCACCGCGATGACGACGAGCGCGACGAGCAGCAGCGGCAGCGCGAACGCCACCTCGGTGACCCGCCCGACGACCGCGTCGACGAGCCGACCGCCGAGACCGGCGAGCGTGCCGAGCAGGACCCCGCTGAGGCCGCCGACGAGCGTCGCCGCGACGCCGACCAGGAGCGAGGCCCGGGTCCCCGCGACCACGCGAGCGAGGACGTCACGCCCGGACTCGTCGGTCCCGAACGGGTGCGCCGCTCCGGGTGGCGTCAGCGCGTCGGTCGGGTGCACCGCGAGGGGGTCGCCGCCGCCGAGCAGCGACGGCCACACCGCGGCCACGACCGCCACCGCGACGACGACCGCTGCGGCCGTGCCCGCCGGGCCGAGCGTCCCCCCACGGAACCGCTCGGACCGTCGGGTCCGTCCCTCGGACGCACCGGCCTGGAGGCCCGGGTCCAGCACCCCGCTCACCGTGCGTCCGCCCCGTGCTGCGTCCGCACGCGCACGCGCCCTCGCTGCACCGGTCCGGTCCGACGTCGGTCGCGGGTCCGTGGGTCCACCGCCTGCTCGACGAGGTCCGCGACGGCGAGCACGACGACGTACGCGGCGGCGGACACGAGGGCGATCCCGGCCACGAGCGGCATGTCCCGCTGGGTGACCGCGGTGACCAGGGCACGACCGATGCCGGGCAGCGCGAAGACCGACTCGACGACCACGGCGCCGGACACCAGCGAGCCGAAGGCCCAGGCGGACAGGGCGATGCCCGGGAGCGCCGCGTGCCGGAGCAGGTGGCGTCCGAACAGCCCGGCGCGGGACTCGCCGCGACCGCGGGCGGCGAGGGCGAACGCGGAGCGCTGGGCGTCGACCACGCCGTCGCGGACCGTCTCGGCCAGGTACCCGGCGACCGGCACGGCGACGGTGAGCACGGGCAGGACCCAGCCGCGCAGGCTGCCGTCCGACACCGCCGGCACCCACCCGAGTGCGCTGGCGAAGACCACGATGAGCACACTGCCGAGCCAGAAGTGCGGCACGACGCTCGCCGTGACGGTGATCGCCCCGGTGAGTGCTGCGGCGACCCGGCCGCGCTGCGTCGACCACCACGCGGCACCGATCGCCAGCACCCAGGCGACGACGAGTCCGGCGACCGCGAGCGTCAGCGTCACCGGGACCTGCTGCGCGAGGAGCTCGGAGACGGGCGTGCGGAACGCGTACGAGTCGCCGAGGTGCCCGGTCGCCAGGCGCCCGAGGAACACCGCGTACTGCACGAGCACCGGTCGGTCGAGCCCGTACTCGCGGCGGACGCCCTCGACCGCCTCCGCCGAGGCCTGCGACCCGGGGCCGCCGAGGATCGCCAGCGCCGGGTCGCCGGGGATCAGCCGGATCGCGACGAAGACGATCGTGGCGACCGCCCACAGCACCCCGACGCCGCCGGCCAGGCGGCGGAGTCCCCACAGGACCCAGCCCGACCACCCGCGACGGGTGCCGACACGGAGCGGAGGTGGGGCGGGCCTCCCGGCCGGCTCGCCCGTCAGCGCGCGATCCACGCGGTGCCGAACCACGGGGTGGAGACCGAGGTGGTCTCGATGCCGTGGACGGAGGAGCGGTACAGGAAGTGGTTCTGCTGGTCGTAGAGCGGCAGGACGGTGCCGCTGGCCAGGATCCGCTGCTGCGCCTGTCGGTACAGGGCGCCGCGCTCGTCGGCGTCCGACGTGCGGGCCGCACGCTCCAGCAGGTCGTCGACCGTCGGGTCGTCCAGCTGCGCGAGGTTCGCGAAGTAGCCCGACGGTGCGGGCTCGATGCTCGCGCTGTCGTACAGGATGCGGAGGACGTCCGGGCCGACCTTCGTGTACGGCGCGCTGACCACGTCGTACTCGTTCGCGGCGAGTGCGGCGTACCAGCTCGACAGGTCGAGCTCCTCGAGCCGGACGTCGAACCCGACGGCCTTCTCCGAGGCCTGGACCTGCTGGAACAGGCTGCGCTCCGCGGGCACCGACTGGTTCGTCGACACCGGGAACGTCACCGTGAGCCGCTGCCCGTCCTTCTCGCGGACCCCGTCGCTGCCGACCTTCCAGCCGGCATCGTCGAGCAGTCGCTTCGCCGTCGACGGGGAGTACTCGAAGCGCGCGGGGTCGGAGGACGCGTCGGGCTCGACGCTCGACAGCACCGAGTACGAGCGCTTCGCGGTGCCGAGGAACAGGCTCTGCAGCCCCGGGTCGATCTCGGCGCCGGCGATGAAGGCCTTCCGCACGGCCTCGTCGCGGAAGACCCCGTGCCCGGAGTTCAGCTCGAGGCGGTTCGAGGCGCCCGGCCGCGGGGCGTCGAGGTCGCGGATCGCGCCGTTCGACGACGCGCTCTTCAGCTGGTCGGGCTGGGCGTTGTCGATGACGTCGACCTGGCCGGCCTGCAGTGCCGCGTAGCGCGAGGTGGAGTCGGGCAGGAAGCGCCACGTGATGCCGTCGAGGCGGGGCTTCGTCGAGCCGGAGAGCGGCGTGTACGACGTGTTCTTCGCCAGCGTGATGCGATCGCCCCGCTGCCACTTCGTGACGGTGAACGGGCCGGTACCGACGGGGGAGGCGCAGTTCGTCGCCTGCGGGCGCTGCAGGGCCTTCGGTGACTCCATGCCGACCCAGGGCTGCGAGAACGACTCGAGCAGCGCGCTGTCCGGACGGCTGAGCGACAGCGTGACCGTGTGGTCGTCGGTCGCCGTCGCCTTCGTGATCGACTGCAGGGCGAGGTACCCCGTGCTCGACGCCGTCGTCGGGTCCTGCACGTGCTCGATGTTCGCGACGACCGCGGCCGCGTCGAACGGGGTGCCGTCGGAGAACGTCACGTCCGTGCGCAGGTCGAGCGTCAGCGTCGTGCCGTCGTCGCTCGTCGTCCACTTCGTGGCGAGCGCCGGTGTCGGCTGCCCGTTCCGGTCGAGCCCGGTGAGCATCTCGATGTACTGCGTCGACAGCAGGGCCTGCGGGTAGTTGCCGCCGACGTGCGGGTCGAGGCAGGTCGGCTCGGCGTCACCGGAGGCGTAGGTGAGCGTGCCGCCGCTGACCGGCGTGCTGTCGGAGGTGGCCGGGCCGCCGCCGGTGCAGGCGCTCAGGGCCAGCAGGACCGCGGTGGCACCCGCTGCGGCGGACAGGGTCCGGGTCGCTCGGGTCGGGATTTTCTGTACTCGGTCCAAGATCATGGCTGGACGAGTCTAGCGGTTTACTGAGCGCATGGACGAGACGATGCGCCGCGGTGGCCGCCCCCGTCGATCGAGCGCCGAGGTCCTCGCCGACGCGGCCGCCGAGCTGTTCCTCGAGCAGGGCTACGGGCGCACGACCGTCGACCAGATCGCGGCCAGGGCCGGGGTCAGCCGGGCCACGTTCTTCAACTACTTCGGGGCGAAGTCCGACGTGCTCTGGCTCGAGCTCGACGCCGCGGTCGCCGACCTGGCCGCGTTCCTGGCCGCGTCGACGGAGTCCTCGCCCGTCCGCGCCGTCGAGGAGGCCCTGGTCGCGGCCGCTCGGGCGCACGACCCGGAGCGGGTGCCGTGGGCGATCGCCCAGGCCGAGGTGATGGACATCGGCACCGAACTCGTGGCCAGCGTGGCGGCGCGGGTGATGGCGCAGCACGGCGCGGTCTCGGCGTTCGTCGGGTCGCGGACGCGGGAGCACCCGACGTCGCTCTGGCCGCAGACCGTGTCCGGGGCGATGCTCGGGGCGGCGGCCGCGGCGTTCGGGGTGTGGGTGGCCGACGGTGTCGCACGCCGGTCCCTCGTCGAGTACGTCGGCGCGGCGTTGACGCCCGTCGCGGCGGGGCTCGACGCGCGCTGAACGCCCGCCGCCGCTACTCCGTCCGCAGGGTCCCCGCGCCGCCGGCCGCGACGTCCTCCACCGTGCCGTCCCGCACGGTCGCCGGCACCTCGCCGTCGCCTCGGGCCGCGAGCGACGCGTCGCCCGGGATGCTCAGGGTGAGGACGGCCTCCTCGATGTACTGGCTCTCCTCGAGCGACGCCTCGACCCGGCGGAGCCGGACGGCGACGTGGTCCTCGAGCTCGTTGCCGGTCAGGTCGACGGCCGCCACGAGGAACACCCGGGACGGTCCGACGAACTCGAGGTGCAGGTACGTGACCCGCTCCACCTCGTCGCGCCGGAGGAGCTCGGTGAGCACGGCGTCCTCGAGCTCGGGCGAGGTGGCCTCGCCGACCAGGAACCGGCGGTTGCGCTCGATGAGCACGATCGCGACGACGCCGAGCAGGAGCCCGACCGCGATGGAGCCGATCGCGTCGAAGACCGCGAGCCCGGTCAGCTGGTGCAGGAGCACGCCGAGGAACGCGATCACGAGTCCGACCAGCGCCGCGGCGTCCTCGGCGAAGACGGCCCGGAGCGTGGGGTTGGACGACTGCAGCACGTGCCGGAGGACCGGGACGCGGCGCTTCGTCGCGGCTCCGTGCGCCTGGCGGTAGGCCTGCAGGAAGCTCGTGCCCTCGAGCACGAACGCGATGCCGAGCACGGCGTAGTTGAGCACGACGTCCTCGGCGGGGCCGGTCTCGCCGAGTTCGGTGATGCCGTGCCAGATCGACACGACGGCGCCCGCGGTGAAGAGCCCGAACGCGGCGAACATCGACCAGATGTAGGTCTCGCGGCCGTAGCCCAGCGGGTGCTTCCGGTCCCGCTTCTTCGCACCGCGGCGTTCGGCGACGAGCAGGAAGATCTCGTTGCCCGTGTCGGCCCACGAGTGTGCGGCCTCCGCGGTCATCGACGCCGACCCCGAGACCAGGGACGCGATGGTCTTGGCGACGGCGACGAGCAGGTTGGCAGCGAACGCGATGACGACGGTGAGCAGGGACTCGGGACGGTCCTGCTTCTCGGACGAGGGCATCGCTCCAGCATGCTCCGACTCTTGTAGACTCGTCCCATCAGGCGTCGACCCGGCCATCACCGGTGAGCCTCCGGAAGAACGCGGCAGCACCACCGCCGTCAGTAGACCCGGGCGGACCGGACCGCACCCTCATCCGGCGAACGAGCGGTCGGTCGCAGCGCGAGCAGCGACCGGCAAGCGAGGTGGTACCGCGGAGCACGCTCCGTCCTCGTGGAGACGAACCGAACCCACAGGAGCAGCTCGTGGCCTACCCCCTCAACGTCCCCGCCGACGGTGTCGTCCCGTCCCCGTCGTTCCCTGCCGTCGAGCAGGGCATCCTCGCCTTCTGGAAGGGCGACGACACCTTCCGGGCGTCGATCGACCAGCGCGAGGGCTGCCCCGAGTGGACCTTCTACGACGGACCGCCCTTCGCGAACGGCCTGCCGCACTACGGTCACCTGCTGACCGGGTACGCGAAGGACGTCTTCCCGCGCTACCAGACCATGCGCGGCAAGCAGGTGCACCGCCGCTTCGGGTGGGACACCCACGGGCTCCCCGCCGAGCTCGAGGCCATGCGCCAGCTCGGGATCACCGAGAAGCACGAGATCGACGACATGGGCGTCGACGTCTTCAACGCCGCGGCGAAGCAGTCGGTGCTGCAGTACACCGACGAGTGGCAGGCCTACGTCACGCGCCAGGCGCGCTGGGTCGACTTCGAGGACGACTACAAGACCCTCGACGTCACCTTCATGGAGAGCGTCCTGTGGGCGTGGAAGCAGCTGTGGGACAAGGGCCTGGCGTACGAGGGCTTCCGGGTCCTGCCGTACTGCTGGAACGACCAGACGCCGCTGTCGAACCACGAGCTGCGCATGGACGACGACGTCTACAAGATGCGTCAGGACCAGTCGGTCACGGTGTCGTTCCCGCTGCAGGGTGCCCGCGCCGCCGAGCTCGACCTGACCGGCGTCCGCGCGCTCGCCTGGACGACGACCCCCTGGACCCTGCCGACGAACGCGGCGCTCGCGGTCGGTCCGGAGATCGCGTACGCGGTCGTGCCGGCCGGGCCGGGAGGCGCGGCTGACGGTGGCGACGCCGGTTCCGCCACCTACCTGCTGGCGTCCGACACCGTGGCCGCCCACGCGAAGGACCTCGGCTACGAGTCGGCCGACGACGCCACCGCCGCCGTGCTCCGCACGGTCGTCGGCGCCGCGCTCGACGGCGTCGAGTACGAGCGGCTGTTCGACTTCCTGGCCGCGGCCGAGGGGTACGAGAACGCCTGGCGCGTCCTGGTCGCCGAGTACGTCGAGACGGGCGAGGGCACGGGCATCGTGCACCAGGCCCCGGCCTACGGCGCCGACGACCAGGAGGTCTGCGCGGCCGCGGGCATCCCCGTCGTGCTCTCCCTCGACGAGGGCGGCCTGTTCACGTCGCAGTTCGGCGAGGTCGCCGGCATGCTCTGGTCGGACGCCAACAAGCCGCTGACGAAGGCCGTGCGCGAGGCGGGCCGACTGCTCCGCCAGGCGTCCTACGAGCACAGCTACCCGCACTGCTGGCGCTGCCGGAAGCCCCTCATCTACAAGGCGGTCTCGTCGTGGTTCGTCCGCGTCACCGAGTTCCGTGACCGCATGGGCGAGCTGAACCAGGACATCAACTGGGTGCCGGACAACGTCAAGGACGGCCAGTTCGGCAAGTGGGTCGGGAACGCGATCGACTGGTCGGTGTCCCGCAACCGGTACTTCGGCACGCCGATCCCGGTCTGGGTGTCGGACGACCCGGCGTACCCGCGCCAGGACGTCTACGGCTCGCTCGAGGAGCTCGAGCGCGACTTCGGTCGCCTGCCGCTGAACGCCGACGGCGAGGTGGACCTGCACCGCCCCTTCATCGACGACCTGACCCGGCCGAACCCCGACGACCCGACCGGGCAGTCGACCATGCGCCGCATCTCGGACGTGTTCGACGTCTGGTTCGACTCCGGCTCGATGCCCTACGCGCAGGTGCACTACCCGTTCGAGAACCGCGAGTGGTTCGAGGAGCACAGCCCGGCGGACTTCATCGTCGAGTACATCGGGCAGACCCGCGGCTGGTTCTACGTCATGCACGCGCTCTCCACCGCGCTGTTCGACCGTCCGGCCTTCCGGAACGTCATCAGCCACGGCATCGTGCTCGGCTCGGACGGCCAGAAGATGTCGAAGTCGCTCCGCAACTACCCGGACGTCTCCGAGGTGTTCGACCGCGACGGCGCCGACGCGATGCGCTGGTTCCTCATGTCGTCGTCGGTGATCCGCGGCGGCAACCTCGTCGTGACCGAGGAGGGCATCCGCCAGGGCGTCCGCGAGTTCCTGCTGCCGCTCTGGTCGACGTACTACTTCTTCACCCTCTACGCGAACGCCTCGGGCGACACCGGCTACCAGGCCTCGCGCAGCACGGCGAGCACCGACGTGCTCGACCGGTACCTGCTCGCGAAGACCCGGGTGCTCGTGGCGGACGTGACCACGCACCTCGACGCGCTCGACACCCCGCTCGCGGCCCAGGCCGTCCGGGACTTCGCCGACGTGCTGACGAACTGGTACGTCCGGCGCTCGCGCGACAAGTTCTGGCTCGGCGCGGAGTCCTCGCCCGAGGCCCGTGCGGCGTTCGACACGCTGTACACCGTGCTCGAGACGCTGGCCCGTGTCGCCGCCCCGCTCGCGCCGCTCGTCACGGAAGAGGTCTGGAAGGGCCTGACCGGCGGGCGCAGCGTGCACCTCGAGGACTTCCCGGACGCGGCGGAGTTCCCGGCCGACGACGCCCTCGTCGCCGCGATGGACCGCGTGCGCGACGTCGCGTCGAAGGGCCTCGCGCTCCGGAAGGCGACCGGTCGACGTGTCCGCCTGCCCCTCGCGACGCTGACCCTCGTCGTGCCGGACCCGGCAGCGATCGAGCCGTTCGCGGACATCCTCCGCGACGAGCTGAACGTCAAGCGGGTCGTGCTCGAGCAGCAGGAGGAGTCCTCGCTCGGCCGCTACGGCATCGAGCGGAAGCTCACCGTGAACGCCCGTGCCGCCGGTCCCCGCATCGGCAAGCAGGTGCAGCAGGTGATCCCGGCCGCCAAGAAGGGCGACTGGGTCGCGACCGAGTCCGGCGTGACCGTCGGCGGGATCGACCTCGTCGAGGGCGAGTACACGCTCGACCTCACCGTCGCGGACGACTCCGTCGCGGTGGCGTTCCTCGACGGCGGTGGCTTCGCGGTGCTCGACACCGTGACGACCCCGGAGCTCGAGGCCGAGGGACTCGCCCGCGACGTCGTGCGCGCCGTGCAGCAGGCCCGCCGCGACGCCGACCTCGACGTCAGCGACCGCATCGCCCTGGCGCTCCGGGTCTCCGAGGACGCGGAGGGCGCGATCCGCACGCACGAGCAGCTCATCGCCGGGGAGACCCTGGCGACGAGCGTCGAGGTGACCACGACGACGTTCGCTCCCGGCGAGGGCTCGGACGTGGGCGACGGTGCGAAGGTGTCCGTGGAGGTGGCACGCGCATGAGCGACAGCAACCAGTACGACGACGAGCAGTACGACGACCACGACGGCGTCGAGGACCTCGGTCCGCTCGACGACACCGCCGGGGTCCGCATCCCGGTCGGACCGTCCGGTGACCAGGCACCTGCCGAGGCCCTGCCGTACGGCGGGGACGACGACGAGGTGCGGCGGGTCGAGGCGGCCCTGTACGCCCGCATCGGCGAACAGGCACCCGAGCGCCGGCTGACCGCCACACGTCGCGCCGTCGAGCTCCTCGGCGACCCGCACCTGGCCTACCCGGTCATCCACGTCACCGGCACGAACGGCAAGACGTCGACCGCGCGCATGACCGAGAGCATCGTCCGCGCGCACGGCCTGCGCACCGGCCTGATGACGAGCCCGCACCTGGTGTCGATCCGGGAGCGCATCGTCGTCGACGGCGAGCCCGTCGCCGCCGACCGCTTCGTCGAGAACTGGGACGACATCACCCCGATCCTCGAGATGACGGACCGGGAACTCAGCGAGAAGGGCGAGCAGCCGCTGACGTTCTTCGAGGCACTGACCGTCCTGGCCCTGGCATGCTTCGCCGAGGCGCCGGTCGACGTCGCCGTCATCGAGGTCGGCATGGGCGGCGAGTGGGACTCCACCAACGTCGTGCAGAGCCAGGTGCAGGTGATCACCCCGGTGGCGATCGACCACGCCAAGCAGCTCGGGTCGACCGTCGCCGAGATCGCCCGCACCAAGTCCGGCATCATCAAGCCGTCGTCGTCGGTCGTCTCCAGTGCCCAGACGCCCGAGGCCCTCGCGGAGCTCGAGCGGGCCGCGGAGCTCACCGAGTCGACGCTCGCGGTCGAGGGCACCGGGTTCTCCGTCGTGTCCGACACCCCGGCGGTCGGCGGGCAGCTCGTCACCGTGCAGGGCATCGCCGGGCGCTACGACGACCTGTTCGTGCCGCTCTTCGGCCAGCACCAGGCCCACAACGCCGCCGTCGCGATCGCCGCGGTCGAGTCGTTCCTCGGCCGCGGGTCGCAGGCCCTCGACGAGGACGTCCTGTCCGAGGGGCTCGCGGCCGCCACCAGCCCCGGACGCCTGCAGCCGATCGCGCAGGAGCCGACCGTCGTGGTCGACGCCGCGCACAACCCGCACGGTGCACGCGCGCTGGCCGAGGCGCTGCCGGTCGCGTTCCCGTCCGAGCACGTCGTCGGCGTCGTCGGGATCCTCGGCGACAAGGACGCCCGCGGCTTCGTCCGGGCGCTGAAGGACACCGTGGAGACCTTCGTCGTCACGCAGCCGCCGGGGGACCGCGCGCTCGACGCGGACGCGTTCGCCCGCATCGTCGTGGCCGAGGTCGGCGAGGACCGTGTGGTCGTCGAGCCCTCGCTCGAGCAGGCACTGCAGGAAGCCCGCGACCTGGCGGACGAGGCGGACGCCGAGGACGCCCTCGTGCTGGTCGCCGGCTCCATCGTGATGGTGGGCAAGGTCATGGAGCTGGTGCACGCGGAGGGGCTGCGCTCAGGAGGAGGTGCGGCGAAGTGACGGACGCGCCACGGGCCTCCCGGCCGGGTCGCCAGCCGCGCATGCGGAAGCCGCGCCCGCAGCGCGGTGCCCGCGAGAGCCTGCTCTCGATCACCCTCGGACTCGAGGCCGTGATGTTCTTCTTCCCGATGCTCGTCGTCTACGGGAAGGGCACGTTGCCGCCGCTCGCGGCGTTCGGTGGGGGCATCCTGGCGATCATCGTCCTCGCAGCTGCCTCACGCCTGACCGGCAAGCCCGCCGGTGTATGGTTCGGGTGGCTGCTGCAGGCGGCCATCCTCGCCACCGGGTTCATCGAACCGTTCATGTTCGCGGTCGGCGCGGTGTTCCTGGCGCTGTGGGTGTTCTGCTTCGTCAAGGGCGGTCAGCTCGACCGGCAGAACGCCGCGTTCCGGGCCGCGCAGGCCGAGGACTGACCACCACCGAACCACAGGAGAACTGCGTGTCCGATCTCGAAGAGACCCTCGTCCTCGTCAAGCCCGACGGCGTCGCCCGCCAGCTCACCGGAGAGGTCCTCCGTCGCATCGAGACCAAGGGCTACGAGATCGTCGACCTGAAGATGGTCACGGCGTCGCGCGAGCTGCTCGACCAGCACTACGAGGAGCACCAGGGCAAGCCGTTCTTCGAGCCGCTCGTCGAGTTCATGCAGTCGGGCCCGGTCGTCGCCGTGCGCGTCGCCGGCAACGGTGTCATCGCGGGCTTCCGCTCCCTCGCCGGCACCACCGACCCGACCTCGGCCGCGCCGGGCACCATCCGTGGTGACCTCGGTCGCGACTGGGGCCTGAAGGTGCAGCAGAACCTCGTGCACGGCTCGGACTCCCCGGAGTCGGCCGCCCGCGAGCTCGCGCTCTGGTTCGCCTGATCGACGGAAGCGGAGCACAGACGCGATGACGAACAACGACCGTCCCACCAAGAACGAGCGTCGGCAGCACGCCCGTGAGGTCGCCCGCCAGCGAGCCGACGCCGAGAAGCGTCGCAAGCGCCGCAACAAGTGGTTCCTGCAGGGCGGCATCGGCCTGGGCATCGTGGCCGTCGCGGCGATCATCGCGATCGTCGTGGTGAACGTGAACAGCGGGGGCACCACCTCGGCCGCCGGCCCGAAGAACATGGTCACCGGTGGCATCCAGTTCACCGGCGGCGACGGCACGATCACGCCCGTCACGACCGGTGGGGTCTCGGCGGACGGCACCCCGTCCCCGGTCGCCACGGCCGACAGCGACGGCAAGGTCAAGGTCGTCGAGTACGTGGACTGGGCCTGCCCCGTGTGCAAGCAGTTCGAGGGCGCCTACGCCGACCAGATCACCGACTTCGTGAAGAACGGTCAGGCGACGCTCGAGATCCACCCGGTGTCGATCCTCGACCGCAGCTACCTCGGCTCGCGGTACGCCAGCCGTGCCGCGAACGCCGCGATGTGCGTCGCGAACTACGCGCCGGACAAGTTCCTCGCCGTGCAGACGCAGTTCTTCGAGAAGCAGCCGGAAGAGGGCACGAAGGGCCTGACGAACGCCGAGATCGCCGACCTGGTGAAGGCCGGCGGCGCGACGGGCTCCGACGTGTCCGAGTGCCTGTCGAACGAGACGTACAAGAGCTGGGTCACGAAGATCACGAACCAGGTCACCGCGGACCCGGCCGTCGCCGGCCCCCAGGGCTTCGGAACGCCGACGATCCTGGTGAACGGGCAGCGTGTGAGCACCCTCACCGACGTCGTCCCGACCATCGAGGCCGCCGCGAAGTAGTCGGCTCCGCCGTACTCGGCCCCGCGTTCCCTCCCCGGGAGCGCGGGGCCGAGTGCTGTCCCCGGCGGATGCGGCGCGGTGCCGAGGTCGCGGACGTGGCAGGTACCTGATCGATCCGGGCGTAGCGGACGGAACCGGGCGTACCTGGTGCGTCAGTTGTACGAGGAACGCCCGATTCCGCCTTGTATCTCGGTTGTTCTGGGAAGGATCGGGCGTTCGGGCTGAGCGGGTCGGCGGACCGCGCGGAGGGAGCAGGCTCGGCAGTACGGGACGACCCGCTCACTCACCCCACGAGTGAGGAGCACGTTGTCCGTCAGAAGGCTGCCGGGCCGACCCGGCGGGCCCTCCCGAGTGGGCAGGACACGCCGTCGGCGATCCGGGCCAGGGCACGATCCGTCGCCGGAGAACCTCGAGCGTGACGGATCTGGCCCGCTCGAGGGATCGGGACTGGGACCGGGACGGGTGCATCACAGCGGTCCGGTGGCGTCAGGACGACCGGGGCGTGCGCCCAGCAGCGCCCCGGTGGCGTCAGGACGGCCGGGGGAGGGGGAACGTCAGAACGGCAGCGTCGTGAGGACCCGCGGGAACACGATCAAGATGCAGACCACGACCACGGCGTAGTTCGCCAGCACGAACGCCCACGAGTACGGCAGCAGCGTGCGCCCGACCCGCTGGAGTCCGGCGCCGAAGCGACCCTGCGCCGCGTTCCACGTCGTGAAGATCCAGAACATCGGGATCGTCACGCTCCACACCAGCAGGCACCAGGGGCAGAGGTAGCCGATCACCCACACGGTCTGCGTGAAGAGCCAGGTGACGAACACCCACGCCAGGAACACCCCGGCGTTGAACAGCACCCAGAACCAGCGGTGTCCGTTCCGCATGCCGGCGAGCAGCATCACGCCGACGGCGATCGGGGCGACGAAGCCCATCACGCCGAGCAGCGGGTTCGGGAACCCGAACAGGGAGCCCTGCCAGCTGGTCATCACCTGCGAGCAGTTCACGAACGGGCTGACGTCGCAGCTCAGGGCCTTCGACGGGTTCTCGTACTTCGCGAACTCGTCCAGGACCAGGTTGAACGCGGCGAAGAGGCCGACTGCTCCGGTGACGATGAGGAAGACCGCCATCGCGACCGGGCGGCGGGGCGTGGTTGCGCTCGTGCTCACGGCGTCATCATCGCATGCCCGTTCCGGACCTTTCCTGGCACCTCGTGCGACAATGACAGCAGTCGCGCGGCCGATCCGTGCGGCGAGAGAGCTTTCCGGGCCCAGCCCGGACGATCAGGCGCGGTGAGAGCGCGCCGTGACCGGGACTCGCGTCACCTCCGATGCCGAGCCGGTCGGGCCGGGTGCCCGACCCGGAACGACACCGGACCGCACGCCGGGACGACGCACACCGGTCACGAGAACGAACGCGGGGGCGTGGACGCCACCCGTGACAACCACAGAATTCCCGCCGTCCGACAGGACGCGAGTGGGGCCGAGGAGTGCACCAGATCCATGGTGGAGCAGAACACCGACAACCCGAACAACGAAGAAGTCGCACCGAAGCGCCGAGGCCGCCTGTTCGGCAGCCGTCGCGCCCGGTCCACCGGCCTGGAGGCCCGTGGTGACGTCGACACCGACACCACGGACGTCGAGACGGTCGCGCTGACCGGCGACGCTCCGGTCACCGACGCCGATGCGGCCGACGAGACGGCCGCGCAGGGCGCCGCTCCGGCGAGCGACCGGCCAGCGGCCCCCGAGGCGCCGGCCCCCGAGGCAGCGGAGCACGGCTCGACGGAGCACGGGTCGACCGACGACGCCGTGGCGGTCGCGGTCGAGCAGGTCCCCGCCGCAGCCGCGGAGCCCCAGGACGTCTCGACGGTCACGGGCAGCCAGCCTGTCGTCGAGGCCCCGGCGGACGACGCTGCGGCAGCCGTCGCGCCCACCGCGACCGGCCAGGTCGAGGCGACCAGCGCGCCCGAGGCCCCCAGCGCGGTGGCGACGGACGCTGACGACGTGAGCGGTGCCTCCCGGCCGGAGCCCGCCTCCGCTCCCGAGGCGGAGGAGCCCTTCGTGCCGAAGGCGACCAGCACCCTCAGCCTGATCTTCCACGCGCCGGTCCTGCCGGTCCTGCCGGAGCTGCCGGTCCGAGCCGCACGCGACGAGGACGACGACGACGAGGACGACGAGCAGGGCGGCGGTCGCCGTCGCTCGCGCCGTCGGGGCAGCAGCGCGGACCGCCAGGAGCGCGGCGTCCGCGAGCCGCGCGACCACCAGGAGCCGCGTCGCCGCGAGCCGGAGCTCATCACCGAGCCACAGCGCATCAAGGGGTCGACCCGACTCGAGGCGAAGAAGCAGCGTCGCCGCGACGGCCGTGACGCCGGTCGTCGTCGCACGGTGATCACCGAGGACGAGTTCCTCGCCCGCCGCGAGAGCGTCGACCGCCAGATGATCGTCCGCTCGAGCTCGTCGAAGATCGAGATCGGCGTGCTCGAGGACAACGTCCTCGCGGAGCACTACGTCACCAAGTCGCACAACGTCTCGCTCATCGGGAACGTCTACCTCGGCAAGGTGCAGAACGTGCTGCCCTCGATGGAGGCGGCGTTCGTCGACATCGGTCGCGGTCGGAACGCCGTGCTCTACGCGGGCGAGGTCGACTGGAACTCGGTGGACACCGGGAACCACGGTCGCCGCATCGAGGCCGCGCTCAAGCCGGGCGACAAGGTCCTCGTGCAGGTCACGAAGGACCCGGTCGGGCACAAGGGCGCGCGTCTGACCTCGCAGGTCTCGCTGCCGGGCCGCTACCTGGTCTACGTGCCGAACGGCTCGATGAACGGCATCTCGCGCAAGCTGCCCGACACCGAGCGCGCCCGCCTGAAGAAGATCCTCAAGGAGGTCCTGCCGGAGCACGCGGGCGTCATCGTCCGCACCGCGGCCGAGGGCGCGACCGAGGAGCAGCTCACCCGCGACGTGCAGCGCCTGACCAACCAGTGGGAGGCGATCCAGAAGAAGGTGCAGAACGGGCACGCCCCGGTCATGCTGCACTCCGAGCCGGACCTCCTCGTGAAGATCGTGCGTGACGTCTTCAACGAGGACTTCACGAAGCTCATCATCGACGGCGAGGCCGCGCGCGGCACGATCGAGGACTACCTCGACGCCGTCGCACCCGACCTCAAGGACCGCGTCGAGATCTACGACGGCCCGGACTCCTTCGAGGAGTACCGCCTCAACGAGCAGATCGAGAAGGCGCTCGACCGCAAGGTCTGGCTGCCGTCCGGTGGGTCGCTCGTGATCGACCGCACCGAGGCCATGACGGTCGTCGACGTCAACACGGGCAAGTTCGTCGGGTCCGGTGGCAACCTCGAGGAGACCGTCACCAAGAACAACCTCGAGGCAGCCGAGGAGATCGTCCGGCAGCTCCGCCTGCGGGACATCGGCGGCATCATCGTCATCGACTTCATCGACATGGTGCTCGAATCGAACCGCGACCTGGTGCTTCGTCGTCTCGTCGAGTGCCTGAGCCGCGACCGCACGAAGCACCAGGTGGCCGAGGTCACCTCGCTCGGCCTCGTGCAGATGACCCGCAAGAAGATCGGTGTCGGCCTGCGCGAGTCGCTCGACGAGGTCAACGCCAAGGTCAACGACAACAACGCAGACCCCGGCCCCTCGAAGGGCCGGCGCAAGGCCCGCAGCGGCAACGGCTCGACCGGTGGCAACGGCAGTGGCAACGGCAACGGCAACGGCAACGGCCAGGGAGGCAACGGGCACGCTGGCAACGCCGGCTCCGGCAACGGGTCCTCCAGCCAGTCGTCGCAGGCTCACCAGATCACGGAGGACGTCAAGAACGCGCTGTCCCGGATCGCGGCGTCGACGCTGCCCCACGACGAGGCGTCGTCCGGTGCGCCGGTGACCGGTGTGGCATCGCCCCGCGGGGGCGCCGCGACCCCGGAGGCCGAGGCCGGGGTGTCGTCGGCTGCCGACGCACCCGCGTCGAGCGCTTCGCCGGTCTCCGCCCCCGAGCGCGGTTCGGAGCAGTCCGCAGGCGGGGCAGACCGTGACGGCGAGCAGTCGTCCGGCTCGAAGCGTCGCCGCCGTCGTGGCGGTCGTGGCGCCGGCAGTGCAGCACCCGAGCAGCGCGGCGGCGAGGAGCGCGGTCGCGAGGAGCGTGCGTCCGAGCGCGGTGCCGACGAGGCTCGCGCCGAGGCCCCCGCGCCCGAGTCGGCCCCCGCGCAGAGCACTGCTCCCGAGTCGCCCGTGCAGGAGTCGGCGCCGACGAAGACCGCACCGACCCGTCGTCGCGTGAGCTCGAGCGCTCCCGTCACCCCGACCGAGAACACCGTCGCGATCCTCGACATCCCGGTGGCCGTCACCAAGCGCGAGCCGCGCCCGACCCGGGACGACGCCGAGTCGCTGCTCGACTCCGTGCTCCAGGCACTCCCGGAGCCGAAGCAGCCGGGGCAGGGCCGTTCGCGGTCGCGTCGGGTCTCGTCGCCGAGCATCAGTGCGCCCGCGTCGTCGGACGGCGACGGGCAGGACGACGGCTCCGTGATCGTGGGGGACTGACGTGACCGACGCGGGGGACCCGCACGGTCGGCAGCAGGACCGCGGGTACTACGGTGCGGGCTGGTCGCAGCCCGCACCGCCCGCGGCCGGGCCGTCCGGTGGGCAGGCGTGGTCCGGCCAGCCAGCGCCCGGTCAGCCGGGTGCTCAGGCGTGGTCGGGGCAGCCGGGCGCGCAGGCACCCGGTCAGCCGTGGCCCGGGCAGCCGGGCGGGCAGCCGTGGCCCGGGCAGCAGCCGCAGTACGGCCAGCAGCAGCCCCACGGGGAGCGGGGTCGGGCACGGGCGTCGCGGACGTCCGACCCGCGTCGGGCCTTCGCGCCGGGTGCGTCGGTCGCCAACACCACCGGTGCCCTCATCGCCGTCGTGTCGATCGTGCTCGTCGAGGTGGTCTCCG
The DNA here is from genome assembly GCF_040545555.1 of Curtobacterium oceanosedimentum. Classification (NCBI taxonomy): domain Bacteria; kingdom Bacillati; phylum Actinomycetota; class Actinomycetes; order Micrococcales; family Microbacteriaceae; genus Curtobacterium; species Curtobacterium oceanosedimentum. The sequence continues at coordinate 193,359 of NZ_JBEPMD010000003.1, forward strand.
GCGTCTTCGGGCTGCTCGGCACGTCACTCGTGGTGCACCCCTTCTCGACCTCCGGCACGGGTGCGAGCCTGCTCGGCAGCTTCGTGTCCGGCGTGTTCGCCTCGCCCTTCCCGTTCTACGCGGGAGCGTTCACGGCCCTGGCGTTCCTCACGCCGATCGCGCGGCGCAGCCCGCTGCCGACGGTGCTCCTCCGTGCCGTGCTCGCCGGTGCCGCCGGGACGGTCGCCCTGGCGCTCGTCGGGGTCTTCACGGGGTCCTACGCGGCGGTCCGGACCGGTTCGGGGGTGCGACTCGTGATCGACGTGCTCACCGGGCCCCTGCAGAACGGGATCCCGTTCACGCTCATGCTCCTCGCGACGTCGACCGTCGCATGGCTCTGGCTCGGGCGTCCGCGTGGTGGGCGTGCTGCGCAGGGGGCGGCCGGCGGCCGTCTGGGGGCGGTCCGTCCTGCGGACGCCGTGCCCCCGTCGACCGTGCAGCCCGCTCCGCAGCCTCACGGTGCGCAGCAGCAGCAGCAGCAGCAGCAGCCGTACGGTCAGCGCCCTGACGACCGCTGGACGCCGCCGACGCGCTGACGCGACTGCGGCCCGTGCGGTGCGGTGCCGCAGCTGTGGCGCGTGCGCGTGCGCTGGCGCAGCTCCTGCTGACCCCTGGTCGGCGATCGTGCGGCGCGAGTCGCCGCAGACCGACCCGGAGCACGCCGCGCCACGACTCGACGTGGTGCGACGTGCTCGCGGTCGTGCGGACGACGCCGGGCTACGTGCCCATCGGGGCCTGCGGACCCTGCGCGCCCTGCGGACCCGGCTGGCAGGGCCGGCCACACGCCGGTGGTGCGGGGTGTGACGGCGCTGGGCCGTGCCTCCCGACCGATCACGCCGGACCGGTCAGCCACACGGCGGGCGCGCGAGGCGTGGCGGAGGCAGACCGTGCCGCCCGGCCGACGCGCCCGGCCGACGCGCCGCCCGACGCGCCCGGCCGACGCGCCCGGCGTCACCCCGTCGTCGGTCCCGTTCGTCGCCCCGCGGGGGAACGGCCCGGCGCGGTGCAGTCGGCACGAGCCCTGCGCCCCTGCTCCACGCGCACGGTCAGTGCGCGCGCCGGTCGTGCCCGCGCTTGTCGCGTTGCGGCACGCGCAGGCCGCTCGCGATGAGCCGGAGCACCAGCTCGCGCCCGGTGACCGCCGTCGCACCCGCAGCGACGAGTTCGTCGTAGCGCGACCGCGGCACGTCGTAGTGGTCGTGGTCGAACGCGCGGCGGGGGATCCCGGCGCGTTCGGCGAAGGCGTGGAGCTCGTCGTAGGATGCATCACTGACGAGGTGCGACCAGACGGTGTCGTGGGCGGGCCACGTCGGCGGGTCGATCAACACGGTCACGCGAGTCATCGTACGTGTGTCGCCGTTTGACCGGACCCGGGGGGATCGAGTATTCTCGATCCCTGGTGTCAGCGGGCCGTTCTGCCTGCGTCGCCGATCGGGCCCGGCCTCCGGGAGCCGCTCGTGCAGAAGTGGGCACCCGAGACTTCCCTCAAGCAGAGTACGTAAGGAATTCCACGTGGTTTACGCAGTAGTGCGCGCCGGCGGCCGTCAGGAGAAGGTCGAGGTCGGCACGATCCTCACGATCGACCGTGCCAAGGCCGACGACAAGGGCAACATCGACCTCGCCCCGGTGCTCCTCGTGGACGGTGACAAGATCACGTCGGCGGCTTCCGAGCTCGCCAACGTGACCGTCACCGCCCAGGTGCTCGAGGACCTCCGCGGCCCGAAGGTCGTCATCCAGAAGTTCAAGAACAAGACCGGGTACAAGAAGCGCCAGGGCTTCCGCGCTGAGCTCACCCGCGTCAAGATCACCTCGATCGCGTAAGGCGGGAGTAGAAGATGGCACACAAGAAGGGTGCGAGCTCCACTCGCAACGGTCGTGACTCGAACGCACAGCGCCTCGGCGTGAAGCGCTTCGGTGGCGAGGTCGTCAACGCCGGCGAGATCATCCTCCGCCAGCGTGGCACCCACTTCCACCCGGGCGCCAACGTCGGCCGTGGTGGCGACGACACGCTGTTCGCCCTCTCGGCCGGTTCGGTCGAGTTCGGCACCAAGGGCGGCCGCAAGGTCGTCAACATCGTCAACGCGTAACACCAGCGACGACAGACTCTGCGGGAGGGGCGGGCCACGTGCCCGCCCCTCCCGTTCTTTCGTGCACGACCAGCCGGCACCGCTGCGACACGTCGCGGTCCTGCTGCAACACCTAGGAGTGGACCCATGGCGACCTTCGTCGACCGCGTGACCCTGCACCTCACCGCGGGGAACGGCGGCAACGGCTGCGTGTCGGTCCGCCGTGAGAAGTTCAAGCCCCTCGCCGGCCCCGACGGCGGCAACGGCGGTGACGGCGGCGACATCGTGCTCGTCGCCGACCCGCAGGTGACGACCCTGCTCGGCTACCACCGGTCGCCCCACCGCTCGTCGAAGAACGGCCAGCCGGGCATGGGCGACATGCGCAGCGGTGTGAGCGGCGAGACACTCGAGCTGCCCGTGCCGATCGGCACCGTCGTGCACGACGAGGACGGAGAGGTCCTGGCCGACATGACCGAGCCCGGCATGCGTGTCGTCGTGGCGCCCGGTGGTCAGGGCGGTCTCGGCAACGCGGCCCTCGCGACCACGAAGCGCAAGGCTCCCGGGTTCGCGCTGCTCGGCACCCCGGGGTGGACCGGTGACGTCAGCCTCGAGCTGAAGACGATCGCCGACGTCGCCCTGGTCGGGTTCCCGAGCGCCGGCAAGTCCTCGCTGATCGCCGCGATCTCCGCAGCGAAGCCGAAGATCGCCGACTACCCGTTCACGACCCTGACGCCGAACCTCGGTGTCGTCGAGTCGGGCGAGGTCCGCTTCACCGTCGCCGACGTCCCGGGCCTGATCGAGGGCGCGTCGGAGGGCAAGGGCCTCGGCCTCGAGTTCCTCCGCCACGTCGAGCGCTGCGAGGCGCTCCTGCACGTCATCGACTGCGCGACGCTCGACCCCGGCCGCGACCCGATCAGCGACCTCGACGTCATCCTGGGCGAGCTCGAGCGCTACCCGGTGCCGGAGGGGCAGACCCCGCTGCTCGAGCGTCCGCAGCTCGTCGCGCTCAACAAGGTCGACGTGCCCGAGGCAGCCGAGCTCGCCGACTTCGTCACCGCCGAGCTCGAGGAGCGCGGCTACCGCGTGTTCCCGATCTCGACCGCGTCCCGCAAGGGCCTGCGCGAGCTGACGTTCGCCCTGGCCGAGGTGGTCGAACAGGCCCGCGCCGCCCGTCCCGCCGCCCCCGAGCAGGAGCGCATCGTCCTCCGTCCGAAGGCGGTCAACGAGAAGCCCTTCACCGTGCGCGCCGAGGGCGGCGAGGAGCACCGCTTCTACCGCGTGCGAGGCGACAAGCCGGAGCGCTGGGTCACGCAGACCGACTTCACCAACGAAGAGGCCATCGGCTACCTGGCCGACCGGCTCGCGAAGCTCGGCGTGGAGGACGGCCTGTTCAAGGCCGGAGCGGTCGCCGGGTCCACCGTGGTCATCGGTGGCGACGGCGGCATGGTCTTCGACTGGGAGCCCACGCTGACCTCGACCGCCGAGCTCATCACGAGCGCCCGCGGCACCGATGCTCGCGTCGGCGGCTCGTCGCGCCCGACGCGCAACGAGCGCCGCGAGGAGTACTTCGAGCGCATGGACGCCAAGGCCGCAGCGCGCGCCGAGCTCGAGCAGGAGCGCGTGTCCGGGCTGTGGGCCGATGACGACAGCGACGAGCAGGACTGATCGAGGCATGGCCGACACGCGCGCGCGCACCGACCTCGGCCCCGTCAGCCGGCGGCAGGACGTCCCGCGTGCGCGTCGGCTCGTCGTGAAGGTCGGTTCGTCGTCGGTCAGCGGCGACAACACCGGGCAGATCGCCGCGCTCGTGGACGCCCTGGCCGCGGCCCACGCGCGGGGCACCGAGGTCGTCCTCGTGTCCTCCGGTGCCATCGCGACGGGCTTCCCGTTCCTCGGGCTCGAAGGACGTCCGGACGACCTGGCGACCCAACAGGCAGCTGCGGCGACCGGGCAGAACGTGCTCATGTTCCGGTACCAGAAGGAACTCGACCGCCACGGCATCGTCGCGGCGCAGGTCCTGCTCACCGCAGGCGACATGCAGAACCCGACGCACCGGGTCAACGCGCAGCGGGCGGTCGACCGGTTGCTCGCGCTGCGGGTGCTCCCCATCGTCAACGAGAACGACACGGTCGCCACCCACGAGATCCGGTTCGGCGACAACGACCGACTCGCGGCGCTCGTCGCGCGGCTCCTCGGCGCCGACGCGCTCGTGCTGCTGTCCGACGTCGAGTCGCTCTACACCCGGCCGCCGGAGCACCCGGATGCCGAACCCATCGACGAGGTCCCGTTCGGCGACGAGCTCGCCGGTGTCACCTTCGGTTCGGCCGGCTCGGCCGGCGTCGGCACCGGGGGCGCGGGGACGAAGGTCGCCGCTGCGCGGCTCGCGGCCGAGGCGGGGACGTCGGTGCTCGTCACCGGTACCGCGCTCGTGGACCGGGCTCTGGCAGGGGAGCACGTGGGCACCTGGTTCCGGGCGGCGCCGCGCGGCTGATCGCGGGATCGTCGGCCGGGAGGCACGGTGCCGGCCCGGCAGTCCGGCCTCCCCGCCGTCTCCACCGGTGTGACGCGGCCAGCGTCACGGGCCCGGCAGCCGACCTAGTATCGGACCATGTCGCCGACCGCCACCGCCCTCACCCTCACCGACAAGCTGGTCGCGTCGCGTGCTGCCTCGACGGCGCTCGCCACGGCCACCACGGCGGTCAAGGACCAGGCACTGCGCGCCGTCGCGGCCGCCCTGCGCGCCGGGACGGACGCGATCGTCGCAGCGAACCACGGGGACCTCGTCGCGGGCGAGGACGGCGGGCTGTCCTCGGGGCTCCTCGACCGCCTGCGACTGGACGCCGCGCGGATCGACGCCCTCGCGGCGGCGGTCGAGCACGTGGTCGGACTCCCGGACCCGGTCGGCGACCTCGTACGGGGGTCGCGCCTGCCGAACGGGCTGCAGCTCACCCAGGTCCGCGTGCCGTTCGGGGTCGTCGGTGCGATCTACGAGGCACGCCCGAACGTCACCGTCGACATCGCCGCGCTCGCGCTGAAGAGCGGGAACGCCGTCGTGCTCCGGGGCGGGTCGGCGGCGCAGCGCACGAACGCCGAACTCGTCGAGCGCATCCGCGGTGCGGTGGCCTCGGTGGGGCTGCCCGCGGACCTCGTGCAGACCATCGACGAGTTCGGTCGCCAGGGTGCGACCGAGGTGATGCGCGCGCGCGGACTCGTCGACGTCCTGGTGCCGCGGGGGAGCGCCTCGCTGATCCAGACCGTCGTGACCGAGTCGCAGGTGCCCGTGATCGAGACGGGCGCCGGAGTGGTGCACGTGTACCTCGACGCGACGGCGCCGCTCGAGCGTGCGGTCGACATCGTGCTGAACAGCAAGGTGCAGCGGCCGAGCGTGTGCAACGCCCTCGAGACGCTCCTCGTGCACGAAGGGGCGGCCGAGCGGCTGCTGCCGGTGCTGGCGGACCGTCTCCGTGCCGCCGGGGTGACCCTGCGCGGTGACGACGCCACCCGGACGATCGTCCCCGGCGTGCTCCGCGCGACCGAGGCGGACTGGGCGACGGAGTCGATGGACCTCGACCTGTCCATCCGCGTGGTGCCGGACGTCGATGCCGCGATGGCGCACATCGCGCGGTGGTCGACACACCACACCGAGTCCATCGTGACGGACGACGTCGACACCGCCGAGCGCTTCCTGGCCGAGGTCGACTCGGCGGTCGTCATGGCGAACGCCTCGACCCGGTTCACCGACGGCGGCGAGTTCGGCTTCGGGGCCGAGGTCGGCATCTCGACGCAGAAGCTGCACGCCCGTGGGCCGATGGGGCTCCCCGAACTGACCAGTACCAAGTGGATCGTGCGCGGGCACGGACAGATCCGCGGCTAGACTGGGCGGCGACTTCCCACCCGATCGAACGGAGCACCGGACCGATGACCTTCCTCGCTGAAGCCGCTGAGCACGCCTCCGGGGTGCCCGCGTTCGTCTTCCCGATGTGCGGCGCGCTGTTCTTCACCTTCCTCGGGTTCGTGACCTGGAGCTTCCGCGACGTCGCGTACCGTCACTCGCACAAGTTCGAGGCCACCCGCCACCACGAGACGGGTGTCGACGAGTTCGGTCACACCAAGCTCTGACACGCCGCTCGATGCTGGAGAGCACGGGGCGCCCGCGCATCGGCGTGATGGGCGGCACGTTCGACCCGATCCACCACGGGCACCTCGTGGCGGCATCGGAGGTCGCCCGTGCGTTCGACCTGGACGAGGTCGTCTTCGTCCCGACCGGTCAGCCGTACATGAAGTCGGACGTCACCGACGCTGAGCACCGGTACCTGATGACGGTCATCGCGACCGCGTCGAACCCGATGTTCACGGTCAGCCGGGTCGACATCGACCGTCCGGGGCCGACGTACACGGTCGACACGCTCCGCGACCTCCACGACCAGCGACCGGATGCGCAGCTCGTCTTCATCTCGGGCGCGGACGCCGTCCAGCAGATCCTCGACTGGAAGGATCATGATGGCCTCTGGGACCTCGCGCACTTCGTCGCGGTCACCCGTCCGGGCCACGATCTGAGCATCACCGGACTGCCCGAACGCGACGTGAGCTTGCTCGAAGTCCCAGCACTGGCGATATCCTCGACAGATTGCCGCGACCGGGTCAGGCGCGGCCACCCCGTGTGGTACTTGGTCCCAGACGGGGTCGTCCAGTACATCTCCAAGCACCACCTGTATCGGAGCGTTGCATGAGTTCGTCCGACGCGCAGCCGCCTCTCTCGCGGCGTGAGGCGCGCGAGCGGGAGCGTGCCGCAGCAGCGGGCGGGCAGCCCGTCACCCCGCCACCGACCGTCGCGGCACCGTCCGACCAGCCCGAGTCACGTCGGCGGCCGGGATCGCACGTCGCGCCCGCACCGAGCGGCCCGGCGCGGTCGGCCGTCCGTCCCACCTCGGGGAGCTCCGACCCGGCGTCACAGCACGGCCCGGTCTTCCCCCTCGCACCGGCACCGGCCTCGGCGACCGAGATCGTGCCGGGGACCGGCGGTCTCACCCGCCGTCAGCTCCGGCTGATGCGCGAGGCCGAGGGACAGGCCGTGCAGCCCGTGCCGCTGCAGGCACCGACCCCGCAGTCGTCCGACCGCACCGTGCAGGACGTCATCGGGTCGGTCGACCACCTCGAGCACGACACCGAGCGTCCGCGTCCGGCCTCGGTCGACACGGCGGCGTCGGCGCGTTCTGCTCAGGTCCCGCTCGCCGCCACGCCGGTGATCGAGGCGTCCGCTGCCGCCGGTGCCCCCGGTGACGCTGCCCCCGCCGCCCGTGACGCGTCCGCCGACGACACCGCCGCCGACGACGCCCCCGAGCAGGAACCGGCCGAGGCCGACGTGCTCGACCCCGCGGCCATGGCCCAGGCGACCGAGGCCGACGGGTCCCCGGACGCGATCGAACCGCTGAGCGAGGCCGCTGCGCACGCCGAGGAGCCCCGACGTCACCGGACGACCTGGGCCCCGCCGGAGAACGACGACACGGGTGCCGACGACACGGGTGCCGACGACGCCGAGGGCCCCGATGCGGACGCCGACGCTGCCCAGGAGCCGGCACCGGCGCCGACGGCGTCGACGCCGGTCGTGTTCCCGCTGTCGCTCGACGACGACACGAACGAGGTCCCGGTCCAGCGTCCGACGCCCGCGACCGCCCGACGGTCCGACGACGGCACCAGCAGCCGGGGTGACGGTGCGAGCATCGGAGGCGAGTCGGACACCGATGCGCCGCGCGTCCCCGCGGCGTTCCGGCGGAGCCCCGAGCCGAAGCCGGTGACCACGGCCTTCGAGCCGCCGGCCGGCCACTGGACCCAGCAGGCCAGGGACACCGACGACGCCGAGGTGCACGACGTGACGGGCACCCGCCGCGTCGCCGTCCAGGACACCAACTCGATCGTGCTGCCGAACTCCGCGCTGGCGGACCCCACCGGTGCGTTGAACGCCACCGGTGAGGTCATCCTGACCGGGTCGATCGACCTGCCGGCCTCGCTGTCGTCCACCGGTTCGCACCGTCCCATCGACGGGGCCGAGGTCGACCGTCTGCTCGAGCAGCACGACGAGCAGCCGGAGACCGACGCGAGCCCCGTCCGAGCGAGCCGCGCGATCTCGAGCCACACGTCGACCCGGCAGGTCGTGCTCGCCGCCGCGAAGCCGAAGGAGTCCCGGACGCCGGTCATCCTCGGTGTCACCGTCGGGGCCGTCGGCCTCGCTGCGGCGGGCGTCATCATCGTCGCCCTGCTCACCACCCACTTCGGCGGCTGACCGCCCGCCGGACCCCTCGTCGAACGTCACCCCGTCGCCCGACCCGGCCCACCGGCCTGGTCGCTGTCGGCGGGGTGGCCTATGATCAGGACCCACCACACGGACCCGCAGAGCGCGGTGCCGACGACCGGAAGGACTCCGTGACCGCCTCCTCACGCGCACTGGAACTCGTGCAGATCGCCGCCCAGGCGGCCGACGCGAAGCAGGCCGAAGACCTCGTCGCCCTCGACGTGACCGGGCCGTTACAGCTCACCGACGTGTTCCTGCTCGCGACCGGCCGGAACGAGCGCAACGTGCTCGCCATCGCGGACGAGGTCGAGGACCGCCTGATCGCCGCCGGCGCCAAGCCGCTCCGGCGCGAGGGCCGGACCGAGGGCCGCTGGGTCCTCATCGACTTCGGCGACATCGTGGTGCACGTCTTCCACGAGGAAGACCGCCAGTACTACTCGCTCGAGCGCCTCTGGTCGGACTGCCCGACGATCCCGCTCGAGCTGCCCGTCGACCACACCGCGTAGGCGCGACGCGCCCGGGTGACGGAGTCGATTTCGTCACCCGGCGTTCGCGTGGTGTACGCTTCCATGGTGCCGCCGGGAACGGTGAGCACAGCGAAGAAGTGAGCATGGGTCTGTGGCGCAGCTGGTAGCGCACCTGCATGGCATGCAGGGGGTCAGGGGTTCGAGTCCCCTCAGATCCACCCAGACACGAAGCCCCCGCCGGACATCCGGCGGGGGTTTCGTCGTTCCGAGGGGCTGGCAGTCGGCAGCTGCCAGCTGCGAGCTGGCAGTCAGCAGCCGGCCCGCCGGCGTCCGTCCGGGCCTCCCGGTCCCACTACGCTGTTGCGCATGAGCAACGACGCGCCCCTGGCCGGAGCCCCGCTGTCCGGATCCGCCCTGACGATCACCGCCGGCGGGTACACCGCCGAGATCGCCTCGGTCGGTGCGTCACTCCGGACCCTCCGGGCCGACGGACGCGACCTGGTCGTGCCGTTCTCCGCCGACGAGGTCCGTCCGGCCTTCCGCGGCGCCGTCCTCGCGCCGTGGCCGAACCGGGTCGTCGACGGCCGCTACTCGTTCGGCGGGCAGGACCACGAGCTCGCGCTGACCGAGCCGAAGCGGCACCACGCGCTGCACGGGCTCGTCGCGTGGACCGACTTCCGCACCGTGGCCCACGAGCCCGACCGTGCCGTGCTCGCCACGACGGTCCCGGCGCAGGAGGGGTACCCGTACCGTGTCGAGGTGCTCGTCGAGTACCGCGTCGATGCCGACGGCCTGCACACGACCGTCACCGGCACCAACACCGGTGGGGACGCGGCTCCGTGGGGGACCGGCCCGCACCCGTACCTCGTCGCCGGCGAGGGCCGTGTCGACGACTGGACCCTGACCCTGCCCGCCGCCGAGGTGCTCGAGGTCACCGAGGACCGTCTCGTGCCGACCGGTCTGGCCCCCGTGCACGACGAGTTCGACCTGCGGACGGCGACCCCGATCGGCGAGCGGTTCATCGACCACGCGTTCACCGGCTTCGACCGCGACGCCGAGGGACTGGCGACGATCGCGCTCACCGCGGCGGACGGCCACGGCGTCCGGGTGTCCTTCGGGCCGGAGTGCGGCTGGGCGCAGGTGCACACCGCCGACCACGTCGTGCCGGAGTACCACCGCGTCGGCCTCGCGGTCGAGCCGATGACGTGCGCACCGGACGCCTTCAACGCGGGCGAGGAGGCCGGGCTCGTCGTGCTGGCTCCCGGCGCCGCGCACGCCGCCTCGTGGACGATCGCCGCGGTCTGACCCGAGCGCGGGTCCTCGCGCGTCGGCTCGACGTCGCGCCGGACCTCGGTGCGCTGGCGGCCGCCACCACGTCCGACGTCGTCTGGCTCGACTCCGGGCTGCCGGAGGGTGCTCCGGAGGCCGCTCGCGGACGCGCCCGGTGGTCGCTCCTCGCCCACACGGACGGGCCGTTCGCGACGCGGTTCCGGCACGAGGACCGACGCGCGGTGCTCGACGTCCCGCCCGCGGCACGGCGGTGGTTCGGGACGTCCCGGTCCGAGGACCGTCCGGCGTTCGCCGTGCTCGACGACCTGCTGACGCGGACACCGCTGCTCGACGCGCCGGTGCCCGGCTGCGGCTTCGCGCTCGGTTGGGTCGGGTTCCTCGGGTACGAGCTCGGCCGGGAGTCCGGTGGGCCCGACCGCACCGCGGCGCACGCGGACGCCGACCTGCGCTTCGCGGACCGGGCGCTCGTCGTGCACGCCGACGGTCGCGCCTGGGCGCTCGCCCTGGTGGCCGACGACGAACCGACGGCCAGTGCGGCGAACCGTGCGTGGCTGGCGGGGCCGCACACGGGACGGCCGCCGGCCGACGTGCCGGACGGTGCTCCGGGCCTCCAGACCGTCGCCGACGGACGCGTGTCCCGCGACGCGTACGAGGCCGCGGTCGAGGCGTGCCGCGCCGAGATCCGCGAGGGGAACGCGTTCCAGGTGTGCCTCACGACCGCCTTCGCGGTCGGCGCGTCCGGACGGGAGGCCCCGCTCCCGCCCGCCACCGACCCGCACCTGGTCGAGTACCTGCGACTGCGCCGTGCGGACCCCGTCCCGTTCGGCGCCTGGCTGCGACTCGGCCCGCTGCGGGTCGCCAGCCGGTCCCCGGAGCGGTTCCTGCAGGTGGACGCCGACGGAACGGTGGTCGCGGAGCCGATCAAGGGCACGCGGCCCCGCGACACGGACCCGGGACGCGACGCCGCGGCGCGCGCGGCGCTCGCGGCGAGCGCGAAGGACCGCGCCGAGAACGTGATGATCGTCGACCTGCTGCGGAACGACCTGCTCCGCACGGCGGTGCCCGGGTCGGTGCACGTGGAGCGGCTCTGCGACGTCGAGACCTACGCGACCGTGCACCAGCTCGTGTCGACGGTCTCGGCCGCGCTGCCGGCAGGGGCGTCCCGTGCGGCCCTCGTGCGCGCTGCGTTCCCGCCCGGATCGATGACGGGGGCGCCGAAGATCAGCGCGATGGCGATCGCCGACCGGCTCGAGGGGGCGCCCAGGGGCGTGTACTCGGGGGTCGTCGGGTACTTCTCGGCGGACGGCTCGATCGACCTGTCGGTGGCCATCCGCACACTGGTGACGGTGCTGGACGACCGAGGTGCGGAACGGTCGCGGACGTTCGGGGCCGGCGGTGCGGTGACGTGGTCCTCGGTCGCATCGGACGAGGCGGACGAGGTCGAGACGAAGACGCGGTCGGTGTTCGGGGCACTGGGGGTCACCGCCACCTGGTGACGCCGGGCGTGTCGAACGGGTGTTCGACCAGGGTGTCCACCGGATGTCGGACCCGGTTGACATCATCGAACACATGTTCGAATATGAGGGCATGCAGACGGCGGCCGCACTCCTGTCGCCCGGGCCCGTGGGGGCGACCGGGCCGGATGCCCCTGCTCGCCCGGATGCCCCTGCTCGCCCCGGCGGCCGGTCGGGGGCGGCCCGCCCGACCCGGCGCGTCGACCACCTGGGGGACGCCCGTGCTGCGCTCGAACGCATCACGGCGCTGCGCTCCCGGGTGTCCGAGATGGAAGCGCCCCGCGTCGACGTCCAGGGGCTCCCCACCGCCGACGCCCTGCAGTCGCTGCTGCCCGGCGGTGCGATCCGGGTCGGGGGCTCCTACGCCGTGCAGGAGTCCGTGCTGCTCGCCATGACCATGCTGCAGGCGGCCTCGTCCGAGGGGGCCTGGTGCGCCGTGGTCGGGGTGCCGTCCTTCGGGGTCGAGGCAGCGGCGGCGATGGGCATCGACCTCGAGCGGCTCGTGCTCGTGCCCGACCCGGGCGACCAGTGGCTCACGGTGACCGCTGCGCTCGCCGACGTGGCGCAGATCGTCCTGACCCGACCGCTCGGCCGGGTCGTGCCCGGCGACGTCTCCCGGCTGTCCGCGCGGTTGCGACAGCGCGGCGGAGCGCTCGTCGCCCTCGGGGCCTGGCCCGGTGCCGACGTCACGCTGCGGGTGAGCGGCTCGGTGTGGACCGGCATCGGCGACGGCCACGGGTACCTGGCGGAGCGACGGGCCACGGTGACGGCGTCCGGTCGCGCGGGGGCCGGGCGTCCCGTCAGCGCCGACCTGCTGCTGCCGGCGGCGGACGGTGCGGTGCGACCCGCCGCACCCCTCGTCGCCCGGGCCGGTGGGACGGACACGGGCGCTCCGGGCAGCGTCGGCAGCGCAGTCGCCGACGGCGCAGGGGTGTCGCGGGTGCTCCGCCCGGTCGCGGTGGCCTCGTGAGCCCGCGGGGACGGGCCCGTGCCGCCTCGCCGCGCGGCACGACCCGGGGGACCGCCGGCGCCGGGGTGCCGGGGCGGGGAGCCGTGCGTGCCGACGCCCTGGCGCGTGGCGGGGCCCTGCCGGAACCGCCGCCCGCGCGCACCATCGTGCTCTGGTGCCCGGACTGGCCGGTGATCGCGGCCGCCCGGGCTGCGGGGTCACCGCCCGAGCACCCCTTCGCGCTGGTGGCCAAGGGGCTGGTGTTCGCCAGCTCGGCCAGTGCACGGCAGCAGGGGGTGGTCCGTGGCCTCCGCGTGCGCGAGGCCCAGGCCCGCTGCCCGGAACTCGTGGTCGAGCCGTACGACGACGCGCTTGACCACCGTGCGTTCGAACCCGTCATCCGTGCGATCGAGGCGGCGGTCCCCGGGGTCGAGGTCCTGCGTCCCGGCACGATCGCCCTGCGCTCCCGGGGGCCGGCGCGCTACTACGGCGGCGAGCGGGCGGCTGCGGCGACGCTGGCCGGCATCGCCGCCGACCACGGTGCCCCGGGTGTGCGCGCCGGGGTGGCGGACACCCCGTTCGCGGCGGAGCAGGCGGCGCGGGCGCGTCCGGTGCGTCCGGGGGAGCGGGTGCGCATCGTGCCGGTGGGCGGTTCGGCCGCGTTCCTGGCGGACCTGCCGCTCGGGGTGCTCGGCGACCCCGACCTGGCGATGGTGCTCGGGCGGCTCGGCATCGCCACGCTCGGCGACTTCGCCGCGCTCGGCGACGAGCAGGTCCGCGACCGGTTCGGTGTCGCCGGGGCCTTCCTGCACCGGCTGGCGGGCGGCCGCGACCCGCGCGAGGTCGCCGCGCGGACGGTCCCGCCGGAGCTCCGGGTCGAGGCGTCCTTCGAACCACCGCTCGACCGCGCCGACCAGGTGGCGTTCGCCTTCCGTCGATCGGCCGACGACTTCGCCGCACGGCTGCGCGCGGCGGGACTCGTCGCGACCACGATCCGGGTGGGCATCGTCGACGAACGCGACCTGCTGCTCGAACGGACCTGGGTGCACCCGCGCTGGTTCGACGCCGCCGACGTGGTCGACCGCGTGCGCTGGCAGCTCGCCGGCGGCGTGGACCCCTCCGGGCTCGAGGCGCCCGTGGTCCAGGTGGTGCTCGAGCCGGTCGCGGTCGACGACGCGTCGAACCACGAGCGCGGGCTCTGGGGGACCGGGCCCGACGAGCGGGTGCACCACGCCCTCGCCCGGGTGCAGGGGCTCGTGGGGCACGAGGGCGTGGTCACCCCGCGGGTCGGCGGGGGCCGCACGCTGGCCGAGCGGGTCGTGCTCGTGCCCTGGGGTGACGCCCCGGTGGGTGGCGAGCGGGCGCTGGCGACCGTCCGCGACCGACCGTGGCCGGGCAGGCTCCCGGGCCCGCCGCCCGCGACCGTGCTCGAGCGACCTCGTCCGGTGGACGTCGTGGCGGCGGGCGGCGACACCGTCGACGTCGACGACCGTGGCGCGCTGACCGGGGTGCCGGAACGGTTCCGGGCCGAGGGCGAGCGCGGCGGCCGGTTCGCGTCCGTGACCGCGTGGGCGGGGCCGTGGCCGCTCGTGGTGCGCTGGTGGGAGGCCGGCGGGCGGCGACTGCACCGGCTGCAGCTCGTCGACGACGACGGTCGGGCCTGGTACCTGGTGCTCGCCGACCACCGGTGGTGGGCCGAGGCGGTCGCGACGTGAAGGAGACCTGATGGGCTACAGCAACCCACCGATCCCGTGGTCGCAGTTCGAGCGCGCCCTGTCGGACGGGCGACCGGACAGCGCGCACGCCGGCGACGGCGGGGACAGCCCGGCGTGGTCGCGCAAGCGGTCCCGGTACGTCCCGCCGACACCCACGGCCGACGACGACGCCCCGGTCGTGCCGTACGCCGAGCTGCACGCGCACTCGACCTTCAGCTTCCTCGACGGTGCCAGCGGTCCGGAGCACCTGGTCGAGGAAGCTGCGCGGCTGCACCTGCACGGCCTGGCGCTGACCGACCACGACGGGTTCTACGGTGCTGCCCGGATGGCCGAGGTGGCCGAGGCGTACCCGACCGTGACGACCGTGTACGGCACCGAGCTGTCCCTCGGCCTGACCGAACCGCAGAACGGCGTCCCCGACCCGGAGGGCACGCACCTGCTGCTCCTCGCCGACGGGCAGGACGGCTACCACCGGCTCGCGGCGGCCGTCACGCGGGCGAACCTGGCCGCCGGCGCCGAGAAGGGGCGGCCGCAGTACGACCTCGACGAGCTCGCGGCGCAGGCCGACGGGCACTGGCGGGTCCTCACGGGGTGTCGGAAGGGCACCGTCCGCCAGGCCCTCGAGCGCGGGGGCGAGTCGGCGGCGGACGAAGCCCTGCGGGCACTGCTCGACCGGTTCGGCACGGCCGGGGTGGTCGTCGAGCTGACCGACCACGGCGAACCGCTCGACACCGCCAGGAACGACGTCCTCGCGACGCTCGCGGCACGGCACGGACTGCCCGTCGTGGCGACCGGGAACGTGCACTACGCGACCCCGGACCGCTTCCCGGTGGCGACCGCGCTGGCGGCCGTGCGGGCTCGGCGCAGCCTCGACGAGATCGACGGCTGGCTCCCGGCAGCCCCGACCGCCCACCTGCGGTCCGGCGCCGAGATGGCCAGGCGCTTCGCCCGCTGGCCCGGGGCGGTCGAGACGAGCGTCGACCTGGCCGACGAGCTCGGCTTCCGCCTGCGGACCGCCAAGCCCGGGCTGCCGGACGTCGAGGTCCCCGAGGGGCACACCACGATGTCGTGGCTGCGCGAGCTCACCTGGCAGGGCGCCCGACGGTTCTACCCGGGCAGCGCCGACGGTGTCGACCCGGAGAAGCGCGAACGCATCGAGCGGGAGCTGTCCGTCATCGCGGACAAGGACTTCCCGGGGTACTTCCTGATCGTGCGGGACATGGTGCAGTACGCCCGACAGCGCGGCATCTTGTGCCAGGGACGTGGCTCGGCAGCGAACTCGGCCGTCTGCTACCTGCTCGAGATCACCGCGGTCGACTCGATCCGGTACGGGCTGCCGTTCGAGCGGTTCCTGTCGGCGATGCGCGACGAGGAGCCCGACATCGACGTCGACTTCGACTCGGACCGTCGCGAAGAGGTGATCCAGTACGTCTACGAGAAGTACGGTCGGTTCAACGCGGCACAGGTCGCGAACGTCATCACCTACCGGCCGAAGGGCGCCGTGCGGGACATGGCGAAGGCGCTCGGGCACAGCCCCGGGCAGCAGGACGCCTGGTCGAAGCAGGTCGAGCGGTGGGGGTCGGTCACCGAGAGCCAGGACCACGACATCCCGGACACCGTGGTCGACATGGCCCAGCAGGTGCTCGGCTTCCCGCGGCACCTCGGCATCCACTCCGGGGGCATGGTGCTCACCGACCGGCCCGTGGGCGAGGTCGTGCCGATCGAGCACGCCCGGATGGACGGCCGCACCGTACTGCAGTGGGACAAGGACGACTGCGCCTACATGGGGCTCGTGAAGTTCGACATGCTCGGGCTCGGGATGCTCGCGGCGCTGCAGTACTCGTTCGACCTGGCCGACGAGCACTGCGGGGAGCGCTGGGACATGCACTCGATCCCGAAGGAGGAACAGGGCGTCTACGACCAGCTCTGCCGGGCGGACACGATCGGGGTGTTCCAGGTGGAGTCCCGCGCGCAGATGGGCACCCTCCCGCGGCTGCTGCCCCGACGGTTCTACGACCTGGTGATCGAGGTCGCGCTGGTTCGCCCGGGGCCGATCCAGGGCGGCGCCGTGCACCCGTACATCCGGCGCCGGACGGGCGAGGAGCCGATCACGTACATCCACCCGTCGCTCGAGCCGGTGCTCGAGCGGACGCTCGGGGTGCCGCTGTTCCAGGAACAGCTGATGCAGATGGCCATCGCGGTCGGCGGCTGCTCGGGGGACGACGCGGACCTGCTCCGGCGGGCGATGGGGTCGAAGCGCGGCCTCGAGAAGATCGAGCGGTTGCGCGAGAAGCTCTACGCGGGGATGGCGGCGAACGACATCCACGGTGCGGACGCCGACGCGATCTACGCCAAGATCCAGGCGTTCGCGAACTTCGGGTTCGCGGAGAGCCACTCGATCAGCTTCGCGCTCATCGTCTACGCGAGCGCCTGGATGCGGCTGCACTACCCGGGAGCGTTCCTGGCGGCGCTGCTCCGGGCGCAGCCGATGGGGTTCTACTCGCCGCAGACCCTCGTCGCCGACGCCCGGCGGCACGGGGTGCGGGTGCTGCGACCGGACGTCCTGTGCTCGGCGGTCGACGCGTCGCTGGAGCCCCTGCCCGACGGCGAGGGCGGTCCCTCGGGGGCCGACGCGTGCCTGGCCGAGGAACAGCCACCCGTGCTGCCGTTCGACGGCTCGCTGCCCGACGACACCGCGGAGCACCGTCGCGACGGCGCCTTCGCCGTCCGCCTGGGACTCGTCGAGGTCGCCTCGCTCGGTCGGCGGAGCGCCGAGGCGATCGTCACGGAGCGCGAGGCGCACGGACCCTTCACCGACATGTCCGACCTCGCCCGCCGGGTCCGGCTGACGACGGCGCAGCTCGAGGCGCTGGCCGCGGCGGACGCCTTCGCCGGGCTCGGCATCGACCGACGCAGCGGCATGTGGTCGGCGGCGCAGGCGGCTGCGGAGCGCCCCGACCAGCTGCCCGACACGCAGGTCACCGTGCAGCCGCCGCTGTTCGGGCAGATGACGAGCGGGGACGTCCTGATCGCGGACATGTGGTCGACGGGCATGTCGACCGACGACCACCCCGTGCACCACGTCCGACCACGACTGCGTGCCCGCGGGGTGCTCAGCGTGCAGGACACCGCGACGGCGGAGACCGGACGGCGGGTCGAGGTGGGCGGCATCGTGACGCACCGGCAGCGTCCGGCGACGGCGTCGGGCATCACGTTCCTGAACGTCGAGGACGAGACCGGGCTGGTGAACGTCATCTGCAGCGTCGGCGTGTGGGGACGGTACCGCCGGGTGGCACGGGAGTCGCCGGCCGTGGTGGTGCGGGGGATCCTGGAGCGGTCGCCGGACGGCGTGGTGAACCTGGTGGCGGACCGGATCGAGCACCTGCCGCTGGCGGTGCGGACCCGGTCGCGGGACTTCCAGTGACCGGTCAGGACCCGGTCTGCTCGCGCACCACGGGGATGCGCACGGTGACCTCGAGGCCACCGGAGCGGACGTTGCGGAGGGCAGCCGTGCCTCCCGACCGTTCCGCGATAGCGCGCACGATCGCGAGCCCGAGGCCCGAGCCGCCCGGCACCGGCACCCCACCCGTCGCCGGGTCCGGGTCGCGGCGCGACGTCCGGGCCTCGTCCGGTCGGGTGAACCGGTCGAACGCGACGGGGATGAACGACTCGGGGACGCCGGGTCCGTCGTCCGTGACCTGCAGGACGCCCTCGTCGCCCTCGACCCGCCACGACACGAAGACGCCGCCGCCGCGGGGGAGCGCCGCGACCGCGTTGCTCGCCGTGTTCGTGACGAGCTGCGCCATGCCGCCAGTGTCGAGGCGGAAGCGCGGTTCCGCGGCTCCGACGGGGTCCGGGGTGCGCTCGAGGTCGAAGTCGACCGTGATGTCCTTCGTCGACGCGATGAGGCGCACCCGGTCGACGGCGGCCATGACCTCGTCGCCCAGGTCGCTCCAGGTGGTGGTCGGCTGCGCACCGTCCTGTTCGCGTTCCTCGGCGTCCTCGATGCGTGACAGCGTGAGCAGGTCGTTCGCGAGCCGCGAGAGCCGGGCGACGCTCCGCTTGGCGCGGTCGATGTGCGCCGCGAGCGCTGCCGCGTCGTCGCCGTCGAGCGAGGCCAGGTCGAGCTGGGTGGTCAGGATCGCGAGGGGGGTCCGCAGCTCGTGGCTGGCGTCCGAGACCATCTGGCGCTCGCGCTCCGTCACCTGGCGGGTGCGGGCGAGGAACGCGTTCAGCGTGGTGGCGAGCGAGGCCAGTTCGTCCTGTGCCGGGCCGACCGGCAGCTCGGCGCGCTCGGGGGCGACGGAGAGTCGTTCGGCTTCGCGGCGCATCCGGTTCACGGGGCGGAGCGCGGCGGTCGCGAGGGCCCAGGACGCGATGCCGAAGGCGATGAGGATCGCGAGACCGGTGAGCGACAGGGTCGTGGTGAGGTCGTCGACCACGATCGCCTCGGCCTGCGAGTTCCGAGCGGCGACGACGGTCCAGCGCCCGGCGGCGTTGACCGGGTGCTCGATCACGACCCGGTACTCCGACCCGGAGACGGTGATGAGCGACGTGCCCGACTCGGTCGACGTCAGGCTGCCGAGTGCCCGTTCGACCCTGGGTGGCATGGTGGACAGCCGGATCTGGCCGGAAGGCGCCACGACGGCGACGAGCTGGGCGTTGCCCGGCGCGGACAGGTCGGGGTCGCTGTCGACCTCGAGCGTCGCCACGTACGGGTCGACGTCGGCGTCGAGCAGGGTCCGCGTGGCACTCGCGACCACGCTGACGACCTGGAAGCGCATGACGAGCACGAGCAGCAGGATCACGACCGCGGCGATGGCCGTCGAGCCGATGGTGATGCGCGCGCGGAGCGAGAGCACCCGGAGCGGCCGGGGCAGCCCGCGTCCGCCGCGCACCGTCCCGGTGGTGGGTGCCGACCCGGTCACGCCCCGAGCAGGTCGAGCCGGTAGCCGCGGCCCCGGACCGTCGCGATGGCGACCGTCGCCTCGTGCGAGGTCAGCTTCTTGCGGAGGTACGAGATGTACTGCTCGACGACGTTCGGGTCGACGTGCTGCGAGCCGTCCCAGACCTCCTCGAGGATCTTCGGGCGGTCGACGACCGTGCCGACCGACCGCGCGAGCAGCCGGAGCAGGGCGAACTCGGTCGGGCTGACGGCGACGCGCTGGCCCTTGATCGAGACCCGTCGGGCCTCGGAGTCGATGGCGACGTCGCCGACCTCGATGACCCGCTGCCCGGCGGCCGACTCGCGGCGACCGAGCGCACGGAGCCGGGCGGTCAGCTCGGCGAAGGCGAAGGGCTTCGTCAGGTAGTCGTCCGCGCCGGCGTCGAGCCCGAAGACCCGGTCGTCGACGGCGTCGCGCGCGGTGACGAGCAGGATGCGCACTGGGTCCTCGCGCTCGCGGATCCGGCGGGCGAGCTCGAAGCCGGACATGCCCGGCATCATGACGTCTACGACTGCGAGGTCGAAGGCCTGCTCGCCGAGGGCGATGAGCGCCTCGACACCGTTCTCGACCGCCGTGACGCGGTACCCCTCTGCCGCGAGCCCACGCTCCATGAGCGCGCGCATCTCGTCGTCGTCCTCGACCACCAACAGGCGCATGATCGACCTCCTCGGCCCCCATCGTGGCAGGGAACGGTCACCAGTGGGCGGTTCCGGGTGGGAAGTCGCTGAATCTCGTCACAGTGACCCCGGTCCGTCGACCGAGCGCACGGTGCCGCCGGCGCGTCACTCGGACGAGGGTAGGACGCTCCGTCCCGCAGAGTGGGGTATCGGCCCCTCGGGCGCCGCGTTGCTAGAGTCCGCACCGGACACGGCGTACCCGACGCAGTGTCCCGAGGGGGCACCGTGCAGGATCAGGAGAACCGTCCGTACCGTCCGGACGACAGCGTCCACCCGGCGATCGTCCGGTTGACCGTGGAGCTGGAGGCGGCGCGGTACGGCATCGGCGTGCTGGGCGAACTGGAGGACGCCGGGCGCGAGCGGGTCGTCGCCGAGCTGCTGAGCGCGGTGCCGGACGTCGCGAGCCGCGCGGCCCACGAGGCCGGCGCCGAGCGAGCGGTCGCGACCATCCAGGGCTTCGGCGGGACCCCGTCCCGGGACCACGAGCCGGCCGCGGCGCTGTGGGACCGGCTGGTGCTCACCGCCGTCGAGGCAGCCGGAGCCGTCGACGCTCCCGCTGCCGTCGACGCTCCCGCTGCCGTCGACGCTCCCGCTGCCGTCGACACGGACGCTGTCGCAACGGCGGCAGTGTCCGACCACGCAGCGCACCACGCCACGGCCTGACGGCGCCCCGTGCGTCGGCCTGACGGCGCCCCGCGCGCCGGCCTGGCCCGCGGCGGGCCTCAGTCGTCCTCGCCGAGCAGCTCCTCGCGCACGCGCCTGATGTCCTCGAGCAGGGCGCCGATCAGCACCCAGTGGCGCGAGTTCGGCCGGACGACCTCGAGCGGCGCCGTCAACGCGGGCTCCGTCGCCGTCGTGTCGTCCCCACCGGTGCCGGTGAAGCCGTCTCGCTCCGCGTGGTGCAGCCGCGTCGCCTCGACCCGTGCGCTGAGGGCCCGGACGTCCGCCCCGACGCGGGCGACCTCGGTCGCGATGCTCCCCACCACCGGGTCCGACCGGAGGTCCGGCGCGGTGTTGTCGCGGATCGCCCGGGTCATCCCGGTGACGCGCGTGACGAGCACGCGCAGGTGCTCGGCGATCGCCGTGTCGCGCTGCAGGATCGTCCGGTGCCGGCCGCCGCGCGGGTTCATCGTCAGCGACTCGCCCGCAGCGGTGAGCGAGGCCTCGGCCCGCGCGTGCTGCTGCCGGAGCGCCCGCGCCTGCCGCAGGGCCTCGTCCCACCGGGCGGCCTCCCAGCCCTCGGTGAGACCGATCGCGATCCGCTCGAACGCGGCGGCGGTGTCGCGCGCGAGTCGGGCGACCGCGAGGTGCGCCGGCTCGAGCAGGACCGGCGGCACGATCACGGCATTCACCGCCAGAGCGACGACCGCACCGATGACGGTCTCGAGGATCCGGTCGGCCGAGTAGTTCGGCGTGACGACCCCGGCGGTGAGCACGAGCATGCCGCTGATGCCGACCTGGGTGGCGGAGGTCGGGGTCAACCGGAGCGCCCAGCTCAGCAGGATCGCGAGCACGATGACGACGAGCACGACCCAGACCGAGTCGCCGAGCAGCAGGTGGAACGCGGTCGCGAGCACGACACCGAGCACCACGCCGGCGCTGCGCTCGAGCCCCTTGACGAAGGACTGGTTGATGCTCGGCTGCACGACGAGCAGCGCGGCGATCGCGGCGAAGGTCGGGAACGGTCCGTCGATGAGGACACGGCACAGCAGCACCGCGGCGACCACCGCGACCGCGGTCTTGACGACCTGCAGGAACGGCGTTCGGCTGGAACTGCGGAGACGCGCGACCGGGTTCACGTCGACCACGGTAGCCACCAGCCGCACGCCGAGCCGTGCACGATGGCGACGAATCCGCCGTGGCACGGTTGACTGGTCCCGTGTGGCCCAACCACGAGCGCGTCATCCCGCAGGCCTTCGCCGGCTCCGGGACCTCCGTCGTGGCCGCACGCGCGCACTCGGTCGAGCCGTCGGGCAACGGGTACCTCTACGGCTACGAGGTCGACACCGTGGACCGGGCCGGGCAGCGCGCCACCGTCCTGACCTACGTCGACACCGGTGGCGCCCACGACCAGAACAGCGCCATCGTCACCGACCCCGCCACCGGTGAGCCCGTCTCGGTCTGGGCCTACCCGAACGACCCGGGGTTGCCGGTGCTGCCGCAGGTGACGTACCGCGACGCCGTCGCCGAGCTCCTCGCGGGCCTCGGCATGCCGGTGACCGATCCGGTGCTGTCGGTCGCCGCCTACCGCCCGGGCAAGCGCGCGGTGGTGCGCGTCGACGCTCCGGAGCGCGTGCTGTTCCTGAAGATCGTCCGCCCGCACCGCGTCGCGCCGATCGTCGAGACCCACGAACAGTTCGTCGCGGCCGGGCTGCCGGTCCCGCGGGTGCTGTCGAGCCGGGGTGACGGGCTGCTCGTGCTCGAGCGCATCCGCGGCGTGCCCGCGGGGAGCCGGATCACCGAGATCGCCGACGACCCGCGGTTCGTCGCGTCCCTCGCCGCCCTGACCGGCCGCATCGCGACGGTCCCGATGACGCAGCAGGCGCGAGCCGACGCGATGGACCACGCGGACTGGCACCGCCGGACGCTCGTCGCCGCACTGCCGCAGGACGCCGCCGAGGTCGACGAGCTCTACGACGCCATCGGTCGCCGGTCCATCGGCTGGGGCGCCGCCACGAAGCAGGTCGTGCACGGCGACCTGCACCTCGAGCAGGTCTTCGTCGACGAGGACGAGCCGTGGCGCATCTCCGGTCTGCTCGACATCGACACCGCCGGCTGGGGCTTCCCGGTCCGCGACGTCGGGGCGGTCGTCGCCCACCTGGTCGTCACCGGGCTGTGGCACCGGTCCCGCGGGGACGCGGAGCGCGGGGCCGCGGCCGAGCGGCTCGCCGACGCCGTCGCCCGCGACTGGGTCGCCCGGAACCCCGGGGAGGCCGACCGCATCGGTCCGGCGATCGGCGCGCAGCTCCTCGCCCACGCGGGCGGGCAGGCCACGACCGGGTCGGAGAACGGGATCCGGACGGCCCAGCAGCTGTTGGCGGCGACCCGCGCCGCGCTCGCCGAGGCGACGCCGACCGTGCCGTCGGACGGTGTGTTCCGTCCGCGGTCCGCACCGCAGGTCTGACCGGGCCGTCCGCCGGACGCGGCCGGGCAGGTGGCGGGGAGTCGCGCCTCCCGACCGACGTCGGTCCCGGCCACGTCGGGTCGGACGGGAGGCACGACGCGCGCGGGTCCCGTCGAGTCGCCTCCGTCGGGGGTGCGGGAGTAAACTGTGCGCAGCACGCACCGTGTCGTCGCGTGCCGCGTCGTTTCCGGACGCGGCTGTCGGTCACAGAACCGACGCGGGGACCGGATCCGTGGGCGTCCGACGGGCACCACGTGCGTGCGACGGCGCCGGCTCCCGGCGCGGATCGTCGTGTCGAGCACCCGCGGGGTGCCGGCCGCACGAGCCGCAGGAGTCCACCGGACGTCCCACGACGGGACCGGCGCACGAGCGGGCCAGGGTGGCCCGTGGACCGGGGTCGCACCAGACGCCGGTCGAGGACTTCCCGCCACGACGGCGGCTCGCCCGTGCGGAACGGGCGCAAGGAGGAGGAGCGTTGGCTCGATCAGGCACCCGGCGAGCAGCCGGCGGGACGCGGACCGCGTCGCGCCGCACCCGGCCGCTGGACAACGACGGTGTCATCCCGGTGCTCGCCCGCGCGGTGCGCGAGGTCGAGGCCGCGGCGCAGCGCGGACCGCTCAAGGCGTCCAACCGGTCGAAGTTCCAGGCGGTGGCCCTGCTGATGCGCGAGGAGCGTGCGCGGGTCAAGGCCGACCCGGAGCTCACCGACGCGCAGCGTGCCGAGCAGCTCAAGCGTCTCGACGGCGTCGCCACGATCCTGGCGAAGACCGCCGCGCGCGACACCAGCGTGATCCAGCTGCTGACCGAGGAGGCCTCGGTGAGCGAGGCGACGCGGACGGTCAAGCGCGACATGATGATCGCCGGCGGCATGGAGCTGCAGCCCGAGGAACTCGTCATCGCGGCGGAGCCCTCGCCCGTGGTCGAGTCGCCCGTGCGCGCGGTCGTGCCGCAGGCGGTCGTGCAGCGGCAGCTCGCCAACCCGTTCCTGCCGCCGGACTTCGCCCTCGCCGACCAGCCCGTCGCGCACCCGCGTCGCCTGGCGAACTGGGAGCTGTTCGGTCCGCTGTTCAAGTCGTTCGAGTACGGCGCGGGCGGGGGAGCGGCGTCGATGCAGCTGCCCGAGCCGACGTCGCTGCACTCGCGCTCCGGCACCACGCTGATGAAGCACCAGGCGGAGCTCGTCGCCGCCGCGTCGCACGGACACCGGACCTTCCTGCTCGCCGACGAGCCCGGCCTCGGCAAGACCGCGCAGTCGCTGCTCGCCGCCGACGCCGCGAACGCCTTTCCGCTGCTGGTCGTCGTGCCGAACGTCGTGAAGACGAACTGGGCGCGCGAGGCCGAGCGCTGGGTGCCGAACCGCACCGCCACCGTCATCCACGGCGACGGCGACGACCTGGACGGCTTCGCCGACATCGTCATCGTGAACTACGAGATCCTCGACCGGCATGCCGGGTGGCTCGGGTCCTTCGGGTTCAAGGGCATGGTCGTCGACGAGGCGCACTTCATCAAGAACAAGGAGTCGCAGCGCTCCCGGTTCGTGCTGCAGCTCGCCGAGCAGATCCGTTCGCGGGTGTCGTCGCCGCTGTTCATGGCGCTGACCGGTACCCCGCTGATCAACTCGGTCGAGGACTTCCGCACCATCTGGGAGTTCCTCGGCTGGATCGACGACAAGAAGCCCCGCGCGACGCTCATGAACGAGCTCGAGGACATCGGGCTCACCCCGGCCGACCCCGGCTTCTTCGTCGAGGCGCGCAAGGCCGTCATCGACCAGGGCATCGTCCGACGCCGCAAGGTCGACGTCGCCGCTGACATCCCCGCCCGACGCATCGCCGACATCCCGGTCGAGCTCGACGGTGACGAGGGCCGCTCGATCCGCGACGCCGAGCGGGAGCTCACCGCGAAGCTCGTCCGCCGCTACCACCAGGCGCTCGACGCCCGCACCGGTCAGGACCCGGTCGTCGGCATCGACCACAAGCTCGTCCGCCAGGTCGCGCGGTGGGAGCTCGAGGACCAGGACGCCTCGTCGACCGGCGAGAACGTGTTCTCGATGGTGCGGCGCATCGGTCGGGCCAAGGCGCAGCTCGCGGCGGACTACGCGGCGCAGCTCGCCTCGAACGTCGGCAAGGTCGTGTTCTTCGCCAAGCACCTCGACGTGATGGACCAGGCGGAGGAGGTCTTCGCCCGTCGGCACCTGAAGACCGCGACCGTCCGCGGCGACCAGACGCCCGCGCAGCGCACGGCCGAGATCGACGCGTTCGTGAACGACCCCGACGTGGCCGTGATCGTCTGCTCGCTCACCGCCGCCGGCGTCGGCCTGAACCTGCAGGTGGCGTCGAACGTCGTGCTCGCCGAGCTGTCGTGGACGTCGGCCGAGCAGACGCAGGCGATCGACCGCGTGCACCGCATCGGGCAGGAAGAGCCCGTCACCGCGTGGCGCATCATCGCGGCGCAGACGATCGACACCAAGATCGCCGAGCTCATCGACTCGAAGGCGTCCCTGGCCGCCCGCGCGCTCGACGGCTCCGACGAGGAGATCGCCGACTCGGGTGACATTCAGCTCGACGCGATGGTGGCGCTGCTGACGGAGGCGCTCGGGGGCTGAGCGTTCGGGTGCGCGCGGAGTCGCTCCGAACCACGAAACCGACATGGAACCAACGCCTCGGCCTGGTTCGATGTCGGTTTCGTGGTTCCGCTGGCGCCTCAGATGCGCGACTGCACCTCGGCCAGGGACGGGTTCGTCGCCGTGCTGCCGTCCGGGAACACCAGCGTCGGCACGGTCTGGTTGCCGCCGTTGACCTCGGCGACGAGCTCGGCCGTGCCCGGGGTGTGCTCGATGTCGACCTCGCGGAAGGGCACACCCGCCTTGGTCATCTGGTTCTTCAGCCGGGCGCAGTAGCCGCACCAGGTCGTCGTGAACATCGTGACGCCGCCGGCCTCGGGCACGAACGCGTCGCGGGTGACTGTCTCGCTCATGAGGCCCAGGCTAACCCCGCCGGTTCGGGGAACCCCGGTGACCCCTGGTAGACAAGAGCGCGTGACGGACACCCACCTCGAGATCGAGCGTACGTACGACATGCCCGAGGGCGACGCCCTGCCGGACCTCGTCGGCGTCGGCAGCATCGCCCGGACGGAGCACCAGGAGCAGTTCGAGCTCGACGCCACCTACTGGGACACCGAGCGGTACGACCTCGTCGCGTCGCGCGTGACCGTCCGACGACGCACGGGCGGCCCGGACGCCGGCTGGCACATCAAGCGCGCCGCGTCGGACACCGTCCGGCACGAGCAGCACTTCCCCCTGACCGAGGACGCCGACACGGTGCCCGACGAGGTCCTCGCCGCACTCTTCACCGAGCGCCGTGGTCGCGGCCTGCGTCCCGTCGTCCGCATCACCACCACCCGGGCGGTCACCCGGCTGCTCGACGAGGACGACGACCAGGTCGCCGAACTCGCCGACGACCGCGTGGTCGCCCGGCGCCTGGACGACCAGGCCCCCGCGACCCCGCACACCTGGCGCGAGGTCGAGGTCGAGGTGGTCGAGGGCGTCGACGAGCAGGTGGCGCACGAGCTGTTCGCATCGCTCGACGGGCGCTTCGCCGACATCGGTGCGCACCCCGCGGCGGTCACCTCGAAGCTCGCGCGGGGCCTCGAGGGTGCCCCCGCTGCGCGGCTCCGGACGGCGGAGAAGCCCGAGAAGCACACCGCCGCACGGGCACTCACCAAGCGCCTGCGCAAGCTGCGTGGCGCCCTGCTCGCCCTGGAGGCACAGCTCCGGTCCGGCGCGGACGCCGACCTCCGCGAGACGGCCCGGACGGCCTTGGACATCGCCGCCGTGCTCGGCTCGTACCGCCCGGCCTTCCCCGCCACCCCCGCTGCCGACCGCGCCGCCGAGGCCGCTGACTCGCTGGCCGCGGTGACGGCACGAGCCGCGCTGGCCGACTACCTGGTGGAGCGACTCCCGTACGCGTCCACGCCGGCGCAGGACCTGCTCGTGGACGCGATGACCCGGGAACGGGTGCTCGCCGCAACGCGCGAGCGCCGCGCCGTCGCGGTCGGCGAGGTCACGGCGTTCCTCCACTCGGAGCCGTACCTCGAACTCCTCGACGCCCTCGACGACGCGGTCGAGCGGCCGGCCCCGACCCCGTGGGCGCTGCGGTCACCGAAGCACGTCGCGCAGGACGTCTCGGCGATCGAGAAGCCCCGTGTCCGCGAACTCGTCCGGAACGCCGTCGGGGACGACGACGAGAGCGTCGGGCTCGTCGACCGTGAGGCCGCCGAGCGTGCCGCGACGGAAGAGGCCTGGCGGGCCGCGACGCGCGCTCGGGCGGCGATGGACGTCCTCGGTGACGACGCCTTCCCGCACGCGCTGTGGAAGCGGATCGGGGACGCCGCGGACGTGCTCACCGAGCGGGTGCGCTCGCTCCACGCCCTCGACGTGCTCCGCGTGCACTCCGGCATCGCCGAGCGTGGCGGCGAGGGCACGTTCGGCTACGGCGTGCTCGCGGGGGACCGTGTGCGGCTCGCGGAGGACTCCTACGACCAGGCGGTGCACGCGCTCAACCGCGTCTGAGCCCGGCGCGCGGGTAGCGCGCAGCGGGCTGCCGGTAGCGCGCCGACGGCGCGCTACCGGCAGTCGGCCCCGCTCAGCCGGCGGCGATCGGCTCCGCGGAGGCCGCCGCAGCGTTCACGTCGGCCAGGCCCAGCACGTCGAGCAGCCAGGCGAGCTCGAACGCCCGCTCACGCCAGGAGTCGTACCGCCCGCTCACCCCACCGTGCCCCGCGGCCATCTCGGTCTTCAGCAGCACCGGAGCACCGACTTCGCGGAGCTTCGCGGTCCACTTCGCCGGCTCCACGTAGAGCACACGCGTGTCGTTGATCGACGTCACGGCGAGGATCTGCGGGTACTGCACGTCGTCGCGCACGTTCTCGTACGGCGAGTACTCGCTCATGTACCGGTAGACCTCGGCGTCGTGCAGCGGGTCGCCCCACTCGTCCCACTCGATCACGGTGAGCGGCAGGTCCGGGTCGAGGATGCTGGTCAGCGCGTCGACGAACGGCACGGCGGCCAGGATGCCCGCGAAACGCTCGGGCGCCAGGTTCGCGACGGCACCCATCAGCAGGCCTCCGGCGCTGCCGCCCTCGGCCACGAGACGGTCGGCGCTCGTCCGGCCGGTCTCGATGAGGTGCTCGGCGACCGCGACGAAGTCGGTGAAGGTGTTCTTCTTCGTCAGTGTCTTGCCGTCCTCGTACCAGTGCCGACCCATCTCGCCGCCACCCCGCACGTGGGCGACCGCGAAGACGACCCCACGGTCGAGCATCGACAGGCGCATGACGCTGAAGCCCGGGTCGATCGAGTGCTCGTACGAGCCGTACCCGTACAGGTGCAGCGGCGCCGGGGTGCCGGCGTCGACCGCGTCGCGGCGCCAGACGAGCGAGATCGGTACCTTCGTGCCGTCCGGGGCGGTCGCCCAGTCACGCTCCTGCACGTAGTCGGCCGGGTCGTAGCCGCCGAGGACCGGCTGTCGCTTGAGCACCGTGACCTCGCCGGTCGCCAGGTCGAGGTCGCTCACCTCGGACGGGGTCACGAAGGACGTGTAGCCGATGCGCAGGGTCGGCTGTTCCCACTCCGGGTTGCCGCCGAGCCCCGCCGAGAACAGTGCTTCGTCGAAGGGGACCTCGTGCGCGTCGCCGTACCCGTCGCCCTCGATCGGGATGACCGCGACGCGGGGGAGCGCCTCGGCCCGGTACTCGAGCGCAAGGTGACCGGCGAAGGCGTCCACGGACTCGATGCGGCGCTCGGAGTGGTGCGCGACGACGACACGACGGTCGTGCTCCGAGGTCGGGTCGTCCGCGGGGACGTCGACGAGCTCGAAGTTCTCGGCGCCGTCGTTGTGCAGCACCAGGAAGCGGTCGCTCCCACCGACGATGGCGTGCTCGATCTCGTACTCGACGCCGTCGCGCCGCGGCCAGACGACCCGGAACTCGCCGGTCGGGTCGGCCGCGTCGAGCACCAGCGCCTCGGACGTGATCTTCGACCCGAGCTCGATGACGATGTACTGCGACGAGCGGGTGACGCCGACGCCGACCCAGTAGCGGTCGTCGGGCTCCTCGAACACCACGACGTCGTCGCCGGTGGCGCTGCCGACCGCGTGCCGCCAGATGCGGTCCGGACGCCAGGACTCGTCGACCGTCGGGTAGAACACGTACTGCCCGGACGGGTCGAAGGTGGCGCCCGATCCCGTGTCCGGGATCTCGTCGCCGAGGTCGGTGCCCGTCGTCAGGTCGCGCACGTGCAGCGTGTAGCGCTCGTCGCCCTCGACGTCCACGCCGTAGAGCAGGCGGGTGCCGTCGTCGCTGATGTCGTAGCTGCCGAGCGAGAAGAAGTCGTGCCCCTCGGCCAGGGCGTTGCCGTCGAGGACGACCTGCTCACCGGGCAGGGCCGCAGCGCCCTCGTCGACCCTGGGCGGCGTCCAGTCGTCCGGTCCGCTGATCGGCGCGCGGCACTGAACGCCGTACTGGCTGCCCTCGGCCGTGCGCGTGAAGTACCACCAGTCACCCATGCGCACCGGCACGGAGAGGTCGGTCTCCTGCACGCGGCTCCTCACCTCGGCGAAGATGCGGTCGCGGAGGCCCGCGAGGTGCGCCGTACGTGCCTCGGTCCACGCGTTCTCGGCCTCGAGGTGGGCGAGGGTCTCCGGTGACTCCTTGTCCCGCAGCCACTCGTAGTCGTCGACGAAGTCGATGCCGTGGTGGGTCCGCGTGACGGGCCGCTTGGCGGCGGTCGGCGGGGTGGCCTGGGCGTGCTCGCTGCTCACCACGCCACCCTATGCGCCCGGGCCTCGACACCTGCTCGCACGCGCTCGGTGAACGCGTCGAGCTCGGCCACCACCGCCGGCGCGATCCACGCTCGGCGCCGACGACGTGCGGTCACCGGCCGGAGGACCCCGGCCCGGCAGAGGTCGGCGACCGTGGTCTCGAGCAGCGGCTCGACCGGCCCCCTGGCGACGCCCTGCGCGATCGAGCGGCGGAGGAGGTCCTCGGCGTGGTCCTCGGTCAGGACGGCGTCCTGCTCGAGTGCCCGCCCGAGCACCGCGTGCGGGCCGGAGGCGCAGGTCGTCGCCGCGCGGTCCTGCGCCACCTCGTCGAGCAGCAGACCCGTCACGAGCGCCTCGTCCGAACCGGTGCCCACGGCGATCGCCACGTCGCGGACCCACTCGTCGACGTGCCCGTCGCGGTACTGCGTCAGGTGACGGAAGTACCTGCCGCGCTCGGCGACCAGGACGGACGAGACCGGTGGGCTCGTCCGTCGCGTCGCTCCCCGACGGCGCAGCACCGCGGCGACGAGCGCGCGGCCCGTCCGACCGTTGCCGTCGGTGAACGGGTGGACCGACTCGAACTGCGCGTGTGCGATCGCCGCCTGGGCCACCGGGTGCAGGTCGTCGCGCTCGAGGAACGCGACGAGGTCGCCCATGAGCGCGGGGACGAGGTCGGGCGGCGGCGGGACGTGGTCGGCGTCACGCGGGGTGCGTCCGCCGCCGATCCAGTTCTGCACGGTGCGGTAGCGGCCGGCGTGCGGACCGTCCACGGGATCGCCGCGCAGCAGCCCCCGGTGCGCGTCGAGGAGCGTGGCCTCGTCGAGGTGACCGGCCCCGGCTGCCCGGACCAGGCGCTCGAGGGCGTCCCCGGCCTGCACCATCGCCGAGGCGCTCGTGTTCGCCCGCACACCCACCATGGCCCGTGCGACGTCCTCGGCCGTGGCGTCCTCGTGCTCGATGCGCGAGGTCGCGGCCGCCTCGGTGCGGCTGAGCAGCCGGTGCAGGGGATCGGGACCACCGTCGTCGTCGAGGGCTCGGAGCGCGTCGAGGCTCCGGTCGAGCAGCGCCGCGGTGGCGTCGTCGGGCTCCCAGCAGGCGTCGGTGATGCGCGGTGGGACGGAGGCCGTGACGGTCGAGGTCGTCCGGACGTCGCGGTCGCCGCGGAGGGCGCTGCGCCACGGGCGGACGACGGTGCCGTGCGCGGGCCAGGTCGGTCGGGGTCGGGACACGGCGCCTCCTGGGGACTCGTCGATCGTGGGTGGCGACACGGTAGGACAGCCCAGCGCGCCGACACCAGGAATCCAGATTTCGCGGGCGAGGACGGTGGGCCGCCGTACCGTGGTGGCATGCGCAACTCCTTCGTCGTCACCGGGGCCCACGTCGTCCCCGTCACCGCTCCGCCCTTCGACGGGGGTGCCGTCGTCGTCGAGGACGGACGCATCACCGCGGTCGGCCCGGACATCGCGCCGCCGGCGGGCCTCCCGGTCGTCGACGCCGCCGGCGCCTGGCTCGTCCCCGGCTTCGTCGAGTCGCACGGCCACGTCGGCATCCACGAGGAGGCGAACGGCTGGGCCGGCAACGACACGAACGAGATGACCGACCCGAACCAGGCCGCGGTCCGGGCGATCGACGCGGTCGACATCGACGACGAGGGGTTCCGCGACGCGCTGTCCGGCGGCATCACGAGCATCGTCGTGAAGCCCGGGTCGGGCAACCCGATCGGCGGGCAGACCGTCGCCATCAAGACCTGGGGCGGGCGGACGATCGACGAGCAGCTCGTCTCCGACGCCGTGAGCGTGAAGAGCGCGCTCGGCGAGAACCCGAAGCGGGTGTACGGCGAGAAGGGGAAGACGCCGTCGACGCGGCTCGGCGTCGCCAAGGTCATCCGCGAGGCCTTCGTCGCCGCCCAGGACTACCGCACCGCGCGCGACGCAGCCGCGGCGAAGGGGGAGCCCTTCACCCGCGACCTGACGAAGGAGACGCTCGTCCGGGTGCTCGACGGCGAGCTCGCCTGGGACCAGCACGTGCACCGGCACGACGACCTCGCGACCGCACTCCGCCTGGCGGACGAGTTCGGCTACCGGCTGGTCGTGAACCACGGCACCGAGGCCCACAAGATCGCGGGCCTGCTCGCGGAGCGCGACGTCCCGGTCATCTACGGCCCGCTGTTCACGAGTCGCTCGAAGGTGGAGCTCCGCGACCGCGGCATCCCGAACGTCGTGGCGCTCGCCGCCGCCGGCGTCCGGGTGGCGATCACGACGGACGCGCCGGTCGTACCGATCGCGATGCTGGTCGACCAGGCCACCGCGGCGGTCAAGGAGGGCCTGCCCTGGCAGACCGCGCTCGAGGCCCTCACGACGAACCCCTCGGACTTCCTCGGCTTCGGCGACCGTGTCGGCCGCATCGCGCCGGGCTTCGACGCCGACCTGGTCCTGTGGGACGGCGACCCGCTCGCCGCGACCAGCCGCGCGACGCGCGTCTGGATCGAGGGCGCGTCCGTCTACGAGTGGGCCGACGGGACGGGCGTCACCACGCCGCGCTGGTGACCCGGTGACGGACTGGAGGCTCGTGGCGGCCCCGCCACGGTCCTCCCGTCCGCACGACGCAACCTCGGCGGTTGCTCGCAACGCCGTACCGCTGCGAGCAACCGCCGACGTTGCGTCCCGCGGAGGGGGCGCCGAGCGTCAGGCGTCGCGGGACAGCAGGAAGTCGTTGATGCGCTCGGTCATCGGCAGGTCCATCGTCCGGACGACGCCGTTCACCGACCGGATCGGCGCCGCCTGACGCACGCTCGACAGCAGCCAGAGGGCGTCGGCGGCCTCGAGGTCGGCCAGGGTGAGCAGCTCGTACGACGTCGCGATGCCCTCGCCCTCGGCGAAGCGGAAGACGTCGGCCTGCGTCGTCCCGGCCAGGATCCCGATGTCGGTCCGCGGCGTCACGAACCGCCCGTCGACCGACACCACGAGGTTCGCGCGGGTGCCCTCGAGCACGTAGCCGTCGGTCGACACGAAGAGCGCGTCGTCGGCGCCGCGACGCTCGGCCTCACGGAGCGCCGCCATGTTCACCGCGTAGGACAGCGTCTTCGCGCCCTGCAGCAGCCACGGCGAGGTCCGTTCGACGTCGTGCCGGTAGCCGCGGTCGAGCGTCACGACGGCGATGCCCTCGGTGCGTGCGGCGGTCTGGTCGCCGGACGGCGCCGCGTAGACCCAGCCGGTCGGACGGCCCGAGCCCTCGACGCCGCGGGTCATCACGGTCTTCGCGAACGCCTCGCGCACCGGGTCGAGCCGGGCGCACACCGCCTCGATCGCCTGTCGCCACGCGTCGAGGTCCGGCGCCGGGAGGTCGAGCATCGCGGCGGACCGGACGAACCGAGCCAGGTGCGGTTCGAGTGCCTGCGGGCGACCGTCCACCACGGTGATGGTCTCGAACACCCCGTCGCCGCGGATCGCACCGAGGTCCTGCACCTGCAGGTGCTCCTCGAGCGGCTTCGCCCACGTGTACGCGTCGGCCTCGGGGTCGTGCGGGGCGGCGTCGCGCGAGGGCTGGTTGAGGACGGCGAGGACGGTGTCGGTCATGGCACCATCCAACCGCAGCGCCGGGCCGGGGGCGTCAGTCGCGGCCGGGGAGTGCGCCCATGAGCTTCCACACCGCGGGCGTCAGCTCGGGGTGCTGCAGGGCGATGCGGCGGAGCCGGTGGTACTCCTCACCGAGCTCGGTGCCCTGCCCGGAGGCCGGGTGACCCGCCCAGTGCGCGCTGCGCTGCCCGATCGCCGCGTCGAGCTCGACCGCGTCCGCCCGGAGGATGAGCACGACCTGCTCGTCGACGGTCGGGAGCGTGGGCATGAACTCCCACGGGTCCTCGCCCGCGCGGCTGCGGTGCTCGACGATCATCGAGATCTCCTCGGCGGCCTCGGCGCGCAGCACTTCGAGGCTGCGCCCGGTCCTGCGGGGCTCAGCCATGGTGCCCCCGCAGCCCGCCTGCCATGCCAGCGATCGTACGCCAGCACGGAGCGTCCACCGGACACGTCCGCCAGACTGGGGACCGTGACCGAACGCGACGAGACGAAGTCCCAGCACGCCCCGGTCGTGGTCGTCTACCTGCTCCGTGACGGCGCCGACGGCCCCGAGGTGCTGCTCGGCGAGAAGCGCCGCGGGCTCGGTTCGGGGCGGCTCGTCGGGCCGGGCGGCAAGCGGGAGCCGGGGGAGCCGCCGGTGGCGGCAGCGGTCCGCGAGGTGGCGGAGGAGGTCGGCCTGCGCCTCGAGCCGGACGACCTGGAGGCGCGTGGCTCGTTGGACTACCGGTTCCCGTTCCGCCCGTCCTGGTCCCAGGTCTCGGACGTCTACGTGTGCCGCCGCTGGCAGGGAGAGCCCTCGGGCAGCGACGAGCTGGAGCCGCGGTGGATCCCGGTCGACGCGGTGCCGTACGACGCGATGTGGGACGACGCGCGCTACTGGTTGCCGGGGGTGCTGGCCGGCGGGAGCGTCCGAGCGCGCTTCACCTTCGCGGAGGACAACGCGACCGTCTCGGGCTTCAGCGGCGCAGGCGTCTAGCGAACCGCGCGGGCGTCTGGCGAACGGCGCAGCTGGTCGGCGGTCGACGCAGGTCTAGCGGGCGCCGGCGCGGCCCTGCTGCACGCGAGTGCTGCCGGTGCGCGCCTCCTCGGCGGCTGCCATGACGTCGGCGTCCCCGCTGCGGCCGCCGAGCGGGCGGACGAAGAAGTCGACGATCCCCGCCGCGATCGCCCCGAGGACGGCGAACATCGCCCAGCCGACGAACAGCCCGGCGGTGTTCCGGCCGTCGGCGGGCGCGAGGAACACGCTCGCCGCGTAGAGCGCGGCCGCGATCACGAGGAACGCGACGACGGCGGTGACGAGGACGCGGTGCCAGGCGGTGCGCGGGTGCATGCGGAACAGGATACGCGCGGTCCGGGGAAGGACCGAGCGGACGCCGGAGCCGCTCAGCGCTCGGCGTGCCGTCCGTGCGGGCGCTCGTCGGGCGCGGCGGTCCGCGTCGTGCGCGATCCTGCCGGGGCCGGGCGGCGACCGGACGCGTCCACGCGGGGGACGGGACGGGTGCGCGGGCCGCTGGACGAGCCTCCCGGCCGACCGGGGCCGGACCGGTCCGCCTGCCGCACCACGGGGATGCGTCCGGTCGGGGTGGTCTCCTGCTCGAGCCCGTCCCGGCCGCCGGTGAAGACGTCGCCGGAGAGGCGGTCGTCCTCCCAGTCGTCGTCGCGCAGGACGCTCAGCGTGCCGGTCTCGGTCGAGGTCAGGCCGTGGCGCTCGAGCTCGGCGTCCCGCTGCTTGCCGAGGAACTCGCGGTTCGCGGTCTGCGCGTCCTGGAACATCGTCGTGCGGTCGTTCACGATCGCGGAGATCCGGCGGCGTTCCCACCACTGCTTGCCGAAGAACATCAGCACGAGCCCGGCGGCGGCGTAGCAGGCCATGGTGACCAGCCCACGGCCGAACCCGGGGCCGACACCGTAGATCTCGTGCTTGATCATGTCGACCATGCTCGAACCGACCACGACGTGGTTGAGCCACGCGAACGGCTCCGGCATGAACCACTTCGGGTACGCGCCGCCGGAGGACGGCATCGAGAGGAAGACGAAGCAGATCATCGCGGGCGCCGCGATGAAGCGGCCGACGAAGTAGCTCAGACCGTTCACGGCGAGGCCGATCGCGACGATCCAGCCCCAGGCGATCAGCACGAGTTCGATCCAGTGCCCGTGGATCGCGCCGACGACGGGTCCGGCGAGCGTGTTCGTGATCAGGGAGATCACGAGGCCGCCGACGACGATCACGGTCATCCGGGTGCGGTGCCGCAGCGGGCCGCCCATGATGCCGATGAACATCGCGACCATGTAGCCGCCGATGCACCAGGCGAGCATGACGTACATCGCGACGGTGCCGTACTCGTCGTACGCGGGCAGCGGTGCGAGCTCGGTGACGGTCGGGGCGGCGAGGCCGATGCCGGTGAGCACGGAGCTCAGCGTCGCGGGGACGAGCGAGGCGACCTGGAACTGGTGGGCGCTGGCCTTGAAGACCTCGTTGGCGGACGGGTCGTACGCGACGGCCATCGTGCCGGCGAGGACGTCCTGCTTCGCCCGGGCGAGCGAGTCGTAGACATGGAAGACGTACTCGCCGGGCAGGGCCTTGTCGACGGCGGCGACGAGCGTCGGGTCGCTGCCGACCAGCGCCACGGGGACGTCGTGCGGGTGCGGGGCGTGGAAGGCGAAGACGTAGCAGAGGCAGAAGCCGACGATGAAGAACAGCGGCATCCACAGCTGCAGCCCGATGAGCTGCAGCGAGGGGTGGAGCGTGCCGTACCAGCGGCGGTAGCGACTGATCTTCTGCGGCTCGGGCACCGGCGCCTGACGCTCGCGTGCCGCGCGGTGACCGCTGCCGCGACTGCCGGCGACCGGTGCGCCGCGGCGGGGCTTCGAGCTGCCGCGGGTCGAGGGGCGGGTCTGCCGGGGCTTCGGCGCGGACGACCGCGGCACTCCGTCGCGATCGGGGAGGTCGCTGTTCCTGGGGACGTCGTTCCGCGGCTCGCTCACTCGGCGCTCTGCTCCTTCTGCTGGTCGGAGCATCACGGTACGCCGAGGGCGCTCACCGCGCGCCGAGAGCTGCCGGCCCAGGACCGGCTGCGGCCGCGGCTGCGCCGGACCGGCTGTGCTGGACCGGCAGCGCCGGGTCAGGACCGGCTGCGGGACGCCTGGGCCGAGTCCATCGCGAGCTCCTCGGCGTCGAGCGTCACGAGCACGCGGCGCATGACCTCCTCGTCGAGGTTGCCCTTCTCACGCTCCTCGAGCACGATCTCGCGCCGCCGGTCGAGCAGCTCGCGCCGGATGTCCTGGATCTGGGCGCCGCGGAGACGGAGGGGAGCGTTCCGGTCCTCGACCTCCTCTTCCTCGGCGTCGCGGCGGAACGTCTCGGCCTGCCGTTCGAGACGGGCCTTCAGCCGGTTCACGACGCTGTCCGATGCCTCGGCGCCGTACTGCTCGGCCCACGCCGGTCGTCGCCGTTCGAGCAGGGCGATCGCGGCCTCGGTGGTGCGCTGGTTGAGGCGCATCTCGCTGCGGACGTCCGCCTCGCCCTCGGCCGGGTCCTGCACCTGCAGCGCCCGGATCACGAAGGGCAGGGTCAGCCCCTGCAGCAGGAGCGTGCCGACGGTGACCACGAAGGCGATCACGAAGATGGTGTCCTGCGCCTTGACGTCGACCGAGTTGCCGACGACGGAGACCGCCGCGGCGAGGGTCACCACACCGCGCATGCCGGTCCACGAGATGACGGTGAGCTCCCGCCAGTTCAGCTTCGGTTCGGCGGAACCGCGCAGCCAGCGCAGGGACCGGTGACCACGGGACAGCCGAACGCGCAACGGTCGCAGCCACCGGCCGTTGAAGCGGTTGCGCACGTACGACTCGAACACGAAGAGCGGTCGCACGAGGACCACGACGACCAGGACGACGGCCGCCGCGGTGAGGGTCTGCGTCAGACTGCGGTCGCTCTCGACGAGGTCCTGCACGACGGTCTTCAGCTGCAGGCCGATGAGCGCGAAGACGAACCCCTCGAGGATCACGTCCGCACTCGTCCACAGCGGGCGCTCCTGCAGCCGGGTCGCGTAGCCCTCCTTCGGCGAGTTGTAGCCGATGTACAGGCCCGCGGTCACCACGGCGATGACCCCGGAGCCGGAGAGGTGCTCGGCGAGGACGTACGCGACGAAGGGCAGCAGGATGCTCATGATCGTCTCGACGACCGGGTCGTTGATGCGCATCCGGATCCAGTGGACGGCGACCCCGAGCACGATCCCCACCGCCAGGCCGACACCGATCGCGAGCCCGAAGATGCCGAGGTCCTGCCAGATCGTCAGCGATGTGCCCGCCGCGATGAGGGTGAAGACCCGGACGAGCGTGAGCGACGCGGCGTCGTTGATGAGGCTCTCGCCGGACAGGACCGTCATCACCCGACGCGGGAGCCCGAGCTTCCGTCCGATCGCCGCGGCGGACACGGCGTCCGGCGGAGCGACCACGGCGCCGAGCAGGATCGCCGCCGGCCAGTCCATGTCCGGGATGAGGACGTACGCCGCGACCGCCACCGCGAGGGCGGTGACGATGACGAGGAAGATGCCGAGTCGTCGGATCTGCTTGATGGACTGCCGGAAGCTCTGCCACGACACGTCGAGCGCGGCGGAGTACAGCAGCGGCGGGAGGACGACGGTGAGGATCACCTCGGAGTCGATCTCGATCTCCGGCAGGCCCGGCAGGAACGAGACCGCGAGCGCCACGGCCGTCACCAGCAGGGGAGCGGGGAGGCCCTTCGCCCGCGCGAAGCCGGTCACCGCGAGCGAACCGATCAACAGGATGAGGAGTTCCGCGGTGTCCATGGGACTCATTCTCCCATCGACATGGTTCGCACCCTGAACGATCCCGCAGGCACGGTGAACGCGAGGTGAACGACAGGGTTTGCCACGAGGCCGATCGGCTGGGACACTTGCCCGCGGTGGACATCACACTCATAGTCGTCCTGGTCATCGCGTTGGCCCTCTTCTTCGACTTCACAAACGGTTTTCACGACACCGCCAACGCGATGGCGACACCGATCGCCACCGGTGCCATGAAGCCCAAGGTGGCCGTCACGGTCGCCGCGGTGCTCAACCTCGTCGGTGCGTTCCTCAGCACCGCCGTGGCGACGTCGATCTCGCACGGGCTGATCAACGAGGGCCCCGGTGGCGTCGCGATCACCCCGGAGATGATCTTCGCGGGCCTCATCGGCGCGGTCGTGTGGAACATGATCACGTGGCTGCGCGGTCTGCCGTCGTCGTCCTCGCACGCACTGTTCGGTGGACTCATCGGCGCCGCGATCGTCGGCGCAGGCTTCGACTCCGTGAACTACGCCGCGCTGCTGACCGTCGTGATCATCCCGGCGTTCCTGTCGCCCGTGATCGCCGCGCTGGTGTCGCTCCTGGCCACCCGCATCGCCTACCGCGTGACCCGCCGTCCGGTCTTCCCGAACGAGCGTGGTGGCTTCCGCATCGGCCAGGTGTTCACGAGCTCCATGGTGTCGCTCGCGCACGGCACGAACGACGCGCAGAAGACCATGGGCGTGATCACGCTGACGCTCATCGCCTCGGGGGCGCAGTCGGCGGACCAGGGCGTGCAGTTCTGGGTCGTCGTCGCGTGCGCGCTCGCGATCGCCCTCGGCACGTACACCGGCGGCTGGCGGATCATCCGCACCCTCGGCTCCGGCATCACGGAGATCCGCGCCACGCAGGGCTTCGCGGCGGAGGCGTCCACCGCGGCCACGATCCTGGCGTCGAGCCACCTCGGCTTCGCGCTGTCGACCACGCAGGTGTCGTCGGGCTCGATCATCGGTGCGGGCCTCGGCCGACGCGGCTCGAAGATCCAGTGGTCGACCGCGGGCAAGATCGTCATCGCCTGGTTCATCACCCTGCCGGCCGCCGCGGCCGTCGGCGCCGTCGCCTCGGGCATCGCCCGGCTCGGCGTCGGGGGACTCGTCATCGACGCGGTCGTCGGCGCGGCCGTCATCCTCGGGCTCTACCTGTGGTCGCTGCGGAAGCCGCACGACCAGGCTGCGGCGATCGAGGTCGACGTGGCCGCCAACGCGGTCTTCACCCGCAAGGAGCTCCGCGACATGCAGCGCAAGAAGCGTGCCGCACGGGTCGCCGAGCGCCGCGCCGAGCTCAGTCGCGAGCGCACCCTGCGCCGCATGGCCGGACGGAACGGAGGACGCCGCTGATGGGCATCGCCACTGATAAGCACTGCTGGGCCTTCTTGGACGGAGGGGCCCGCTGATGGGCATCGACTGGTGGGCATTCCTGACCGTCGCGATCGTCGCGGTCGTCGCCGCGTGCTTCGTGGTCCTCGTCTACTCGATCGGCCTCCGTCTCTGGAGCGCCGCCGACACCCGCGCCGGCAAGTACACCGTGAAGGACGACGGCACCGTCGGCCCCGCCACGGCCGGCTTCCCGCAGCCCGGCACCGTGCAGCCCGGCGTTCGCGCGTTCCGCGCGCTGGCCGTCGCGTGCTTCGCCGTCTCCGGCCTGGCCGTGCTCTACGGCATCTACCTGATCGTCCCGCAGCTCCACTGACGGTCGTCACCACCTGACGGACGGGAGGCCCGTGGCGACGCCGCCACGGGCCTCCCGTCCGTCGTCGGTCACCACGCGCGCCCGCCTGCCGGACCCGACCGACCGGACGGGCTAGCCTCGGACGGGTGACCGGCAACGAAGCACCACGAACGCGCACCGAGACCGACTCCCTGGGATCCCGCGAGGTCCCGATCGACGCCTACTGGGGCATCAACACCCTGCGGGCGCTCGAGAACTTCCCGATCACGTCGGTGCCGATCGCGGTGTACCCGGACCTCATCGAGGCGCTCGCGACCGTGAAGCAGGCCGCAGCCCGGGCGAACAAGGCGATCGGGGTGCTCGACGCCGAGCGCGCCGACGCGATCGACCAGGCGGCGCAGGAGGTCCGCGACGGGCACCTGCGGGACCAGTTCGTCGTCGACGTCGTGCAGGGCGGCGCGGGGACCTCGACGAACATGAACACGAACGAGGTGCTCGCCAACCGTGCCCTCGAGATCCTCGGGCGTGAGAAGGGCGACTACGCGTACCTGCACCCGATCGACCACGTGAACCGCAGCCAGTCGACCAACGACACCTACCCGACGAGCATCAAGCTGGCGATGATCCTCGGGGTGCGGCGGCTCACGGGCGAGCTCGAGCGGCTGTCGGACGCCTTCGCCGAGCGGGGCCGGGCCTTCCAGGACGTGCTGAAGATCGGGCGCACGCAGCTGCAGGACGCGGTGCCGATGACCCTCGGGCAGGAGTTCACCGGGTTCG
This sequence comes from Curtobacterium oceanosedimentum, assembly GCF_040545555.1. NCBI lineage: Bacteria > Bacillati > Actinomycetota > Actinomycetes > Micrococcales > Microbacteriaceae > Curtobacterium > Curtobacterium oceanosedimentum. The sequence goes on from NZ_JBEPMD010000003.1 coordinate 234,114, forward strand.
CGCACACCATCCAGGAGGACGTGCTGCTCCTCCGCACCGTCTCCCCGCTGCTCGCCGAGACGAACCTCGGCGCCACGGCGATCGGCACGGGCATCACCGCCGACCCGCAGTACCGCGACGAGGTCCGTCGGCAGCTCCAGGTCGCGAGCGGGCTCGACATCGTCACCGCACCCGACCTGATCGAGGCGACGAGCGACGCCGGCGCCTTCATGACGCTGTCCGGCACGGTCAAGCGCAGCGCCGCCAAGCTCTCGAAGATCTGCAACGACCTGCGGTTGCTCGCGTCGGGACCGCAGGCCGGGCTCGGTGAGATCACGCTGCCCGCCCGGCAGGCCGGGTCGTCGATCATGCCCGGCAAGGTCAACCCGGTGATCCCCGAGGTGGTGAACCAGATCGCGTTCGCCGTCGCCGGTGCCGACACGACGGTGACGATGGCGGCCGAGGGTGGTCAGCTGCAGCTCAACGCCTTCGAGCCGATCATCACGCACTCGATCCTGCAGTCGCTGCAGTGGATGGCGAGCGGGTGCGTCACGCTCCGGGTGAACTGCGTCACCGGGATCGAGGCGAACGAGGCGAAGCTCGCCGCGCAGGTCGACACCAACGTCGGCGTCGTCACCGCGCTGACGCCGTACATCGGCTACGCGGCCGCGGCGTCGATCGCCCACACGGCGCTGACCACCTCGACGCCGATCGCGACGCTCGTCACGGCGGCGGGCCTGATGGACGAGGACCAGGTGCAGCGGGTCCTGTCGCCGGCGCGGTTGTCGGGCATCGAGCTCGCGACGGGGGCGATCCCGGTCGTCACCGAGGAGATGCTGGACGCCGAGGCCCAGCGGGTCGCGCGCGGGCGCTGAGCAGGTCGGGCGCTGGCGCCTACGGCAACGGGGGCTCGCCGACCCGCACCTGGCGGGACATCGCGCGCAGGTGCTCCTCGGTCGGCGAGGGCTCCTCGTGCTCGTCCTCCGCACGCTGCTGCGCGGCGACCCGCACCTGGTGCGCCGCCGCGATGTCCTGGTCACGCCAGCGTGCGAGCGTGAAGTTCCGCGTCACGTCGCGCAGCGGGAGCCGGATCGACTCGTCCGCCTCGATGCCGGCGAGGAGCTGGCGCATCCGGATGACCTCGGAGTCGAGCTCTCCGCCGACCACGAGCACGAAGTTCGAGATGTACAGGTACACGAGCAGCAGGATCGCGCCGCCGAGCCAGCCGTACGCCCGGTTCCCGCCGCTGCCGACCGTCTCGACGTAGACCGAGAACCCCACCGTCGCCAGGGCCCACGTCACGATCGCGAACGCCGCCCCGGCGGACACCCACCGCAGCTGCGGGGTCTTCACGTTCGGCGTCGCGTAGTACAGCACGGCCACCATCACCACGAGGACGACCGCGAGCACGGGCCACTTCGCCACGTTCCACAGGTCGTCGATCCACGGCGCCCACCCGAGCTGTCGGACGATCGCCGCCGAGATCGTGGGCGTACCGAGCAGGATGACGATCGCGATCGCTCCGCCCACCATCACGAGCAGCGTGACGAGGAGCATCATGCTGCGGAACTTCCAGATGCGCCGGCCCTCCTCGACCTCGTACGCGGTGTTCATCGCGCGGCCGAACGCCGTCGCGTACCCGGAGAGCGACCACAGCGTCAGGACGAGTCCGATCGAGAAACCCACCCACGGGTTGTCGAGCGTCAGGAGCTGCCGCAGCGGTCCTTCGAGGTGCTGCGCGGTCTCGGGTCGGACGATGTACCCGAGCACCTGGACGATGTCGGTCAGGCTGTCGCCCTGCCGGTCGACGACGGACAGGGCCGACACGACCGCGAGCGCCGCGGGGAACACCGTCAGCAGGGCGAAGAACGTCAGCGAGGCAGCGGCGTCGACCACCCGGTGGCGGATGACCGAGTGGTAGGTGCGCCGGACGACCGCGCGGACGCCGGTCCGCTGCAGGTCGCGCGAGGCGCTGTCGGGCATGCGATGTACCGTACCCGACCCCACGACGGCCGGGAGGCGCGGGGCGGCACCGCCACGCGCCTCCCGGCCGTCGCGCGCTCACGTCCCGTTCCGTCGTGTCCCGTCACGAGACTCGGGCCCGGCGACGTCCCGCGCGCCCACGACCCCGAGGACTTTCGCTCAGGCCGAGTCTCGGACCCGACGGTGCGAGCGCCGCCGGTCAGTTCGCGTGCGGGTCGAGCGCGTCGTAGCGGCGGAAGGACGGCACCAGCCGGAGCAGCAGCGCGACGAGGCCGATGATGAGCACGCCGCCGATGACCGGCGGGTACGCGATGCCGGCCGCGACGACGAGCCCGGCGTACAGGTCGCCGAGGCGTGGACCGCCGGTCACGACGACGATGAAGATGCCCTGCAGCCGACCGCGCATCCCGTCGGGCGAGGCCGCCTGCAGGATCGTGTTGCGGAACACCGAGCTGACGTTGTCCGCGCCGCCCGCCGCCGCGAGGAACAGCGCTGCGAGCCCGAGCGCGGGCAGGATCTCGACGCCGAACGCCTCGCCGGAGCGACCCCCGAGCAGGTGCGCCGCCGCGATGACGACACCGAAGGCCGCGATCGCTCCGCCGTAGGCCGTGATCGCCCAACCGACCGCCTCGCCCTGGCGGCGCACGTGCCCGAGCGGACCGGAGAACACGCTCGACAGCAGGGCACCGACGGCGTAGGCGGCGGTCAGGGTGCCGACCGTGATCGACCCGCCGCCGATGACGAGCGCGCCGATCGCCGGGAAGAGCACCCGCGGCTGCCCGAAGGTCATCGCGACGATGTCGAGCACGAACGTCATGGTGATGTTGCGGGAGCGCTTCAGGAAGCGCGCGCCCTCGACCAGCGAGCGCAGCCCGGGGCGGAGTGCGTCGTGCTCGGCCGCCATCCGCGGCAGGGTGAAGACGCCGAGGAACGCGAACGTGAAGAGCACGACGTCGATCGTGTAGGTCGGCGCGAACCCGACGCTCGCGATGAGGACACCGGCGATCGCCGGACCCACGGTGACCTGGAACCCGGACGCGATGCCGCCGAGGGCGCTCGCCGCGGGGAGCAGGTCGGTGCCGACGAGCCGGGGGACGATCGCCGAGCGGGAGGCGTTGCTCACGGTCGCGGCCACCGCGTTCACGGTCGCGAGGACGTAGAGGAGCGCCACGCTCTGCAGCCCGAGCCAGGCGTGCGTGGCGATGAGCGCGACCGCGGCCCAGGCGACGATCGCCGACACCAGGGCCACGAGCCGCCGGTCGAAGGCGTCGGCGAGCATCCCGCCGTAGAGCCCGGCGACGATCATCGGGACGAGGGCGATGACGCCGACGAGCGCGACCGCGAAGGTCGAGCGGGTGATCTCGTACACCTCGAGGCCGACCGCGACGGTGGTCATCTGCGTGCCGATGCCGGCGATCGCGGTGCCGGCCCAGAGCCGCGCGAACGCGGGGGAGCGGCGGAGCGGGGTGAGGTCGGCGAGCAGGCGGCGGCGGGGTGCGGTGTCAGATCGTGTCACGGTGGAACCATTCTGGTGCTCCTGCCGCGCGAGCGGGCGGAATCCGTCGCAACGGTCCGTCGACCCCGACAGAAGGCGCCCGTTCGCGGGGAGCGAGACATCCGCGCCGCCGGGGAGGCACCCGCACCCCACCTGGTTGACTGACCGGCATGACTGACCTCAACAGCAAGCCCGAGTTCGACGCCCCCGAGGGCCCGGCCCCCACCGAGCTCGTGATCACCGACATCGTCGAGGGTGACGGCGACGTCGCGCAGCCCGGCTCGACCGTCAAGGTGCACTACGCCGGTGTCGAGTACGAGTCCGGCGAGGAGTTCGACAGCTCGTGGAACCGCGGCGAGCCGATCGACTTCCCGCTCGCGGCGCTCGTCCGCGGCTGGCAGGAGGGCATCCCCGGCATGAAGGTCGGCGGTCGCCGCAAGCTCACCGTCCCGCCGGAGCTCGCCTACGGCCCCGCCGGCGGCGGTCACTTCCTGTCGGGCAAGACCCTCATCTTCATCATCGACCTGCTCGGGGTCCGCTGATGCAGGTCGGCGCGCCCACCATCGAGCTGAACGACGGCCACCGCTTCCCGGAGCTCGGCCTCGGCACGTACGGGCTGAACGGCGACGAGGGCACCGCAGCGGTCGGCGCCGCGATCACGAGCGGCTACCGGCTGCTCGACACCGCGCTGAACTACGGCAACGAGGACGCCGTCGGTCGTGCCGTCCGCGAGTCCGAGGTCGACCGCGAGGACCTCGTCGTCACCTCGAAGCTGCCCGGCCGGCACCACGGCTACGACGAGGCGCACCGCTCGATCGACGAGACGCTCGGGAACCTCGGGCTGGACCGCGTCGACCTGTACCTCATCCACTGGCCGAACCCCTCGGTCGGCAAGTTCGTCGACACGTGGAAGGCGTTCGTCGACCTCCGGGACAGCGGCAAGGTCCGCTCGATCGGCGTCTCGAACTTCACGCCGGAGCACCTGGAGGCGATCATCGACGCGACCGGCGTCGCGCCGGCCGTGAACCAGGTCGAGCTGCACCCGTACTTCCCGCAGGCCGAGCTCCGCAAGGTGCACGCCGAGTACGGCATCGTCACCGAGAGCTGGAGCCCGCTCGCGAAGCAGTCCGAACTGCTCACCGAGCAGCCCGTGCTCGACGCGGCGTCCGCCCACGGCGTGACGCCCGGTCAGGTCGTGCTGCGCTGGCACGTCCAGCTCGCCGCGGTGCCGGTGCCGAAGTCCGGCGACGCGAACCGGCAGCGCGAGAACCTCGACGTCTTCGGCTTCGAGCTGACCGACGACGAGGTCCGCGCGATCTCGGGGCTCGAGCGCGGTCGCCTCTGGGACGGCGACCCGGACACGCACGAGGAGATGTAGGGGCTGTCGCCCTGACGGACGGGAGGCACGTGGCGGGTCCGCCACGTGCCTCCCGTCCGTCACGCGTCGCGTCGCCCCCGGTGGTCTCCCGGCGGGACTACACTGGACACCCCTGTTTCCCGAAGGGTGGCGTGTGTCCGAACCGACCGAGACCGACCGCGAACGTACCTACGTCGACGGTCTCTTCACCCGTCTCGACGAGCTGACGGCCGAGGCCGAGCAGCGCCTGGCCGAGACCCGCCGCCAGGCGGTGGGCGGCAACCACCAGAGCCGCAGCGAGCGCGACGCTTACGCACGCCTCTACGAGGACACGATCGCCACGCTCGACCGCGTCGGCGACCGCCTGGTCTTCGGTCGGCTCGAGGTGTCCGAGCCGGAGTCGCCCGACGACACGTTCCGGTACATCGGCCGCGTCGGCCTCCGCGACGTCGAGCACCGACCGCTCCTGCTCGACTGGCGCGTCCCCGGTGCGAGCGCCTTCTACCAGGCGACCGCAGCGCACCCGATGGGCATGCGCGCCCGCCGCCACCTGACGCTCGAGGGCCGCACGGTCGTGAACGTCGAGGACGAGGTCTTCGACGCGACCCTGTACGACGACGAGCGCACGCACCTGCAGGGCGAGGGAGCGCTGCTCGCGGCGGTCACCGCCGAGCGCACCGGGCGGATGACCGACATCGTCGCGACGATCCAGGGCGAGCAGGACCGCATCATCCGCTCCGCGCTCGAGGGTGTCCTCATCGTGCAGGGCGGCCCCGGCACGGGCAAGACCGCCGTGGCGCTGCACCGCGCCGCGTACCTGCTCTACACGCACCGCGACCGGCTCCGGGGCTCCGGCGTGCTCATGGTCGGGCCGTCCCCGGCGTTCCTGACGTACATCGAGCAGGTGCTGCCGTCGCTCGGCGAGACCGGCGTGGTGATGGCCTCGCTCGGGTCGCTGTACCCGGGCGTGCACGCGACGACGCACGACCACCGGGACGTCGCCGCGGTGAAGGGCTCGGCGCAGATGGCGTCCCTGCTCCGCCGTGCCGTCCGCTCCCGCCAGGTCGTCCCGACCGAGTCGGTCGTGCTCGACGTCGAGGGGGAGCGGCTCACGGTGCCGCCGCAGCTCGTCGCCGACGCCCTCAAACGGGCGCAGGACCGTGGGAAGCCGCACAACGTCGCCCGGGTCACCTTCAACAAGATCGCCCTCGACGCGATGACCCGCCTGCTCGCCGACCAGCTGCGCGCCCGCGGGACGACGGTGGACGAGGCCGACGAGAAGGTCCTGCGCGAGGACATCCGCAGCTCGTACGACGCCCGGGTCCTGCTCAACACCGCCTGGCTGCCGCTCCCGCCGGAGAAGTTCCTCGAGGACCTCTACGCGCGCCCGAACTGGCTCGCCTCGCTGACGCCCGACTGGGCCCCCGCCCGCCGGGCCCTGCTCCAGCGACCTCGCGGCGCCGGTTTCACGATCGAGGACGTCCCGCTCCTCGACGAGGCCGCCGAGCTCCTCGGCCCGTTCGACCCCACCGGCGGCGCCGCGAAGCGCGCCGCCAAGGCCAGCCGCAACCGCGACATCGAGAACGCCCGTCAGGCGATCGAGAACATGGGTGTCGAGGGCATCGTCTCCGCCGAGCAGGTCGCCGGGTCCTTCGCGGAGGGCGGCGACCCGCGCACCACGGCCGAGCGTGCAGCCGAGGACCGCGAGTGGACCTACGGGCACATCGTCGTCGACGAGGCCCAGGAGCTCTCGCCGATGCAGTGGCGGGTGCTCGCGCGCCGCAACCCGCTGCGGTCGTTCACGATCGTCGGCGACATGGCGCAGGGGTCCTCGCCGGCTGCCGCGCGCACCTGGGACGACGTCGTCGGCGCCCTCGCGCGTCGCCGTCGTGGTCGCGCGCCCGTGGTGCCGCTCGACCACCGGATCGAGGAGCTCACGGTGAACTACCGCACCCCGCGGTCCATCGTGCAGGCCGCGGGTTCGTTCGCCGACGCCGCCGGGCTGGCGGTCACCAGGACCGAGGCCGTGCGTGACGGCGACCCGGTGGACCGCGTGTCGGTGCGCCGCGTGGCGCTGCTGGACACGGTCGCCGAGCGCGTCGAGGCCGAGCGCGGCCGGATCGGGTCGGGCACGATCGGCGTCATCGTCCCCGAGGTCGACGTCGCCGCCGTGCGCGAGCGCCTGGCGCGGACCGACGCGGACGTCCGGGGGCTCGGTTCGCCGCGACCGGGGTCGGTGACGGTCCTGACGGGGGCGGACGCGAAGGGCCTCGAGTTCGACGGCGTGCTGTTGGTCGACCCCGACCGGGTCGGTGCGGACGCGGCACGCGCCGCGGCCGCGGTGTACGTCGCCATGACGCGGCCGACGCGACGGCTGGTCGTGGTCGACGTCACCGACTGACGCGAGTCCGCCGGGAGCGGCGGCCGGCGGTCGCGCGGCGCTCAGCTGACGGGTTCGCCCTCGTCGCGCACGCGCGTGACGAGGGCGGCCCACGGGCCGTCGAGCTGGCTGCCGGGGATCGTGACGGTGGTGCGGGCCACGCTCACCGTCCAGGTGAAGTCGTCGGGCACCGCGTGCCGTCGCCGGACCGGGGCCTCGCGCGGGAGTGCGCCGACCAGGTCGTCCCAGGCGTCCGGGTCGTCGCACGAGTCGGTGTCGATCCGCCATCCCCGTGAGAGGCCGGCGAACCCACCACTGCGGCGGACGACGATCTGCATGCTCCGGTTCTACGCCGTCACGGACCGGTGAGCACGCCGACGCTCCGCCAGGCGTCCTCGACCGCGGCGTGCTCCGTCGAGCCCTGCCCGAATCGTGCCGCGGCGGCGTCGACGGTGACCCGGGCGAAGCCGGCGAAGTCGATGTCCTCGGTGGTCTCCGGCGAGGTCAGGGCGTCCCACCAGACGGCTCCGGCGCCCTGCCACGCGTACCCGCCGATCGCCGTCGCGGCGAGGAAGAACGCGTGGTTCGGGATGCCCGAGTTCAGGTGCACGCCGCCGGAGTCCTCGGTGGTCTCGACGTAGTCGGCCATGGTCGCCGGCTGCGGGTCCTTCCCGAGCACCGGGTCGTCGTACGCGGTCCCCGGCGCCCGCATCGACCGGAGTGCCACGCCGTGCACGGCGTCGGTGAAGAGCCCCTCGCCGATGAGCCACGTGGCCTGGTCGGCGGTCTGCCCGGCGGCGTACTGCGCGACGAGCGAGCCGAAGACGTCGCTGACCGACTCGTTCAGGGCGCCGGACTGCCCCTGGTACGTCAGGTCGGCCGTGTACTGCGTGACGCCGTGCGCGAGCTCGTGGCCGATGACGTCGAGCGCGACCGTGAAGCGCCGGAACACCTCGTCGTCCCCGTCGCCGAACACCATCCGCTGACCGTCCCAGTAGGCGTTGTCGTAGTCCTGCCCGTAGTGCACCGTGGCGTCGAGCGGGAGCCCGGCGCCGTCGATCGACACCCGGCCGAACACGTCGAACCAGAACGCGTGCGTCGCGCCGAGGCCGGCGTACGCCTCGTCGACCGCGGCGTCACCCGAGTCCGGGTCGCCCTCGCGCCGGACGACCGTGCCGGGCAGGGTCGTCGTGCCGTGGGCGTCGGCGACGGTGCGCTGCGGCGATCGGTCGACCGTGCCGCTGATGCCCTGCGACCGGACGCGGTGCTCGTGCTTCGGTGCGGCGACGACGTCCATCTCGGCGAGGGCGGTGCGTGCCGCCGAGGCCGCGCGGGGGTGCTCCGACGCGGCGGCGACGGCGCGCAGCAGGTACGGCGGGACGACGGAGTGGCGACGGGTGGCGGTCATGGCGCCATGGAACCACCGACGACCGACGACGGCGCGGTGCCGACACCGTTCCGCGACGACGGGCCGGGCGGTCGGCTCAGTCCTGCCGGCGGTGCGCCACGAGCGCCAGGGCGTACGACTCCCACCACTGCCCGGCCGCTGGCCCGCCGTTGCAGGTGCCGTCGCTCAGCCCGGGGGTCTTCACCCACAGCAGGGCGTCGAGGCGAGAGGACCCCCCGGTGACGTGCGGCGCCTGTCCGAGTCCCGCACCCTCGGGGTTGCACCAGGTCCCGCGCCATCCCTGCCCGTTCCGCGAGACGTCGATCACGAAGTGCGGGTCGCCGCCGATCGCGTCCGCCAACCGGTCGGCGTACGCACGTTCCGAGTCGACCCGGTAGAAGTTCGAGACGTTCGTCGCGAAGCCCTGCGTCCGGTCCACCCCGGCCTGCCGCAGCCACCGCGCCATCGTGGCGACGGGCACCCGGTCCTCGTTGCCGCCGTCGAGGTACACCGTGAGCCCGTGCCCGGAGAGCTCGTGCACCGCGCGGTCGAGCAGCCGCAGCCGGTCCTGGCCGAGGCGCTCGCAGACGTGGATCTGCGCGATCGAGTCCGGTTCGACGAGCACGACCGCGTGCGACCCCGCCATCGCCCGGACGGCAGACCGCACCCACGGCAGGTAGGCGTCCTCGGCGGTGCCGCCCGCGGAGTAGCTGCCGCAGTCGCGGTCCGGGATCGCGTAGAGGACGAAGACGGGTGTGCGGTGCTGCTGCTCGGCGCTCCGCACGACCCGTCGGACGACGCTGCGGGTGGCCGACTCGGAGGGGTCCGTCAGCCAGGTCGCCACCGGCTGGTCCGCGATCTGGTCGATCTGGTCGGCGGTGGTGCGCTCGCCGTCCGCCCGGGCGTCTGCTGCGCGGCGGGCCGCCTGGTTGTCCTGCTCCGGTTGGCGCGCCAGGCCGCCGGGGAAGGCCGCGGTGGCGGACTCGCGCTCCGCGATCGCGCGCCCCGACCCGCCGCCTCCGGCCGTCGCCCCGGGAGTGCCGGTGCCGTCCGGACCGCCGTCGCGTCCGGTCACCGTGCTGAGCACGAGCGCAGCGACGGCCACCGCGACGACGGCTCCCACGGCGAGCACCGCCCACTGTCGTCGTCCGCTGCCCCTGGTGCGGCCGTCCGTCCCCTGCTCCGGCATGCGTCCATGCTGGCAGGAGGACACGGCGTCGTGCCAGCGTGGCCCGGCGTCCGCCCAGGTGGAGCGCGGCCCGCTGCCAGGAGCCGGCAGTGATACTGACCGGATGTTCCGGAAGCTCCTGCTGCTCGCCCTCACCGCCGGCTACGCCTGGGTGATCTGGCGGATGACGCTGACGCCGCGGGTCTTCACGCACGCGCAGGACGAGCTCGTGCTGTACGTCATCGCCTGGCTGCAGCAGCTGCCGCACGGCGCGTGGTTCAGCTACGACCGGGTCGAGTTCCTCGCGAACATCGGCATGTTCGTCCCCGTCGGGATGATCGCGGCGCTGTGGCTCCCGCGCCGCTGGTGGCTGCTGGGTGCCGTGGTCGCGGTCGCGTTGTCGGTCGGCATCGAGCTCGCGCAGGCCGCGTACCTGCCCTACCGCGTCGCGGACCCGCGGGACGTCCTGTCGAACGGCCTCGGCGGGCTGCTCGGCGCCACGCTCGTCGGACTCGTCCGCAGCCTGCTCCCGGTGCCGCGACGGCAGCGCCTGCGCGCCCGCACCGTCTGATCTCTGGTAGTCTCGTCCGGTTGCCGTCGAACGGCCGCGGACAAAGAGCGCCCATGCATCAGGCATGAGCACCGCGCAACGGACAGGAAGGGGATCATCCATGGCACTTGACGCGAAGGTCAAGCAGGAGATCATCGAAGAGTACGCGACCCACCCGGGCGACACCGGATCCCCCGAGGTCCAGGTCGCCGTTCTGACGCGTCGCATCAACGACCTGAACGAGCACCTCAAGGAGCACAAGCACGACCACCACTCGCGTCGTGGTCTGCTGCTCATGGTCGGTCAGCGTCGCCGTCTCCTCGGTTACCTCTCCGACGTCGACATCAACCGCTACCGTGCGCTCATCGAGCGCCTCGGCCTGCGTCGCTAGTCGACTCGCAGACACTGCGTGACCGAACGCCCCGGTCCTCCTCGTGAGGACCGGGGCGTTCCTCGTTCACCGCCTGTCGAGGGCCGGGAATGGTTGCGTCACCGACGCGGTTCGGTAGGATGTTCATGCAAACGCATCGAAAGTCGGGAATCGCCATGACCACCATCGCCGTCGTCTCCGCCGGGCTCTCCGAGCCCAGCTCCACCCGCCTGCTCGCAGACCGGCTCGCCGCGTCAGCGGTCGCCGCCGTCTCGGCGGACCAGCCGGGAGGCACGGTGGACGTCCGCCAGGTCGAGCTGCGTCCGATCGCCCACGAGATCGTCGACGCGATGCTCACCGGGTTCGCCGCACCGGGCCTGGCCGCCGCCCAGCGCACGGTGCTCGAGGCCGACGCGCTCGTCTTCGTCACCCCGGTCTTCACCGCGGGCATCAGCGGTCTGGCGAAGTCGTTCCTCGACGTGCTCGACAAGGACGGCGTGACCGACCTGCCGGTGCTGCTCGCCGCGACCGGGGGGACCGCACGGCACTCGCTCGCGATCGACCACGCCCTGCGCCCGGTGTTCGCGTACTTGCGCGCCGCGGTGGTGCCGACCGGCGTCTTCGCCGCGACCGACGACTGGGGGAGCGAGGCGGACTCCGCCGCACTGGACGCACGCATCCACCGGGCCGGAGCCGACCTGGCCTGGGCGATCCGGGCCTCCCGGCGGACGCCGCAGCAGGACGCGCTCGCCGCGCCGACCGACTTCGCGTCCCTGCTCGGTGGCCTCGGCCACTGAGCGGGCGACCCCCGGACGCCGGTCGATCAGTACCAGTGCGGGTTGACGCTCATCTCGTGGTTCCACGCCGCGCAGGGGGAGCCGTAGGCGTCGTGGATGTACGCCAGTCCCCAGTTGATCTGCGTCGCCGCGTTCGTCCGCCAATCCGCCCCGGCGACGCCCATCTTCCTCGCCGGCAGTGACTGCGGGATGCCGTACGCGCCGCTCGAGGCGTTGAGGGCGTTGGCGCGCCAGCCGGACTCCTGGTTCCAGAGGGACACCAGGCACGAGAACTGGTCGCCGCCCCAGCCGTAGGCGCCGATGGCGCCGCGGGCGTAGGCCTGCGCTCCGGCCGGGTCGACGGTGACCCCGCCCGTGCTCGGGTAGGACGTGTCCGAGCCGCCGCTCGTCGGTGCCGGGGACGACGGCGACGGTGCGGCGGCGGCAGCTGCTGCCTCGGCGGCGGCTCGTTCGCGCGCCCGCTGCTGGGCGGCCTGCTGCGCGGCGACCTGCACGCCGAGCTCGTACTGCTGCTCGGTCGCGGCGGTGGTGTCCTTCAGCGCGGCCAGTTGTGCGTACAGCTCGTCGCTGTGCTGCTGCGTGTCCGCGACGGCCCGTGCGGCTGCGTCGGATGCGGAGCGGGCCGTGGCGGAGCGCTGCTCGGCCGCGGCAGCGAGGCTGCTCCGCTCGGACTCGGCGCGCTCGGCCTGGTCGTGCAGCGACTCCGCGGTGTGGCCGGCGACCGAGGCGTCCTCCAGCACGCCCTGCCACGTGCTCGAGAGCTGGTCGACCGCACCGAGCTGGTAGAGCAGCTGGTCCGGGTCCTGCGTGGTGGCGATGCGGGTCGTCATGGCGTTCTGGCTGCCGTCGCGGTAGAGCGTCGCGGCCAACTGCCCGGCTCGGTCCTGCGCCTGGGCGGCGGTGCGCTCGGCGTCGTCGGCCTGGGTCCGCAGGGTCGAGGCGGTCTGCGTCGCCGAAGCGAGGTCCGCCTCGGCGCGGTCGGCGGCCGCGGAGGCGTCGAGGGCTGTCTGCGACTTCGCGGCGGCGTCGGCCTGCACCGACTGCAGCGCCGCCTGCACCTTCGTCACCTCGGCGGCGGCGGCCTCCTCGTTCCCCTTCGCCTGCTGCACGTCCTGCCAGGTGGGGTACTGCGGCGTCGCGGCGTCCGCGGGCAGGGCGGTGGCGACCGGTGCGACGAGCGCGCCCACGACCACGGCGGTCGCGACGAGCACGGACCGGGAGGGGCTGGTGCGCATGGCGGCAGGCTACCGGGGACACGCCCGTTCGCCAGGAGCAACACCCGCCCGGCGCCTGAGGACTGGTAAAGTCCTCATCGTCCGGGGACCGTTCTCCGGACGTCACGCTCCGGACGTCACACTCGCGGAGCTGGCACACAACACTGCGCAGACCGGGCACGGAGCTGGTCATCGGTGGTGGCTCGCGGGCCGTTCGGAGTCCCGAGTGCTTCTACTGCTGGCCAGACATGCGCCCCGACCTCTCGGCGCGCACGCACCACGAGTGCCGTCGCCCAGGTCTGCCGAACACGTCAAGGAGGCACCCTTTTGGAGGGTCCCGAGATCAAGTTCGCCGAAGCCGTCATCGACAACGGCAAGTTCGGCAAGCGCGTCGTCCGGTTCGAGACCGGCCGCCTCGCACAGCAGGCCCAGGGCGCGGTCGCCGCGTACCTCGACGAGGAGACCATGCTCCTCTCGGCCACCAGCGCCGGCAAGCACCCGCGCGAGGGCTTCGACTTCTTCCCGCTGACGGTCGACGTCGAGGAGCGCTCGTACGCCGCCGGCAAGATCCCCGGCTCGTTCTTCCGTCGCGAAGGCCGTCCGAGTACCGAGGCGATCCTCGTCTGCCGACTGATCGACCGGCCGCTGCGTCCGTCGTTCGTCGACGGCCTGCGCAACGAGGTCCAGATCGTCATCACCGTCCTGAGCATCGCGCCGGACGAGTTCTACGACGCGCTCGCGATCAACGCGGCGTCCGCGTCGACCCAGATCTCCGGTCTGCCGTTCTCCGGCCCGATCGCCGGTGTGCGCCTCGCGCTCATCCCGGGCTCGAACGGCACCGACCAGTGGGTCGCGTTCCCGAAGGCCTCGCAGCTGGCCGACGCCGTCTTCGACCTCACCGTCGCGGGCCGTGTCGTCACCGACGAGCAGGGCAACGAGGACGTCGCCATCATGATGGTCGAGGCCGAGGCGACCGAGCACGCCTGGGGTCTCATCCAGGGCGGCGCGACCAAGCCCGACGAGGCGATCGTCGCGCAGGGCCTCGAGGCGGCCAAGCCGTTCCTCAAGGTCCTGGTCGAGGCGCAGGCGAAGATGGCCGCGCAGTCGGCCAAGGAGATCCAGGACTACCCGGTCTTCCCGCCCTACGCACCCGAGGTCTACTCCGCGGTCGAGGCACTCGCCCTCGACGAGTTGAAGGACGTCTACCAGATCGCCGGCAAGGTCGAGCGTCAGGACAAGGACGACGCCCTGAAGGCCCGCGTCAAGGAGGCCGTCGCCGCCAAGGTCGAGGCCGGGGAGCTCCCCGACAGCGCCGTCGGCCAGGTCGGTGCCGCCTACAAGTCGGTCACGAAGAAGGTCGTCCGCGGCCGCATCCTGACCGAGCAGGTCCGCATGGACGGTCGCGGCCTCGCCGACATCCGTCCGCTCGACGCCGAGGTCGCCGTGATCCCGCGCGTCCACGGTTCCGCGGTGTTCCAGCGCGGCGAGACGCAGATCCTCGGCGTCACCACGCTGAACATGCTCAAGATGGAGCAGCAGATCGACTCGCTGTCGCCCGTCACGAAGAAGCGCTACCTGCACCACTACAACTTCCCGCCCTACTCGACCGGTGAGACCGGCCGTGTCGGTTCGCCGAAGCGTCGCGAGATCGGGCACGGCTTCCTCGCCGAGCGCGCCCTCGTGCCGGTGCTGCCGTCGCGCGAGGAGTTCCCGTACGCCATCCGCCAGGTGTCCGAGGCGCTGAGCTCCAACGGCTCGACGTCGATGGGCTCGGTCTGCGCGTCGACGCTGTCGCTCCTCAACGCCGGTGTGCCGCTGCGCGCCCCGGTCGCGGGCATCGCGATGGGCCTCGTCTCCGACACCGTCGACGGCCAGACCCGCTACGCGGCGCTGACCGACATCCTCGGTGCCGAGGACGCCCTCGGTGACATGGACTTCAAGGTCGCCGGCACGTCGGAGTTCGTCACCGCGATCCAGCTCGACACGAAGCTCGACGGCATCCCGTCGTCGGTCCTCGACGCCGCGCTGAAGCAGGCCAAGGAGGCCCGCTCGGCCATCCTCGGTGTCCTCAACGAGGCCATCGACGGACCGGACGAGATGGCCGACACCGCCCCGCGCGTGATCTCGGTCAACATCCCGGTCGACAAGATCGGCGAGCTGATCGGCCCGAAGGGCAAGACGATCAACGGCATCCAGGACGAGACCGGCGCCGACATCTCGATCGAGGACGACGGCACCGTCTACATCGGCGCCGTCGACGGCCCGTCGGCCGAGGCCGCACGCGCGCAGGTCAACGCGATCGCGAACCCGACGAACCCGGAGATCGGGGACCAGTTCCTCGGCACGGTCGTCAAGATCGCGACGTTCGGCGCCTTCGTGTCGCTGCTCCCGGGCCGCGACGGTCTGCTCCACGTCTCCGAGGTCCGCAAGCTCGCCGGTGGCAAGCGTGTGGAGAACGTCGAGGACGTCCTCGGCGTCGGCCAGAAGGTCCTGGTCGAGGTCACCAAGGTGGACGACCGCGGCAAGCTGTCGCTCGCGCCGGTCGTCGCGGACGAGGTCGACACCGAGGGCCGCGAGGGTCACGAGAAGCACACCGAGGACAACGCCGAGGGTTGATCCCTCGCGCCTCGCGCTGCTGACACCGCAACGGCCGCCACTCCTGCTGGAGTGGCGGCCGTTGCCGTGTGTGCGGCGCTCGGTGGGCGCGAGACTCGGGCGGCGCGACGGTTCTCGGGCCCCGGAGCACGAGAACAGTCGCTGAGGCCGAGACTCGGCACCCGGGGCGCCTGCGGGGTGCGTCAGGACGCGGGCGTCTCCTGCGTGCCGGTCAGCTGCGCGCGGCCGAGCAGGTGTTCCCGGAGCAGGAAGCCGACGACGGCCGGGGTGGCGTCGGCGGGCGCCTCGAGCACCGGCACGTCGAGTGCGCTGACGGTGAAGACGTAGCGGTGGGGTCCGTGGCCGGCGGGCGGAGCGGCGCCGAGGAAGGTGTCGGTGCCGTACTCGTTGCGGCGTCGCAGTGCCTCGGCGGGCAGCAGCGCGTCGTCGGTCCCGGCACCCTGCGGCAGCGAGGTGGTCGACGCCGGGACATCCGTCAGGCTCCAGTGCCAGAAGCCCGAGCCGGTCGGGGCGTCGGGGTCGTACACGGTGAGGACGTAGCTCTGCGTGCCCTCGGGTGCCCCGGACCACTCGAGCGCGGGGGAGCGGTCCTCGCCACCGACGTCGGAGCCGCGCGCCCAGTCGGGCAGCGTGCCACCGTCGGCGAAGTCGGGGCTCGTCAGGGTGAACGTGGGGACCTCGGGGAGGTTCCAGTTGGGGTCGTTGGCCATGCGTTCCAGCCAACACCCGCGGCCTGTCCCGAGGGTGGGACGGACGGGAGGCGCGTGGCGGCGCCGCCCCGCGCCTCCCGTCCGTGCCGTGGTGCCAGCGAGGTCAGCGCGTGATGACGCGCTCGACGACCCGTCCGAGCGCTGCCGTCGCGGCGATCGCGTCGCCGGCGTACGCACCGGCCATCACGCCGTCGCGCGCGAGCATGAGCTCGTCGGCACCGTCGCCCGGCATCGGGTGTCCGGCGCGCTGCAGCAGCGCGAAGAGCTGTTCCGTGTACCAGTCACGGTGTGCGGCGACGACCTGGCGGACCGGGTCGCGGGGGTCGTGGTACTCCGCAGCCGCGTTCAGGAAGGCGCAGCCGCGGAAGTCCGGGCGTCCGACGTCGTCGGAGACCGCTGCGACCCAGGCGCGGACGGCTTCCACCGGGGTGGCTGCCTCGTCGACCAGTCGCGTGAACGCCTGCTGCACCCGCTCGTCCTGCGCGCGGATGTAGGCCAGGATCAGGTTGTCCTTCGACCCGTAGTGCTTGTAGAACGTCGCCTTCGTGACGCTCGCCTCGGAGATGAGGCGGTCGACGCCCACGCCGCGGATGCCCTCCTCGTAGAAGAGCTTCGACGCGGTCTCGAGGATGCGGACCTTCGCGCCGCCGGAGCGGGGAGTCGGGGGGACGCTCGACCCGTCCGGCGACGCGAGGTTCGTGCTCGGGCCCGGGAGACGCTGGACGGTCGGTTGGGGGGAATCGACCGTCACAGCGCTGCTCCTCGGACTCATCGGCTCCGCGGGGGAGTGGGGGGACTCCGCCGCGCAGGACTGATGTCCCGAGCCACCGGGTCGGAATCTAGGGGGGCTTCCGACCCGATGTGACGACTGTACCACAGGGGGGACAGACAGACGAGTCTTTCTATCCTCCTCGTCCGTACCCCACTTCGAGGTACGCGCCTTGAGGCTGTGGAAACTGGATGGCCAGCCCTCACGGGTCAGTAGGCTCTCCTGCGATGAACCAGCCAGTGCCGTTGCCGCTCGAGGCCCAGGACACGTCCTTCCTGACGTCCGGTGGTGCCTTCGTCCGCCGATCCGTGCTGCCGTCCGGTGTCCGGGTCCTGACCGAGTCGGTCCCGGGAGCGAGTTCGACCAGCCTCGGCTTCTGGGTCGGTGTCGGTTCCCGCGACGAGCGCGAAGGCCAGTTCGGGTCGACGCACTTCCTCGAGCACCTGTTGTTCAAGGGCACCGGACGACGCAGCGCGCTCGACATCGCCATCGCGTTCGACTCCGTGGGCGGTGAGCACAACGCCGCGACCGCCAAGGAGTACACCTGCTACTACGCCCGCGTCCGGGACACCGACGTCCCCATGGCGGTCGAGGTGATCGGCGACATGGTCACCGGCTCGGTGCTCGACGCGGACGCCTTCGCGGTCGAACGCGGTGTCATCCTCGAGGAGCTGGCGATGGCCGCCGACGACCCGGCCGACGTCGCGGGCGAGGCCTTCTTCGCCGCGGCCTTCGACGGGCACCCCCTCGGCCGGCCCATCGGAGGGACGCCCGAGAGCATCCGTGCCGTCGGGCGCGACGAGGTGCTCGACCACTACCGCGAGCACTACGCGCCGAACGGCATCGTCGTCACCGCGGCCGGTGCCGTGGACCACGACCGCTTCCGCGAACTCGTCGAGCGCGTGTTCCGCGACGCCCCGAAGGCCTCGCCGCTCGCCCGACGGACGCCGCAGACGGTGGCCGACCCCGCCGTGGCGCGCCTCGCGGTCGCGCACCGTCCGACCGAACAGGTCAGCATGCTCCGCGGCTCCCAGGGCCTCGACCTGCGCGACGACCGCCGCCCGGTGCTCAGCGTGCTCAACGCCGTGCTGGGCGGTGGCATGAGCTCCCGCCTGTTCCAGGAGGTCCGGGAACGCCGCGGTCTCGCCTACGCCGTGTCGTCCTTCGCCCCGGCGTACCTCGACAACGGTGCATTCGGCGTCTACGCGGGCTGTGCCCCGGACAACGTCGCCGGTGTCGTCGAGATCATCGACGCCGAGTTCGCCCGCATGGTCGACGACGGCATCACCGAGGACGAGCTCCGCCGTGCCAAGGGGCAGATCGAGGGTGCCCTGACGCTCTCGCTCGAGGACTCCGACGCACGCATGACGCGGCTCGGACGGTCCGAACTCGGTACCGGTGAGTTCACCGACCTCGGCACCGCGCTGCAGCGGGTCGACCGGGTCACCACCGGCGACGTGCTCGACCTGGCGCGCGACCTGCTCACCCGGCCGACCATCACCTCGGTGGTCGGTGCCGTGCAGCGGGACGAGCTCGCAGCGGCCCTCGGCGTCGAGGGGTGACGGACGTGTCGCACTACCTGTACCTCGTCCGGCACGGTGAGCACCAGGACGCCGAGCACGGCCTTCGTGACGGCAAGCTCTCCGAACGCGGGAAGCGTCAGGCGGTGCTCGTGGCCGACCGGCTCGGCGGGGTGCCCTTCGACGGTGTGTACCACTCGCCGCTCGACGCCCCGAGCGAGACGGCGGCGTACCTCGCGCAGCGGCTGCCCTCGATCCAGCCCGAGCCCTCGACGCTGCTCTTCGACTGCATCCCGTCCGGGCCGACACCGGACATGCCGCACGCCTACCAGGGCTGGTACGGCGGTGTGACCGAAGAGGAGATCGTCGCCGGGCAGGCCCAGATGGGCGACGCCGTGGCCGAGTTCTTCACGCCGGCGCGGGAGGACCGCCACGACCTGCTCATCACCCACAACGCGGTGATCGGCTGGTTCGTCCGCGAGGCCTTCCAGGCGCCGGAGTGGCGCTGGATGGGCACGAACGTGGCGCACACCGCGCTGACGATCATCCGGATCCGATCCGCGAAGCCGGCCGAGGTGGTCACCCTCAACGACCTGGCGCACCTGCCGGTGGAGCTCCGCACGGGGCTGCCGGTCGAACAGCCCGTCTAGCGTCCTGCCACGGACCGGGGCACGGGTCCGGCCGGGAGGCGCGACACCGGTCAGCGCACCGGCATGCGGTACCACGCGGTCGCGTTCGGGTTGTCGTTGAACGCCGCGACGCGCCGGTAGCCGCGGCTCCGGTACATCGCACCCGCGGCGACGAGCGAGTCGTTCGTGTCGAGGACGACGCTCGTGGCGCCGAGGTCGCGCGCGGCGCGCTCCAGGGCGTCCATCACCGCGGTCCCCACGCCCCGACCGCGCCCGGCGGGGGAGACGTAGACGTGCTTCACCTCGAACCACGCGTCGTCGCGCTCGTCCGCGTCACCCGGGTGGGCGTCGTCGTCCGAGCGGGCACTGTCGTCGGAGTGGGCAGCGATGCGTCGCAGGCCACCGCAGCCGACCGGGTGCGACCCGTCGTCGTCCACCTCGTACGCCACCACGAACACGCCGTCCGGCGCCGTGAACTCGACGGCCGGGGTGCGCTTCCGCGAGTACGAGCCCTGCGCGCTCGGGAACGTCGCCTCGCGCTCGTCGAGGTAGGCGTCGAGCAGGGCGTCGACCTCGGGCGCGTCGGCGGGGACTGACCTGACCTGGAGCGGCATGCGTCGATCCTAGGATGGAGCCCATGGTCACTCCCGTCGCCGTCGTCGGCGCCACCGGTCGTCTCGGGGGCCTGGTGGCCTCCGTCGTGGAGTCGCTCGACGGCTTCGAGCTCGTCGCGTCGCTGTCCTCGCGGGACGCCGTGCACGAGGCCCCGCCGTCGGTGTTCGGCGGCGCGACCGTCGTCGTCGACGTCACCGTCCCCGCGCTGAGCCCCGCGATCGTCGAGCACGCCCTGGCGAGCGGCGCGAACGTCCTCGTCGGGACCTCGGGCTGGTCGCTCGACCGCCTGGCGACGCTCCGCGCCGGACTCGAGGCACGACCCGACCAGGGCGTCCTCGTCGTCCCGAACTTCTCGATCGGCTCGGTGCTCGCGACGCACCTCGCCACGATCGCCGCGCCGTGGTTCCCGTCCGTCGAGATCGTCGAGACCCACCACGCGGGCAAGGTCGACAGCCCGTCGGGGACCGCCGTCCGGACCGCCGAGCTCATCGCGGACGCCCGCCGTGAGGTCGGTCCCGTCGACGCCCCGCACGTCGACCAGCGTGCCCGTGGGCAGCAGGTCGCGAGCGTCCCGATCCACTCGCTCCGTCTGCCGGGCGTCACGGCCGTGCAGGACGTGCTGCTCAGCGGCCCGGGCGAGACCGTCACGATCCGCCACGACACGACGGACCACGTGGCCTACGTCGCCGGCATCCGAGCCGCGTTGTCCGCCGTCGTCGGTGCCCGCGGGCTGACCGTCGGGCTCGGCAGCGTCCTCGGCATCGGTCAGCCGTGACCTCGACCTGGCGGTCCCTCCGCTCACCGTTCTGGGGGGCGGCGCTGATGACCCTGCTGCTCGCGCTGTACATCGGACTCGTCGCGCAGCGTGCGGTCGCGTTCGTGCAGACCGGCCAGCCGATCGGCATCGGCATCGGCGTCGCGCTGTTCGTCGTCGCCGCGATCGGTGCGCTGCTGCTCGTGCTCGAGGTCCGCTTCGGCGTGCGCATCACCCGGCTCGGGGCCCGGCTCGAGCAGGAGGGCGCGACCCCGGACGAGGTCGTCCCCGTCCGCCCGTCGGGCCGGCCGACCCGGGACGCCGCCGACGAGCTGTTCCCGCGCTACCGGGACGCGGTCGAGGCCGACCCGGAGGACTGGCGCGGCTGGTACCGCCTGGGGATCGTCTACGACGCTGCCGGCGACCGCAAGCGGGCGCGGGCGGCGATGCGGACCGCGCTGGCGAAGGCGACGGCGAACCGCTGACGGACGGGAGGCCCGTGGCGGTGTCGCCACTGGCCTCCCGTCCGTCAGGTCGTCTGGTCGTTCCGGTCGTCGGGTCGTTCCCGT
This sequence comes from Curtobacterium oceanosedimentum, assembly GCF_040545555.1. NCBI lineage: Bacteria > Bacillati > Actinomycetota > Actinomycetes > Micrococcales > Microbacteriaceae > Curtobacterium > Curtobacterium oceanosedimentum. The sequence continues at coordinate 254,976 of NZ_JBEPMD010000003.1, forward strand.
CGTCGGGTCAGAAGGCGGCGTCGACCGCGTCCTCGGAGCGCTCGTACCGGAACCGGTAGCCGGACTCGGTGAGCTTCCGAGGCGCCATCCGCTGGCTGGAGAGCAGCATCTCGTCCGCCGCCTCGCGGAGCAGCGTGCGCAGGGCGAAGGCCGGCAGGCTGAACAGGTAGGGGCGGTGCAGGTCGTCGGCGACACGGCGGGTGATGCGGTTCGACACCGCGGCCTCCGGTCCGGCCAGGTTGACGGGGCCGCGCACGTCGGCGGCGTCGGGGCTGGTCGCGAGGTGCACGATCGCGCCGACCTCGTCGTCGAGCGCGATCCACGGCCAGAACTGCCCGCCGGTGCCGAGCTTCCCGCCGAGCCCCGCCTTCGTGAGGGGGACGAGGGGTGCGAGCGCGCCGCCGCCCTGCCCGACCACGATGCCGGTGCGGAGCAGGACGACGCGGACGCCCTCGGGGGCGGCGGTCGCGGCGGCCTCCCACTTCGTGCAGACGTCGGCGAGGAAGCCCGTGCCCGCCTCGGCGTCGTCGTCGAGGACGTCCACGGGACGGTCGCCGTAGACGCCCGAGGCCGAACCGGACAGGAAGAGCGCCGGCGGGTTCGCAGCGTGGCGCATCGCCTCGACGAGGGTCTCGGTGGCCTGGACCCGCGAGTCGAGGATCTGCTGCTTGTAGGACGCGGTCCACGGCAGCCTGCCGATGTTCGCCCCGGCGAGGTTGATCACGACGTCCGCGCCGTCGAGCACCGCCGGGTCGAGCGGCCGGGTGCCGGGGGACCAGCGGAACGCGCTCGCGGTGCGGGGTTCGCTGCGGGTCAGCGTGGTGACGTGGTGTCCGGCCTCGCGCAGGGCACGGACGAGGGGGGTCCCGATGAAACCGGACGCACCGGCGACGAGGATCGAGAGCGGCTGGGTCGACATGGGGATCACGGTACTCAGCCGGCTTCGGGCTTCGCCGCGTGGTCCCGCCGCTCCGTGGACGTAGGCTCTCGGTGTGAGCGAGACCGTGCAGCCCGATCCCACCGTCCCCACCCCGGCCGTGCCGACTCCCTACGAGGACCTGTTGCGTCGGGTGCTCGAGGAGGGCACGCCGAAGGGCGACCGCACCGGCACCGGCACGCGCAGCATCTTCGGGGCGCAGCTCCGCTACGACCTGTCGCAGGGCTTCCCGCTGGTCACGACCAAGCGGGTGCACTTCAAGTCCGTGGCGTACGAGCTGCTCTGGTTCCTGCGCGGCGACGGCAACGCCCGCTGGCTGCAGGAGCACGGCGTGCGCATCTGGAACGAGTGGGCGGACGAGGACGGCGACCTCGGCCCGGTCTACGGCGTGCAGTGGCGCTCGTGGCCGACCCCGTCCGGCGAGCACGTCGACCAGATCGCCCAGGTCATCGAGCAGATCCGCACGAACCCGGACTCGCGTCGACTCATCGTGTCGGCGTGGAACGTCGCCGACGTGCCGGAGATGGCGCTCGCCCCGTGCCACGCCTTCTTCCAGTTCCACGTCGTCGACGGCAAGCTCTCGTGCCAGCTGTACCAGCGGAGCGCGGACATGTTCCTCGGTGTGCCGTTCAACATCGCCTCGTACGCGCTGCTCACCCACATGATCGCCGCGCAGACCGGGCTCGAGGTCGGCGACTTCGTGTGGACCGGCGGCGACTGCCACGTGTACGACAACCACGTCGAGCAGGTCCGCGAGCAGCTCTCCCGCACGGCGTACCCGTACCCGACGCTGGAGATCGCCCCGCGCGACTCGATCGACGACTACGTGTACGAGGACTTCACCGTCGTCGGGTACGAGCACCACCCCGCCATCAAGGCCGCGGTCGCCGTCTGATGGGCTGGACCGAGCCCGTCCGTGGCGTCGGCATGGTCTGGGCCCGCACGGCGTCCGGCGTCATCGGTGCCGACGGGGGCATCCCGTGGCACGTGCCCGAGGACCTCGCGCACTTCCGCCAGGTCACCGGTGACGGGGTCGTCGTGATGGGCCGGCGCACCTGGGACTCGCTGCCGCCGCGGTTCCGGCCGCTGCCCGGGCGGCGGAACGTCGTGCTGACGCGGGACGCCTCGTGGTCGGCCGAGGGCGCCGAGGTCGTGCACGACCTGGCGACCGCACTCGACACCGACGAACCCGTGTGGGTGATCGGCGGGGGAGCGGTGTACGCCGACGCGCTGCCGTTCGCCGACCGGGTCTCCGAGACGATCGTCGACCTCGAGGTCCCGGGCGACACCCGCGCGCCGGCGCTCGACGACGCGTGGGAGCTCGCCGACGAGGGCCCGTGGCAGGAGTCCCGCGTCGACGGCACCCGCTACCGCTTCCTGGAGTGGCGCCGCCGCGCGTAGCGCGCCGCGCCGCTCGCGGCGCCCGGCCCAGCCGGAGCGTCGAACCACGGAACCGACGTCGAACCAGCCGCTCACGCTGGTTCGACGTCGGGAACGTGGATCGACGCGGTGGACCGCCGCCGGTGCCGGGCGGGACCGGCCGCGACGGGGGCGAGCCGCGCCTCCCGACCGTCCGCGAGCCGCGCACCGTCCGACCGGACGGCGGCCCCGGCGCACATCCCCGGTACGCTGGTGCGCGTGTCCCCGCGTGAGAATCCCTTCGGTCAGGTCCTCGTCGCCCTCGTGACGCCGTTCACGGCCGACGGCGAGGTCGACTGGCCCGGCGTCGAGCAGCACATCGACGACTGCATCACCGCCGGCGCCGACGGCATCGTCGTCACCGGGACGACCGGCGAGACGAGCACGCTGACCGACCCCGAGAAGCTCCGGCTGGTCGAGGTCGGCAAGTCCGTCGCCGCGGGCCGCGCGAAGATCATCACGGGCGGCGGTTCGAACGAGACCGCGCACGCGATCCACCTCTACAAGCAGAGCGAGAAGGCCGGCGCCGACGGCGTGATGATCGTCACGCCGTACTACAACAAGCCGACGCAGTCGGGCGTCCTCACGCACTTCCGGATGATCGCCGACGCCACCGACCTGCCGGTGATCCTGTACGACATCCCGGGTCGCACCGGCATCCCGATCACGTACGAGACCATCGTGCGGGCGTCGCACCACCCGAACATCCTCGCCGTGAAGGACGCCAAGGGTGACTTCGCCGAGGTCTCCCGGGTGCTGAACAACACCGACCTCATGTACTTCTCCGGCGACGACACGAACGTGCTCCCGCACCTGTCGATCGGCGCGACCGGTCTGATCGGCGTCACCGCGAACATCACGAGCACGCCGTACCGCACGATCGTCGACGCCGTGAACCGCGGCGACCTGGCGACCGCGACCGCCGAGCACAAGCGCGTCGAACCGCTCGTCCGCGCGATCATGACGCACGTCCCCGGCACCGTCGCCGCGAAGTACGTCCTGCACGGGCTCGGCCGCATCGGGAGCCCGCGCGTCCGGCTGCCGCTCGTCGGCCCCGAGGACACCGAGGCCTACGCCATCGAGACCTCCCTCGAAGCGGTGCGGGACATCCCCGGCGCCGACTTCTCGAACTTCCGCCCCGACCGCAACGCGGCGGCCGGCGGCGCACTGCCGAAGGTGCCAGGCACCACACGTTAGGAAGACCGCGGCGCCGCAGCGCGTCGCACGACAGTCAGGACCGAATGCCCACCCAGCTCTCCACACCGCAGCCGCTCGAACCCGGCACCCTCCGCGTCATCCCCGTCGGGGGCCTCGGCGAGATCGGTCGCAACATGACCGTCTACGAGTTCGACGGCAAGCTGCTGATCGTCGACGCCGGCGTGCTCTTCCCCGAGGAGCACCAGCCGGGCGTCGACCTCATCCTCCCCGACTTCGGGCCGATCCGGGACCGCCTCGACGACGTCCTCGGTGTCGTGCTCACCCACGGGCACGAGGACCACATCGGCGCCGTCCCGTACCTGCTCAAGCTCAAGGGCGACATCCCCCTGATCGGCTCCACGCTGACCCTCGCGCTCGTCGAGGCGAAGCTCAAGGAGCACCGGATCAAGCCCTACACGCTCGTCGTGCAGGAGGACCAGACCGAGCAGCTCGGCCCGTTCCACCTCGAGTTCGTGGCCGTGAACCACTCGATCCCGGACGCCCTCGCCGTCGCGATCACCACCCCGGCCGGCCGCGTGCTGCACACGGGTGACTTCAAGATGGACCAGCTCCCGCTGGACGACCGCATCACCGACCTCCGCGCCTTCGCCCGTCTCGGCGAGCAGGGCGTCGACCTGTTCCTGCCGGACTCGACCAACGCCGACGTCCCCGGGTTCACCGCACCCGAGCGCGACATCGGACCGGTGCTCGAGAACGTCATCTCGCGCGCCCGCAAGAAGGTCGTCGTCGCGAGCTTCTCGTCGCACGTGCACCGCGTGCAGCAGGTCCTCGACGCCGCCGCCGCGACCAACCGCAAGGTCGCGTTCATGGGCCGGTCGATGATCCGCAACATGAACATCGCCGCCGAGCTCGGGTACCTCCGGGTGCCGGACGACGTGCTCATCGACACGAAGAAGGCGAAGAACGTCCCCGACGACCAGATCGTCTACATGTCGACGGGGTCGCAGGGCGAGCCGATGGCCGTGCTCGCGCGCATGGCGAACCTCGAGCACCAGATCGAGATCGGCGAGGGCGACACCGTCATCCTCGCGTCGAGCCTGATCCCGGGCAACGAGAACGCCGTCTACCGGGTCATCGACGGCCTGACGAAGCTCGGCGCCAAGGTCGTGCACAAGGGCAACGCGAAGGTGCACGTCTCCGGACACGCGTCCGCCGGCGAGCTCCTGTACTGCTACAACATCCTGCGTCCGCGGAACGTCCTGCCCGTGCACGGTGAGCACCGTCACCTGTACGCGAACGCCGACCTGGCGATCCAGACGGGCGTCCCGCCGCGCAACGTGATCCTCGGGCAGGACGGCATCGTCGTCGATCTCAAGGACGGCGTGGCCAGCGTCGCCGGCCAGCTCGACATCGGCTACGTCTACGTCGACGGGTCGACCGTCGGCGAGATCACCGACGCCGACCTCAAGGACCGCCGCGTCCTGGCGGAGGAGGGCTTCATCTCGATCTTCTGCGCCGTCGACTTCACGACCGGCCAGTGCGTGGTCGGCCCGGAGATCCAGTCCCGCGGCTTCGCCGAGGACGACTCGGTCTTCGACGACGTCCGCCCGCAGATCGCGAAGGCGCTCGCCGACGCGGCCGGCAACGGCACGCGCGACGCACACGCGTTCCAGCAGGTCGTCCGCCGCACCGTCGGCCGCTGGGTGAACACGAAGCACCGCCGCCGTCCGATGATCGTCCCGGTGGTCATCGAGGCGTAGGCACCCGCTCTGCACCCGGCCAGGAGGCTCGGCGCGCGTTCCCCGGGAACGCTCGCCGAGCCTCCTGGCCGTTGCCGTCGCGTCACGGTCCCGGGGACGGCGTCCGGTTCGTCCGGGCGGCCACCCTGCGTCATCCCTCAGGCTGATGCTCCCTCGGTATGTCAGCCAATACCGTCCGAGGGTGACCGTCCTGCGTCGCTGGGTGTGGCCCGGCCTGAAGTTCCTCGTGTTCGCCGCCATCGCGGTGTCGCTCGTGCGCCTCGCCTTCTTCGCGGCGCAGCCGGACGACACCGAGACGCTGCCGACGGCGCAGCTCGAGGACCCGACCGTCACCGTGCAGACGGGCGACGTCGTCAACGACGTCGAGGCGACCGGGACGATCGAGTCCGTCGCGTCGACGCCGGTGCGTTCGACCGCGGAGGGCACCGTCAACAAGGTGTTCGTGACGAACGGCACGCAGGTCCAGCAAGGAGCACCGATCATCGACCTGCGGGTCGAGACGCCCGCGACGGGGACGACCGAGGACGGTGAGCCGCTCCCCGCGACCGTGACCTTCGCGACCGTCGTCGCGTCGTCGTCCGGCACCGTCTCCGGACTCGACCTCGTGGCGAAGCAGCCCGTCGCGATCGGGGACACCGTCGCGCGCGTCGCCCCCGAGGCGTACCGCGTCACCGCCACCCTCAAGGCAGCGCAGCTCTACCGGTTGACGTCGCGTCCGTCGGAGGCGACGGTGACGATCACCGACGGGCCGGCGCCGTTCACCTGCACGAACCTCTCGCTCAGCTCCGCGGCGGCCGCGGGCAGCACCGCGACACCGGGCGCCGAGGGCACGGAGGACGCCCAGGCGACGGGCGGTGGCGCGACGCAGCTGCGGTGCGACGTCCCGGGCGACGTCACCGTGTTCCCCGGGCTCGAGGTCACGGTCGCCGTGTCCGCCGGGTCGGCCGAGGGCGTGCTCACCCTGCCGACCACCGCCGTGCAGGGGACCGCCCAGCGCGGCGTCGTCACCGTGGTCGACGACGAGGGGAAGCGCTCCGAGCGCCAGGTCACCCTCGGGCTCAACGACGGCGAGACCGTCGAGGTCAGGGACGGACTGACGGAGGGCGACACGGTCCTGCAGTTCGTCCCCGGCAAGGAGGCGAAGCCCGACGAGGAGTCCACCGAGGACGGGACGGTGACGGGCGGATGAGCCTCGTGCACGTCCGCGACCTGCGGAAGTCCGTCGTCCTGCCGGACGGCTCGACGCTCGAGATCCTCCGCGGTGTCGACCTGGACGTCGCGGCGGACAGCCGTGTGGCGATCGTCGGCCGCTCGGGGTCGGGCAAGTCGACGCTCCTCAACGTCCTCGGCCTGCTCGACACCCCGACCGACGGGCTGCACGAGTTCGACGGGCAGGACGTCGGACGCGCCGGGTCCGTCCGACGCGATCGCGTGCGCGGCGCGGACGTCGGGTTCGTCTTCCAGCAGTTCAACCTGCTCCAGGGCCGTACCGCGGTCGAGAACGTCGAGGTCCCGTTGCTCTACGCGACCGGCCGGGCGTTCTGGTCGCGCCGACGCCTGGCCCTCGAGATGCTCGACCGGGTCGGCCTGGCGGACCGCGCCGACACGCAGCCGCACCGGCTCTCCGGCGGCGAGCAGCAGCGGGTCGCCATCGCCCGGGCGCTCGTCCGGGCTCCCCGGCTCATCCTGGCCGACGAGCCGACCGGAGCGCTCGACGTCGACACCGGACGGGTGGTCATGGAGCTGCTCGAGACCGTCGCGGCCGAGACGGGCGCGGCACTCGTCACCATCACGCACGACGCAGCGGTCGCGGCGCGGGCGGACGTCGTGCACCGCATCGACCACGGACTCGTGGTCGACGACGTGCACGTCGCGACCGGGGCGGTGGCGGCGTGAACCGGCTGCTCACCACGGTCGTCGGGACCGTCGTCGAGTCCTGGCAGGAGCTCCGCGTGCACCGGGGCAGGGTCGTGCTCAGCCTGATCGGGGTCACCATCGCGGTGGCGTCGCTCGCGGTCGTCGTCGGCTTCGGGGCACTCGCCGAACGGGTCACGGCAGCCTTCAACGAGCAGTACGGCGGGCGACCGGCGACGTACCAGGTCACCGGGAAGTCCTCCGCTGCCTCCTCCGCCGCCTCCTCCGCTGGGGACGGCACCGGGGCAGCAGCGGCCGCGGACGCCGACGCCCTCGACCGGGAGCTCCGCGCCGGGGCCGAGCGCTACCACGTCCGCTTCGCGACCGAGGCCTCCTGGACCCAGCGTCCGGTGCAGTTCCCGGACGGGGTCACCCTGGCGCAGGGCGTCACGGTCGACCCCGCGTACGCCGAGATGCACCGCGTGCGCGTCGACGACGGCTCCTGGTTCACCGAGGACGACCGGGACCGCCTCGCGCCGGCGCTCGTCGTCAACCAGGCGTTCCTGGACCGACTGGGCAGCCCGGACGTCGTCACGCACCCGGTCGTGCGCCTGCCGGGGACGCCCGACGTCACCGCCGTCGTGATCGGCCGGTACGTGTCGTCGGAGTACGACACCGAGCCGATGTTCTACCAGCTCGCGGACTCCGTCGCGACGGCGAACGCGGTGGCCTCGCCCGACGACGGCTCGCAGCGGCTCTTCGAGGTCTGGGTGCCCGAGCACGACGGCAAGGCGGTGGCGGCGCGCATCGCCTCGGACGCGGAGCGGGCGCTCGGTCCCGGGTGGACGGTCGACGCGACCCGGTCCGACGCGGCCGGTTCGGTCGACGGTGATCCCCTCGGCGCGTTGCGCTGGGTGATCGCGGGGGTCGCGGTCCTGGTCCTGGTGCTCGGTGGGCTCGGGCTCCTCAACGTGTCGCTCGTGAGCGTCCGGCAGCGGATCCGTGAGATCGGCATCCGTCGCGGCGTCGGTGCCACCGCCGGGCGGATCTTCGTGGCCGTGCTGCTCGAGAACGTGCTCGGCACGCTCGTCGCCGGTGGTGTCGGGGTGATGGTCGGCGCGGCGGTGCTCGGCAACGGGACGGTCCGTGGCCTGATCACGAACGGGGTCGACGTCGGGGGAGCACCCTTCCCGGTGGAGGCGGCGCTGATCGGGGTCGGCTCGGCGTTGCTGGTCGGGGCGCTCGCCGGGTTCCTGCCCGCGATCGTGGCGGTGCGGGTCAAGGTCATCGACGCGATCCGGTACTGACCGCGCGGGGCGTCCGGTCGGGGCGCGCACCTGCCCGGCGTCCGCCACGGGTCGGGTGCGCGCGCGTGGGGCGTCGGGTCGCGGCGGGGCATCCACGGAATGTCCCGAGCGGGGATTAGGCTCCGTCGCATGGCCGGAGGCACCAAGTCGACCACGCGCTCGCGCGCGTCCACGTCGTCCCGCGGGAGCGGGTCGCGCGGAACGTCGCGCACGCAGGCGACGACGAAGAAGCTGCCGCAGGCCGCACCCACCCCGGTGTTCCGCGAGCAGAACCCCGTCGTGACCGCCTGGCTCGCGATGGCACACGGCGTCGGCGCGCTCTTCCGCCTGCTCGGCAAGGAGACCCTCGCCAAGGACGAACGACGCGACGGCTTCCCGTTCCTGCTGTTCGTGCTCGCGCTCGCGGGCGGGGTCGTCGAGTGGCTCAACCCCACGAACCCGCTGTCCGTCACGCTCGACGCCTACACGTTCGGCGGGCTCTTCGGGCGGCTGGCGGTCGCGCTGCCCGTCATCATGATCGTCTTCGCGGGGTGGCTGTTCCGGCACCCCGCATCGGTGCACGACAACACCCGGATCGGCATCGGTCTCGGCCTGATGCTGGTGTCCATCGCATCGCTCTGCCACGTGTTCGGCGGGCAGCCGAGCGCGTCCGACGGCATGGTCGCTCTCGCCGCCGCGGGCGGTGTGCTCGGCTGGGTCGTGATCAGCTGGTTGGTCGCGGTCGCCACCGTGTGGGTGGCGGTGCCGGTCGCGGTCGTGCTGCTCGTGCTGTCGCTCTTCATCATCACGAAGACGCCGCCGAACAAGACCGGTCGTCGCCTGCACGAGCTGTACGCGTACCTGTTCGGTGCGCCGGCTCCCGCGGCCGAGGACGACACCGTCACCGAGTCCGACGCGGCCCCGGCCGCGCCACGAGCGCGCACGTCGAAGCGGCGCACGAAGGACCAGACCGACTTCCCGCTCTTCGAGGACCTCGGGTTCGAGGACGAACGGCGCGCCGACGGCGGGGACGACCCCGCGAGCACCGTCCCCTGGTGGCGACGGAACAAGTCCGGTCGCGAGGAGGACCCGGCGTACGACAGCCCGGTCCTGCCGGCGTCGGCGACACAGGCCGCGCCGCCCGCTCCTCCTGCCGGTGCCGTCCCCGCCCAGGGGCCGAACGCGGGCGCCGCTGCCGGCCTCGTGGACCACACGCCCGCGGTACCCGCCTCGGTCAACCTGAACGACTCGGTCGAGCACGACGCCGTGCACGGCGAGCAGCAGGTCGAGCAGGACCTCGCCGTCGCCGAGCAGGCCCTCCGCGACTTCGGCACCCCGGTGCCCGAGCAGCCCGCGGCGGTCGCCCGACCTGATGCCGGAGTCTCCCCGGTGGTCTCGCCGACCGCGCCCGAGCCCGAGGCGGCCGACGACGGCCTGCCCGCCGCCACCGCCGCCGCCGACGAGGACCCGGCGGCCCCGTACCGCCTGCCCGCGGCGACCACGCTCAGCGCCGGCACCCCCTCGGTCGCCAGGAGCCAGGCGAACGACGACATCGTCGCGGCGATCACCGGCGTGCTCACCGAGTTCAAGGTGGACGCCAAGGTCACGGGCTTCTCCCGCGGGCCGACGGTCACGCGCTACGAGATCGAGCTCGGCCCCGGCGTGAAGGTCGAGCGCGTCACCGCGCTGTCGAAGAACCTGTCGTACGCGGTCGCCTCGAACGAGGTCCGCATCCTGTCCCCGATCCCCGGCAAGAGCGCCATCGGCGTCGAGATCCCGAACACGGACCGCGAGATCGTCTCCCTCGGTGACGTCCTGCGCTCCGGCGCCGCCACCAAGTCGAAGCACCCGATGACCATCGGCGTCGGCAAGGACGTCGAGGGCGGGTTCGTCGTCGCCAACCTGGCGAAGATGCCCCACCTGCTCGTCGCGGGGTCCACGGGCTCCGGCAAGTCGGTGTTCATCAACTCGATGATCACGTCCCTGCTCATGCGCGCGAAGCCGTCCGAGGTCCGCATGGTCCTCGTCGACCCGAAGCGCGTCGAACTGTCGATCTACGCCGGGGTCCCGCACCTCATCACGCCCATCATCACGAACCCCAAGAAGGCCGCCGAGGCGCTGCAGTGGGTCGTGAAGGAGATGGACATGCGGTACGACGACCTGGCGTCCTTCGGGTTCCGGCACGTCGACGACTTCAACAAGGCCGTCCAGAACGACGAGATCGTGCTGCCCGCCGGCAGCGAGCGGAAGCTCAAGCCGTACCCGTACCTGCTGGTCGTCGTGGACGAGCTCGCGGACCTCATGCTCGTCGCCCCCCGCGACGTCGAGGAGTCGATCGTCCGCATCACCCAGCTCGCCCGTGCCGCCGGCATCCACCTCGTGCTCGCCACGCAGCGCCCGTCGGTCGACGTCATCACCGGTCTCATCAAGGCGAACGTCCCGTCGCGCGTCGCCTTCGCGGTGACGAGCGTCACCGACTCGCGGGTCATCCTCGACCAGCCGGGCGCGGACAAGCTCATCGGGCAGGGCGACGGGCTCTTCCTGCCGATGGGCTCGTCCAAGGCCGTCCGCGTGCAGGGCGCCTGGGTGCAGGAGAGCGAGGTCGCCGAGGTCGTCGCGCACGTCACGCGGCAGGCCCGGCCCGAGTACCGGCAGGACGTCCAGGCGGTGGTCGAGCGCAAGGAGATCGACGCCGACATCGGCGACGACCTCGAGCTGCTCCTCGCCGCCGTCGAGCAGGTCGTCTCGACCCAGTTCGGCTCGACGTCGATGCTGCAGCGCAAGCTCCGCGTCGGCTTCGCGAAGGCGGGTCGCCTGATGGACCTCATGGAGTCGCGCGACATCGTCGGGCCGTCCGAGGGCTCGAAGGCGCGCGACGTGCTCGTCACGCCCGACCAGCTCCCCGGGGTGCTCGCGAAGCTCCGCGGCGAGGAGCCGCCGGCCGCCGAGGCGCCGTCGGCACGGCAGGGAGGCGCCACACCCGTCGACGGGGCCGGCACCGGTCCGTCCGCCGTCGGCTCCGGGGCCCCTGCCGCGCCCGGCGCGTCGGGCCCGGGTGGACAGGACGACGACCGCTACGGCTCGGACCCGGTGGCGGACATGACCCGCGGGTACCCTGAGGTCGAGGACGACGGCCCGGACGAGGACGCATGGGGACTGACGGGCAGGGAGTGAGCGACATGACGAGCTCGGAGACCACACACGGCGCCCGGTTCCCGTGGCGCGGACGGCTGATCCGCAAGGGCGAGGGGCCGGCGTCGACCGCCAACGTGGCGAACGTCATCACCGTGGTGCGCATCCTCATGGCGCCGCTGTTCTTCGTGATGCTGCTCGCCGACGGCGGTCAGGACACGTCGCTGCGCGTCTGGGCGGCCGTCGTGTTCGTCGTCGCGATCGTGACGGACAGCGCGGACGGCATCATCGCCCGACGCCAGAACCTGGTGACGGACTTCGGCAAGCTCGTCGACCCGATCGCCGACAAGGTCCTGATCGGCGGCGCCCTCGTCGCGCTGTCGCTCCTGGGCGAGCTGCCGTGGATCGTCACCGTGCTGATCATGGTGCGGGAGATCGGCATCACCGTCTTCCGCTTCGCCGTGCTGTCCGACCGGGTGATCCCGGCCAGCCGTGGCGGCAAGATCAAGACCGTGCTGCAGGCCGTCGCGATCACCCTCGCGCTCTTCCCGTGGTGGAACGTCGTCGGTGACCTCGCGCACTGGGTGAACGGCATCCTGATGACCGCCGCGCTCCTGGCGACCCTGCTCAGCGGTGCGGACTACCTGTGGCAGGCATGGAAGCACAACCGCAGCGCGGCGTGAGCACCGCCGACGGTCCCGCGCAGTCGGACTCGGCGGCGGATCTCGCTCGCCGCGTCGTGGCGGCCCTCACCTCCCGCGGGGAGACCGTCGCGGTCGCCGAGTCCCTGACGGGCGGGCTCGTGGTGTCGGCGCTCATCGGCGTCCCCGGCGCGAGCGCGGTCGTCCGGGGCGGGGTCGTCGCGTACGCCACGCCCGTCAAGGCGTCGGTGCTCGGCGTCGACGTGGACCTGCTGGCCACCAACGGCGCGGTCGACCCGGAGGTGGCCCGACAGATGGCCTCGGGGGTCCGGACCGCGCTGGCGGTCGACGGCGTCCCCGCGACGTGGGGGATCAGCACGACCGGGGTCGCCGGACCGGACCCGCAGGACGGCAAGCCGGTCGGCACCGTCTTCGTCGGCATCGCATCCGCGGAACGCAGTGTCGCGGCAGAGTTGCACCTCGACGGAGACCGGGCAGCAATCCGGTCCGCGACCGTCTCCGAACTCCTGGCACGGATGACGACCGAGGTCGACAGCGGGGAATAGGTCCTGTTGCCACTGGGTTACATCCCACGCAATCTCCAGCAGAGCGGCAGCCGACGTGGTTAGCATGCTGCGAACGGCAACGCTACTGTTGCTGAACCCGACCCCGGTCACCCGGACCAGGCGGGCGCGGAGACGACAGGAAGGAGGAGTCCACATGGTTCTCGTTCGTCAGGAGATCGGCGACGTGCTTCGGGACTTCCGCTTGCAGAAGGGCCGGACCCTCCGTCAGGTCGCATCCAAGGCCAGTGTCGCGCTCGGGTACCTCAGCGAGGTCGAGCGCGGTCAGAAGGAAGCGAGTTCCGAGATCCTCGCCTCGGTCGCGGACGCACTGGACACCCCGATCTCGACCATCATGCGCGAGGTGGGCGACCGTCTCGCAGTCGTCGAGGGACTCACCCCGGTCCCCGACACGCTGCCCGACGACCTCGTCGCCGAGTTCGACAACGACCTCGCGGTGCGCTGACGCACCACCTATTGAACGCCCTCGCCGGACTCCCGGCGGGGGCGTTCGTCGTTACGCTGGTCCGATGCGCGTGAGTGAGTTCTGGCGAGCCGTCGACCAGGTGTTCGGCGAGGCCTACGGGGCCGTCGTGTCCCGCGACGTCGTGCTCGAGGAGCTCGGAGGGCGCTCGGCGGCCGATGCGCTCGACGCCGGTGTCGACGCCAGGCGGGTGTGGGAGGCCCTCTGCGACTCGCAGGACGTCCCGCTCGACAAGCGGCACGGCAAGGGCTTGGCGGAACCGCGCGACTGAGCCGTCCATCCGAAACTGTGTTCGGCGTGTTGCTCGAACGCGTGTTCGATCGGTGCTAGGTTCCTGCACAACGGCGCTGACCCGGACCCTCGTCCACAGATCGCGCGGCTGCAGGCAGTGATGTCGGTGGCCCGCCCTAGGTTCGAGGGCATCGGGAACAGCCCGAAGCCTTGTCGCCGAACACCAGCCCTGCACCACCGGCTGGGGTGGACGCGACAGCCTACAGGCGGCCGACACCGAGCACGAAGGAGCACCCCCATGCCATCACCCGCAGACCGCGAGAAGGCCCTCGAGACCGCACTCGCCCAGATCGACCGGCAGTTCGGCAAGGGGACGGTCATGCGCCTCGGCTCGGACGAGCGCGCACCGGTCGCCACCATCCCGACCGGGTCCGTCGCGCTCGACGTCGCGCTCGGCATCGGTGGCCTCCCGCGCGGCCGCATCATCGAGATCTACGGGCCGGAGTCGTCGGGTAAGACGACCCTGACGCTGCACGCCATCGCCAACGCCCAGCGCGCCGGTGGCATCGCGGCCTTCATCGACGCGGAGCACGCGCTCGACCCCGAGTACGCGAAGAAGCTCGGTGTCGACATCGACGCCCTGCTCGTCTCGCAGCCCGACACCGGTGAGCAGGCGCTCGAGATCGCCGACATGCTCGTCCGGTCGGGTTCGATCGACCTGATCGTCGTCGACTCGGTCGCCGCCCTGGTGCCCCGCGCCGAGATCGAGGGCGAGATGGGCGATTCGCACGTGGGTCTCCAGGCCCGCCTCATGTCCCAGGCCCTGCGCAAGCTCGCCGGTGGTCTGAACCAGACGCAGACCACGATGATCTTCATCAACCAGCTGCGAGAGAAGATCGGTGTCTTCTTCGGAAGCCCGGAGACGACCGCCGGTGGTAAGGCGCTCAAGTTCTACGCGTCGGTCCGCCTCGACATCCGCCGCATCGAGACGCTGAAGAGCGGGACCGACGCCGTCGGCAACCGCACCCGCGTCAAGGTCGTCAAGAACAAGATGGCTCCGCCCTTCAAGCAGGCCGAGTTCGACATCCTGTACGGCACGGGCATCTCGCGCGAGGGCTCGCTGCTCGACTTCGGTGTCGACCACGGCATCGTGAAGAAGTCAGGTGCCTGGTACACCTACGACGGTGACCAGCTCGGGCAGGGCAAGGAGAACTCGCGGTCCTTCCTGATCCAGAACGCGGACATCGCAGCCGAGATCGAGGGCAAGATCCTCGCCAAGCTCGGCGTGGGTGGCGCCAAGGCCGATGCTCCGGTCGAGTCGATCGCGCCGAAGCTGGCGGAGCGCAAGGGCGCGTGACCGGCGCAGACGACCACGACGAGGGCCTCGCTCCGGTCACCGACCTGTTCGGAGCGCGGTCCCGTCGTGGTCGACGCACGACGCCGGTCGACCTGGAGCCGGTCGACCTGGAGCCGGTCGACTCGGGGCCGGTCGACCCGGCGCCCGTCGGCCCGGAGCCGGTTGGATCGCACCCGACGTCCGAGCGCGCAGGCGCGGGGGACGTCCACCGGCCGTCCGACGACGACTGGGCACCCGACTCGATGCTGCTCGGCGACGACGAGCGGCGCTTCGCACCCGTGCTGAGCCGCGTGCGGTCGGGCGACGACACCGACGCCGACGCCGATGACGGGAACGTGGCCGAGGCAGCGACGGACGCGCGCGACGAGGACGGTGCGACCGTGCCGTCGGCGATCCCCTTCCGTGGGCAGCAGCCCGAGGCCGAGTGGGTGTCCCCGGTGGTCGGCGACGGTTCGGGCCGGAGTGCACGGGCCGAGCAGCACGGGTACGACGACGACACCGCGGACGCTGCGACCGCATCCGTGTTCGCCATAGCGAGCGGCGACGAGATCGACCCGGCCGACGCCCCGCGACCCCTCGACGAGCAGCGTGCCGACGCCGAGCGCGTCAGCATGCGGGCGCTCGGTCGCAAGGGGGTCAGCGAGTCGGAGATGCGCGAGCTGCTGACGAAGCAGGACCTCGACGGCGACGTGGTCGAGCACGAGGTCGCGCGCCTGGTGCGGGTGGGCCTGCTCGACGACGTGGCCCTCGCGACCGACCTGGTCGACCGACTGCACGAACGCAAGGGCCTCGGGCGTCAGGGCGTCGTCGCCGAGCTGCGCCGACGCGGCATCGACCAGGCAGCGATCGACGCGGCGCTCGACGCAGCGGCGGACGACGCCGACGACGAGTTCGTCCGGGCGAACGAGCTCGCCGAGAAGCGCGCACGCCAGCTCCGTGGTCTCGACCGTGTCACCGCGGAACGGCGGCTCAGCGGGTTCCTGATGCGGAAGGGCTACGGCGCGGGAGTCGTCCGCGTCGCCGTGGAGCGGGCACTCGACGGTCCGCCGCGCCGCTCACCGTCGGGCGGCGGTACCGTCCGCTTCGAGTAGCGGCACCGGGCCCGAGCCGTCAGGTCCGGCATGCCGATCCGTGTCCGGTACGGGCCGCCTCGACGGGCCCGAGGTCGACCTACACTGGAACGATCATGGCCACCGTCGAAGCCCGCCCCAGAACCTACGAGGTCCGCACCCACGGGTGCCAGATGAACGTCCACGACTCGGAGCGCCTGAGCGGGTCGTTGCAGGCCGCCGGGTACGTCGCGGCGGACGACGGTCAGGCGGACGTGGTCGTCATCAACACCTGCGCCGTGCGCGAGAACGCGGACAACCGGTTGTACGGCAACCTCGGGCAGCTCGCCGGCATCAAGCGCGAGCACCCCGGCATGCAGATCGCGGTCGGTGGGTGCCTGGCGCAGAAGGACAAGAACGTCATCCTCGAGAAGGCGCCGTGGGTCGACGTCGTCTTCGGGACGCACAACATGGGGTCGCTGCCGACCCTGCTCGAGCGGGCGCGGCACAACGACGAGGCGCAGATCGAGATCCTCGAGGCGCTCGACGTGTTTCCGTCGACGCTGCCGACCAAGCGCGACTCGACGCACAGCGGCTGGGTGTCGATCTCCGTCGGGTGCAACAACACGTGCACGTTCTGCATCGTCCCGTCCCTCCGCGGCAAGGAGAAGGACCGCCGCCCGGGCGACGTGCTCGCCGAGATCCAGGCGCTGGTCGACGACGGCGCGATCGAGGTCACGCTGCTCGGGCAGAACGTCAACTCCTACGGCGTCGAGTTCGGCGACCGTCAGGCGTTCGGCAAGCTGCTCCGCGCAACCGGGCAGATCGACGGACTCGAGCGGGTGCGGTTCACGAGCCCGCACCCGGCCGCCTTCACCGACGACGTCATCGACGCCATGGCCGAGACGCCGAACGTGATGCCGCAGCTGCACATGCCGCTGCAGTCCGGGTCGGACCGCGTCCTCAAGGCGATGCGGCGGAGCTACCGGAGCGAGCGGTTCCTCGGCATCCTCGACCGTGTGCGGGCGAAGATCCCGCACGCCGCGATCTCGACCGACATCATCGTGGGGTTCCCCGGCGAGACCGACGAGGACTTCGAGGACACCCTGCGCGTCGTCGAGCAGTCGCGGTTCGCCTCGGCCTTCACGTTCCAGTACTCGATCCGGCCGGGCACGCCCGCGGCGACGATGCCCGACCAGCTGCCGAAGGAGGTCGTGCAGGAGCGCTACGACCGGCTCATCGCGCTGCAGGACCGCATCACGGCCGAGGAGCATGCGAAGCAGATGGGTCGGAGCGTCGAGGTCCTCGTCGCGACGGGCGAGGGCAAGAAGGACGAGACCACCCACCGTCTGTCCGGCCGCGCCGAGGACTCGCGCCTCGTGCACTTCGCCGTGCCGGACGGGTCAGAGGTCCCGCGTCCCGGCGACGTCGTGACCGTCGAGGTCACCCGGGCCGCGCCACACTTCCTCATCGCCGACAACGAGGGACCCCTGCGGATCCGCCGCACCCGCGCCGGCGACGCCTGGGACCGGGCACAGGCCGAGAGCTGCGGCGTGCCCACCCCGTCCGCTCCCGGCGCGGGGCCGCGACCGGTCTCGCTGGGCCTGCCGAGCCTCCGTGTCGGACGCTGACGCGGCGGCCACGGCGGTCGGACGGAGCCAGGATGGAACCCCCGACCTGATCGCGGTCGTCGGCGCGACCGGCACCGGCAAGTCCGAGGTCGCGCTGACCGTCGCCGAACGGCTGCGGGCGAGTGGGCGGCCCGCCGAGGTCGTGAACGCCGACGCCATGCAGCTCTACCGCGGCATGGACATCGGGACCGCGAAGCTCCCGCTCGAGGACCGGCGGGGCATCCCGCACCACCAGCTCGACGTCCTCACGGTCACCGACGAGGCGAGCGTCGCGGCGTACCAGCGCGACGCACGCGCGGACGTCGAGCGGATCACGGCGGACGGCGGCACCGCAGTGCTCGTCGGGGGCAGCGGGCTCTACGTGTCCGCCGTCCTGTTCGACCTCGCGTTCCCCGGCACCGATCCGGAGCTCCGCGCCGAGCTCGAGCGCGAACACGCCGAGCACGGACCGAACGCGCTCCTCGCGCGCCTGCGCGCCCTGGACCCGGTCGCGGCGGCCGACGTCGACGCTCGCAACCCCCGCCGTCTGATCCGAGCCGTGGAGATCGCGAGCCGGTCCGAGGTCGTGACCCCGCGCCTCCCGTCCGCGCCCCGCGCATGGCGACCCGCTCGGGTGCTGCACCTGCACCGCGAGCGCAGCGGATTGGTCGCGTCGCTGCACGAGCGCGCCGAGCGCATGTTCCGCGACGGGCTCGTCGACGAGGTGGAGGCGCTCCGGGCGGACGGCCTCGAGGACGGTCGCACCGCGCGCGCCGCGATCGGGTACTCGCAGGCGCTCGACGTGCTGCACGGTCGCGCCACGACGGCCGAGGCGGTCGAGGCGACGGCGGTCGCGACGCGCAAGTACGCCAGGCGGCAGGTGTCCTGGTTCAAGCGGTACGACGCCGAGGTCGTCGACGTCAGCGGCTCCGACGTCGCGGGGCTGCAGGCGGTGGCCCGTAGGATCGTGCCGTGACCGAGCTGCACTTCACGAAGGGCCAGGGGACGGGCAACGACTTCGTCCTGTTCGCCGACCCGGACGCCACGGTCGACCTGACCCCCGAGCGCATCCGCGCCATCGCCGACCGACGCTTCGGTGTCGGGGCCGACGGGGTCATCCGGGCCGTGCGCTCGGACGCGATCCCCGAGGGCCGCGCCCTGGTCGCCGTCGAGCCGGCCGCGACGTGGTTCATGGACTACCACAACGCCGACGGCTCGGTCGCGGAGATGTGCGGGAACGGCATCCGCGTGTTCGCCCGGTACCTGACCGAGTCCGGACTCGTCGACCTCGCTCCGGGCGAGACGCTCACGGTCGGGAGCCGCAAGGGGCTCGTCGACGTGCAGCGCACCACGAACGGCTTCTCCGCGGACCTCGGGCGCTGGGGGCTCGGCATCGAGGGCGGCGGAGCGAACGACGTGACCGTGCGGGCGAAGGAGCTCGACGGCGCACGACCCGGACTCGGCATCGACGTCGGCAACCCGCACGTCGTCGTGGCGGTGGCGACGGAGGACGAGCTCGCCGAGGTCGACCTGACGTACGTCCCCGTGCTCGACCCGGCTCCGGCGGCGGGCGCGAACGTCGAGTTCGTGCTGCCGGGTGACCCGCTCGTCAAGGACGGCGTGGGGGAGATCACCATGCGCGTGCACGAGCGGGGGAGCGGCGAGACGCTGTCCTGCGGCACCGGTGCGGTCGCTGCGGCGCTCGCGACGCGGTACTGGGCGGGACCCTCGGCGCCGGACACCTGGCGGGTGCGGGTGCCGGGCGGGGTCGTCACGGTCCGGATGTTCGCGGCAGAGGACGGCGAGCACGTCGCCCTGGCCGGGCCGGCGGAACTCGTGTTCTCGGGAGACCTGACGGTCTGACGCAGTCGCGCAGTCGCGCAGTCGCGCAGTCGCGTGGCCGTGCAACTGCGCGGCCGTGCAATCGCGCAGACGCTCAGTGCGCCGCCCTACTCGGCGGTCCGGTGCACCCGGATCACGCGGAACCCCTTGTCCGTCGACGCCCGCGCGACCTGGAAGCCGTCACCGAGCGCGCCGCCGAGCCACCGCTGCAGGGAGTCCCCGCCGAGGTCCTTCGACACCACCAGCCAGGCGTGCCCACCGACCTCGAGCCGGGGCAGCCAGGTCAGCAGGATCGCGTGCAGTTCGTCCTTGCCCACACGGATGGGCGGGTTCGACCAGATCGTCCGGAAGCGCAGGTCCGCGGGGACGTCGTCCGGCAGTCCGACCGTGACGTTCGACACCCCGGCAGCGGTGGCGTTGCCTCGCGCCAGGTCGAGGACGCGCTCGTTGACGTCCACACCCCAGACCTGGGCATCCGGTGACTCGAGCGCCATCGTGATGGCGATCGGCCCCCACCCGCAGCCGACGTCGAGCAGCGCGCCCTCGGACGCGGGGGGCGGCACCGAGCCGAGCAGCACCCTCGTGCCGCGGTCGACGCCGTCCGGGCTGAAGACCCCGGCCGCCGTGGACAGCGTGAGCGGCCGCCCGGCGAGCGTGACGTGCACCTGGCGCTCACGGATCTCCGACGACGGGTTCGCGGAGAAGTAGTGCTCGTTCGCCATGGAAGAACCGTACCGGGCACCCCGTGTGTCCCGGGCGTGGCGGCGGTACCCTGTGGAGAAGATGACGGAAACCACCATGAACGACGGACGATCCGACGACAGCGCCGAGGGTGTCGTGGAGCGCGTCCTCCGCAATGCCGAGACCCGGGCCACGTCGGCGATCTTCGCTCCGGCCCAGGCCATCCAGACACGATCGGTCGACGAGCACGGCTGGTCCGGTGACGGCGACCAGTACGAGCGCGAGGACCGCGCCGCCCTGCGCCGGGTCACCGGCCTCTCCACCGAGCTCGAGGACGTCACCGAGGTCGAGTACCGGCAGCTCCGGCTCGAGCGGGTCGTCCTGATCGGCGTCTACCCGCAGGGTGACGCCCAGGACGCCGAGAACTCCCTGCGCGAGCTCGCCGCCCTGGCCGAGACCGCGGGTGCGGTGGTCCTCGACGGACTGCTGCAGCGCCGACCCAACCCGGACCCGGCGACCTACCTCGGCAAGGGCAAGGCCGAGGAGCTCGCGATGGTCGTCAAGGCGACCGGCGCCGACACGGTCGTCGCGGACACCGAGCTCGCCCCCTCGCAGCGCCGTGCGCTCGAGGACGTCGTGAAGGTGAAGGTGATCGACCGCACCGCGGTGATCCTCGACATCTTCAGCCAGCACGCGACCACCCGCGAGGGCAAGGCCCAGGTCGAGCTCGCGCAGCTGCAGTACCTGCTGCCGCGTCTGCGTGGTTGGGGTGAGTCGATGTCCCGCCAGGCCGGTGGTCAGGTCTCCGGTGGCGCCGGCATGGGCTCGCGCGGACCCGGTGAGACCAAGATCGAGCTCGACCGTCGTCGCATCAACACGCGGATGTCGAAGCTCCGGCGGCAGATCGCCGGCTTCCGACCTGCCCGCGAGGCCAAGCGTGCCGACCGACACCGCAACGAGGTGCCCAGCGTCGCCATCGCCGGGTACACGAACGCCGGCAAGTCCTCGCTGCTGAACCGTCTGACGAGCGCGGGCGTCCTGGTGCAGAACCAGCTGTTCGCGACCCTCGACGCCACCGTCCGCCGCACCGAGAGCAGCGCCGGCCGGGAGTTCACGTTCGTCGACACGGTCGGCTTCGTGCGCAACCTGCCGCACCAGCTGGTCGAAGCGTTCCGCTCGACCCTCGAGGAGGTCGGCGAGGCCGACGTCATCGTGCACGTGGTGGACGGGTCGCACCCCGACCCGGCCGCGCAGCTCGCGACGGTCCGCGACGTGATGGGCGACGTCGGTGCACGCGACATCCCCGAGGTCGTCGCGTTCAACAAGGCGGACCTGATCGACGAGGCACAGCGACTCGTCCTGGTCGGGCTCGTCCCGGACGCGGTGTTCGTGTCCGCCCGGACGGGCGAGGGCGTCCCGGAGCTCCTCGCCGTGATCGAGGCCCGACTGCCCGAGCCGGACGTCGAGCTCACCGTGGTGATCCCGTACGACCGCGGCGACCTGGTGTCGTCGCTGCACGACGCCGGCGCGGTCGAGACGACCGACTACGTCGAGGACGGCACCCGCCTGCGGGTGCGCGTCTTCCAGCGCCAGGTCGCGGAGCTCGACCCGTACGTGGTCGCGCCGGTCGCGACCGCCTAGTCCCCGGACCCCCACCGGGACGGACGGGAGGCGCGGCGCCGGCTGGCACCGCGCCTCCCGTCCGTCGTCGGCCGCGTCCCGACGCCGGGTTCGCCCCCGGCACGAGACCAAGCAGCCCGCGCCACGGAGTTCCGTGGCGCGGGCTGCTTGGTGTCGTGCGGTTGCCGACGCGTCAGACGGAGCGGAGCACCGCGACGACCTTGCCGAGCACGGTGGCCGCGTCGCCGAGGATCGGCTCGAAGGCGGTGTTGCGCGGGAGCAGCCACGTGTGGCCGTCGCGCTGACGGAAGACCTTGACGGTCGCCTCCTCGTCGAGCATCGCGGCGACGATGTCCCCGTTGTCCGCGGTCTGCTGCGAGCGGACGACCACCCAGTCGCCGTCGCAGATCGCCGCGTCGATCATCGATTCTCCGACGACCTTGAGCATGAAGAGGTCGCCCGTGCCGACCAGCTGTCGGGGGAGCGGGACGATCTCGTCGACGTGCTGCTCGGCCGTGATCGGGACACCGGCGGCGATGCGTCCGACGAGGGGGACGAGGGTCGTGGCGTCGACGTCCGGGGTGTCGACGTCGGGCGTCGGCTCGTCGACGAGCACCTCGAGAGCGCGGGGGCGGTTCGGGTCACGCCGGATCCAGCCGCCGAGCTCGAGCTGGCCGAGCTGGTGGGAGACGCTCGAGAGCGAGGAGAGGCCGGCGGCGTCGCCGATCTCCCGCATGCTCGGCGGGTAGCCCCGGCTGGCGATCGACGCACGGATCGCGTCGAGGATCGCCTGCTGCTTCGCCGTCAACGGCTTCTGGACCCGCAGTTCGTCCGCCACGTCGTCTCGCCCTTCGTCGGTGCCGGGCGGTCGAGCAGGAATGTCGGTGGTCCCCGCTTGACTCGTCCCAGTCGATCGAAACAGTATCCGACCGCACGAGGCCGGACAAACACCTGTTCGAGCGTGTCGGCAAGAAACCCCCCACGAATCCGTTCCTGGGACTTGTGCGGGGTCGCATTCGAAACTATGTTCGGTACACGACTTCGGTTCCTCCGAACGGGAAGGCAAGAACGACATGAGCACCATCGCCATCGCTGACCAGCGCACCGCGACGCCCGCCGTCCGTACGCGCCTGCGCATCACGCGTCGTGGCCGCATCGTCCTGACGACCGTCGCGGCCCTCCCGGTCTTCCTGGTCGTCGCCCTCTCCGTGCTGAACGGCGGACAGGCCTCGGCCGGTGACTCCTCCCGCGCCGGAGCCCCCGTGCACTTCGAGACCGTCACGGTGCAGCCGGGTGAGACCCTGTGGCAGCTGGCGGAGGAGACCGCCCCGCAGGCCGACCCGCGCGACTTCGTGCAGGACGTCGTGAGCCTCAACGCGCTCGACGGCTCGACGCTCCAGGCCGGCGAGCAGATCGCGATCCCGGCCAAGTACACCGTGGGCGACTGACCGGATCGGCGCTCGCCTGACCACCGTCCGGACGGCCGGTCGTCGCCCGGTGGCCGCGGCCTACGATGGATCGGTGGACACCACGCTCGAAGACCTCCCGATCCGTGACGACCTCCGCGGGCAGAGCCCGTACGGCGCTCCGCAGAAGCACGTGCGCGTGCAGCTCAACGTCAACGAGAACACGCATCCCGTGCCCGAGGACGTCGCCGAGGACATCGTCGCCTCGATCCGGCAGGCCCTGACGACCGTGAACCGCTATCCCGATCGTGAGTTCACCGAGCTCCGCGAGTCCCTCGCCGGCTACCTGAACGGCGGGCTCTCCGCTGATCAGCAGCTCACCCCTGCGAACCTGTGGGCGGCGAACGGGTCGAACGAGGTCCTGCAGCAGCTGCTCCAGGCCTTCGGCGGCGCGGGCCGCTCGGTGCTCGGGTTCCCGCCCACGTACTCGATGCACTCGATCCTCGCGTCCGGCACCGGCACGCGCTGGATCCCCGCGCAGCGTGACGACGAGTTCCGCATCATGCCGGAGACCGTCGTCGCGGCGATCGCCGAGCACCGGCCCGACATCGTCTTCCTGTGCGGGCCGAACAACCCGACCGGCACCCCGCTCGACATCGAGACGATCCGCGCCGCGTACGACGCCACCGACGGCGTCGTGATGGTGGACGAGGCCTACGCCGAGTTCATGCCCACCGATGCCCCGAGTGCGATCACGCTGCTGCCCGGCCGTCCACGGCTCGTGGTCTCGCGCACCATGAGCAAGGCCTTCGCCTTCGCCGGGGCCCGCGTCGGCTACCTGGCTGCCGACCCCGCGGTGGTCGACGCCCTGCGGTTGGTGCGCCTGCCGTACCACCT
Source organism: Curtobacterium oceanosedimentum (assembly GCF_040545555.1). Classification (NCBI taxonomy): domain Bacteria; kingdom Bacillati; phylum Actinomycetota; class Actinomycetes; order Micrococcales; family Microbacteriaceae; genus Curtobacterium; species Curtobacterium oceanosedimentum. Next base: position 278,903 of record NZ_JBEPMD010000003.1, read on the forward strand.
GTCGGCGCTGACGCAGGCGGCGGCCGTCGCCGCGCTCCGGCACGCTCCCGCGATGCTCGCGATGGTCGACGACATCAAGCAGCAGCGCGACCGCATGGTGACCGAGCTGCAGGCGATGGGGTACCGCACGTACGAGACGTGGTCCAACTTCGTGCTGTTCGGCGGGGTGGCGGACCCGCACGCCGCGTTCGAGGCCCTGCTCGACCAGGACGTCATCGTCCGCGACCTCGGGATCCCGAACCACCTGCGGGTGAGCGCGGGGACGGCGGAGGAGACCACCGCGTTCCTCGACGCCATGCGCCGCGTGGCCGCCGACCAGCCGCCGGTTAGGGTTGACGCATGACCGCCCGCACCGCCTCGATCAGCCGGAGCACGAGCGAGTCGAGCATCGAGCTCTCGCTCGACCTGGACGGCACCGGTTCGTCCGACGTCTCGACGAGCGTGCCCTTCTTCGACCACATGCTGACGGCCTTCAGCAAGCACTCGCTCATCGACCTGCGCGTGCGCTCGACGGGCGACACCGACATCGACGTGCACCACACCGTCGAGGACACCGGCATCGTGCTCGGTCAGGCGCTGAAGCAGGCCCTCGGCGACCGCGCCGGCATCGGTCGCTACGGCGATGCGCTCGTGCCGCTCGACGAAGCCCTGGCACAGGCCGTGGTGGACGTCTCCGGTCGTCCGTACCTCGTGCACTCCGGCGAGCCCGAGGGCTTCGCGTTCCACCGCATCGGCGGACACTTCACCGGCTCGATGGTCCGGCACGTGTTCGAGGCGATCACGTTCAACGCCGGCATCACCGTGCACGTCCGCGTGCTCGGTGGCCGTGACCCGCACCACATCGCCGAGGCCGAGTTCAAGGCCTTCGCCCGTGCGATGCGCCGCGCCGTCGAGCTCGACCCCCGGGTCGACGGCATTCCGTCCACGAAGGGGAAGCTGTGACCGCGAAGCCGAACGTCGTCGTCCTCGACTACGGATCGGGCAACGTCCACTCCGCGGCGAAGGCACTCGAGCGCGCCGGTGCCGAGGTCACGCTGACCGCCGACAAGCAGGCCGCGCTCCGTGCGGACGGTCTGCTCGTGCCGGGCGTCGGCGCCTTCGCCGCCGTCGTCGACCAGCTCGAGGGTGTGCGCGGCGGCGAGATCGTCGACCAGCGCCTGGCCGGCGGTCGACCGGTGCTCGGCATCTGCGTCGGCATGCAGGTCATGTTCGCGCGGGGCGTCGAGCGCGGCGCCGACGTCGAGGGGCTCGGCCAGTGGCCGGGCACCGTCGAGGAGATCCAGGCCGAGGTCCTGCCGCACATGGGTTGGAACACGGTCGAGGCGCCCGCGGACTCCGTGCTCTTCGACGGGCTGCACGACGAACGGTTCTACTTCGTCCACTCGTACGGCGTGACCGACTTCCCGCTCGACGCCTACGGTCCGTTCCGGGCACCGCGCCTGACCTGGGCCGAGCACGGGCAGCGGTTCGTCGCCGCGGTCGAGAACGGTCCGCTGACGGCCACGCAGTTCCACCCGGAGAAGTCGGGGGAGCCGGGGATCCGGCTGCTCCGCAACTGGGTCGACTCGCTCTGAACCGGCCGTCCACCGGGCGCACGCTCGCCCGACGGACGCGAGCCGCGCCTCCCGGCCGCAACGGCCACCGGAACCGGAACGGCCGCAGCGCCCGGCCAGGCTGCCATGACGGCCGCACCACACCCCACCGAGAACCGACAGGACCATGACCGACCTCACCGCGACCCCGCCCCTCGTCCTGCTGCCCGCCGTCGACGTCGTCGACGGTCAGGCCGTCCGCCTCACCCAGGGCGAGGCCGGCAGCGAGACCTCGTACGGCGATCCCGTCGCCGCGGCCCGCACCTGGCGCGACCAGGGTGCGGAGTGGATCCACCTCGTCGACCTGGACGCAGCATTCGGGCGCGGGGACAACCGTGCGGTGATCGCGAAGGCGATCCGTGAGGTCGAGGGTGTCTCCGTCGAGCTCTCCGGCGGCATCCGCGACGACGCGTCGCTCGAGGCGGCGCTCGCCACCGGGGCGGCCCGCGTGAACCTCGGGACCGCCGCGCTCGAGAAGCCCGAGTGGGCGGCGCGCGTGATCGGCGAGTACGGCGAGCAGATCGCGGTCGGCCTCGACGTGCGCGGCACGACCCTGGCGAGCCGCGGCTGGACCGAGGACGCCGGTGACCTCTGGGAGGTGCTCGACCGGCTCGAGGCCGCCGGGTGCGCCCGCTACGTCGTGACCGACGTGACGAAGGACGGCACCCTGCAGGGGCCGAACGTCGACCTGCTCCGCGAGGTCTGCGACCGCACCGACCAGCCCGTGGTGGCCTCCGGCGGCATCTCGACGCTCGACGACCTCCGTGCGCTGCGCGAGCTCGTGCCGCACGGCCTCGAGGGCGCGATCATCGGCAAGGCCCTGTACTCCGGCGCGTTCACGCTGCCGGCCGCTCTCGACATCGCGTCCGAGTAGTCGTCGTGGCGGGCATCTCGAACGGCCGCGGGACCGGGCCCGACGCTCCGGAGCCCGGCGCGCACGACGACGCCCACACTCCGGGCGGTGCCGCGGACTCGGCGGGCAACCCGTGGGCCGGGCGGACGTTCGACGCCCACGACGACGCCTACGCCGACGACGACGGCCTGGCGGACCCGGCGCTCGTCGCGGCGATCTCCGCCCTGCAGCAGGGCGGGTCGCAGCGCGCGGTCGTCGAGGCCCTGCGCGGCGCACGGCTGCTCATCCCGCTCGTCGCCGAGGCCGGTGACGTCGGGCACACCCCCGAGGGCAAGCTCGTCGACAAGACCCAGGAGCTGTCGATCGTCACGGTCGCCGGTCCGGACGGGCGCAGTGTGATGCCCGCTTTCACCTCGGCCGAGGCCATGCGGTCGTGGGACGCCACCGCCCGACCGGTGCCGGCGGACTCGCGACGCGTCGCGATGGCCGCGGCGAGCGAGGAGACGCAGCTCGTCGTGCTCGACCCGACCGCACCGACCGAGTTCGTGCTCCGTCGCCCGGCGGTGTGGGCGATCGGGCAGGACCTGCCGTGGACCCCGTGCTTCGAGGACGCCGAGGTCGGGCAGGCGTTCGCCGCGTCGGTCGTCGAGGAGCCCGCCGTGGCGCGCGTCGAGCTGTCGCCGGGCGACCCGCTCGGGCGCTTCGCCGGTGCGGAGCTGACGGTCGGGCTGGCGCTGCACCCGGGGCTCGACCAGGCCGCGGTGCAGGCGCTCGTCGGACGGCTGCAGCAGCGGTGGACGGCGGACGCCGTCATCGCGGACCGGGTGGACAGCATGCGCGTCGCGCTGCGGCCCGCCTGACGCACGACCGACCGGGCGGCCGGGAGGCGCGGTGCAGCCCCGTCCCGTCCGCTGCGGTCCGCGCGGCGGTGCGACCCGGGCCGCTGGCGCCACGCCGGTACGATGACCGGGTGAGCACGAACCCGACGACCACCCCCGGCACCGCGCAGACCCCGGTCGGCCCCACCGGTCGGCCCGTCCGGCAGTTCCCGGAACCCGCGCCGCTCGACGGCCACGGCCCGGCTCGCATCATCGCGCTCTGCAACCAGAAGGGCGGCGTCGGCAAGACCACGACGTCGATCAACCTCGGCGCCGCGCTCGCCGAGTACGGCCGCAAGGTCCTCGCGGTCGACTTCGACCCGCAGGGCGCCCTGTCCGCCGGACTCGGGGTCCGCACCCACGACGTCCCCACCGTCTACGACCTGCTGATGGGTTCCGTGAAGGACCCCCGCGAGGTCATCCGCCAGACGAACGTGCCGCTGCTCGACGTCATCCCGGCGAACATCGACCTGTCCGCCGCCGAGGTCCACCTCGTCAACGAGGTCGCCCGCGAGCAGATCCTGGCGAGCGTCCTGCGCAAGGTCTCGAACGACTACGACCTCATCCTGGTCGACTGCCAGCCCTCCCTCGGCCTGCTCACGGTCAACGCCCTGACGGCGGCGCACGGCGTGCTCATCCCGCTCGAGTGCGAGTTCTTCGCGCTGCGCGGTGTGGCGCTGCTGATCGAGACGATCGACAAGGTGCGGGACCGGTTGAACCCGGCACTGCGGCTCGACGGCATCCTGGCGACGATGTACGACTCGCGCACGCTGCACTCCCGCGAGGTCATGGAGCGCGTCGTGGAGACGTTCGACGACAACGTGCTCGACACGGTGATCAGCCGGACGGTGAAGTTCCCGGACGCCACGGTGTCGGCGCGGCCCATCACGCAGACGGCGCCGGAGCATGCCGCGGCGCACGCCTACCGCGCGCTCGCCAGGGAGCTCGTCGAGCGTGGCGCCGTCGCCTGACCCGGCACCGACGTCGGCTGACACGCCGCCGCCGCCGGGCACCGCGGCCGCGCCCGGGTTCCGGGTCCGGCTGCGGAACTTCGACGGGCCGTTCGACCTGCTGCTCTCGCTCATCACGAAGCACGAGCTCGACATCACCGAGGTGTCGCTCGGCGCGGTCACGGGGGAGTTCATCCAGTACGTGCGGCAGGCCGAGTCCGCCGACGAGCTCGACGAGGCCAGCGAGTTCCTCGTCGTCGCCGCCACCCTGCTCGACCTGAAGATCGCCGGACTCCTGCCGCAAGGCGAGCTCGTCGACGCCGAGGACGTGGCACTGCTCGAGGCCCGCGACCTGCTCTTCGCGCGCCTCCTGCAGTACCGGGCGTTCAAGCAGGCCGCGGAGTGGTTCGGGGAGCAGTGGCAGCAGGAGTCCCGCCGGCACGTCCGCCGCGTCCGGCTCGAGGAACGGTTCCGCGCCCGCACCCCGGAGCTCGTCTGGACCCTCTCGGTGCAGGACTTCGCCGCCATCGCGACGCTGGCCTTCGCGCCGCGGGAGATCCCCACCGTGGGGCTGGACCACCTGCACGCCCCCCTCGTGAGCATCCGGGAGCAGGCCGCGATCGTCGTCTCGATCCTCCGCACCCGGGCCGACGAGGACGTGTCGTTCCGCGAGCTGGTCGCCGGCGTCGCGGAGACGGGTATCGTTGTGGCTCGCTTCCTGGCGATCCTGGAGCTGTACCGGAACGCGTCGATCTCGTTCGAGCAGTTCGAACCGCTGGGGGAGCTGACACTCCGCTGGACCGCCGAGGACTGGTCCGACGAGAGCCTCGCGAACCTGGGAGCCGACTATGACGGATGACGCACGCGCCGCCGCGTCGAGCGCCGAACCCGGGGGAGCAGACGAGGTCGCCGACGCCCGCGCGATCGAGCAGGAGCTGCACGCCGAGCACACCGCCCACCCGGACCTGCCCGTCGACCGGCAGCTCGAGGCCATCCTGATGATCGCCGACGAGCCGCAGTCGCTCGTCTCGCTCGGTGCCGCGGTGGGTGCGCCCGTGCCCGCCGTGCGTCAGGCGATCGAGCGACTCGTGGCCGACTTCGACGGCGTCGACGGCACGGTCCGCCGTGGCTTCGAGCTCCGCGAGGTCGGCGGCGGCTGGCGGTTCTACGTGCGGCGCGAGCTCGACGACGTCGTCGAGCAGTTCGTCGAGGCGGAACGTCCGGCCCGGCTCTCGCAGGCCGCGCTCGAGACCCTCGCGGTGGTCGCCTACAAGCAGCCGATCACCCGCTCGCAGATCGCCTCGATCCGGGCGGTGAACGTCGACGGCGTCGTCCGGACGCTCGTCGCGCGCGGCCTCATCGAGGAGTCGTTCACCGACGCCGAGACCGGCGCGATCAACTACGTCACGTCCGACCTGCTGCTCCAGCAGCTCGGCATCAACTCGCTCGACGAACTGCCGCTGATCTCGCCTCTCCTGGAGGACGGCGCGGACGGTTTCGGGCACAACGAAGGGATCCCCGATGGCCGCGTTTGAGGACGAACGACGAGGTGGGTCCCGAGGGGGATCCGACGGACGCTCCGGCGGGTACGGTCGCGGCTCCGACCGGTCCGGCTCCGGTCGGACCGGAGGCGCTGGGCGCGATCGCGACGCCGGCTCCGGCCGCGCGGGTGGCCGGTCGGGCGACGACCGCGGCGGCTACCGCGGACGCGAGGAGCGGCCGGCAGGTGGCGGCGACCGCGGTGGGTACCGCGGGCGTGACGATCGCGCCGGTGGTGATCGCGGCGGGTACCGCGGCGGCTCGGACCGCTCGGACCAGGGCGGGTACCGGGGGCGTGACGACCGGTCCGGTGGCGACCGCGGTGGGTACCGGGGGCGTGACGACCGGTCCGGTGGCGAGCGCGGTGGGTACCGCGGCGGCTCGGACCAGGGCGGCTACCGGGGGCGTGACGACCGGTCCGGTGGCGAGCGCGGTGGCGAGCGCGGTGGCTACCGCGGCGGCTCGGTCCAGGGCGGCTACCGGGGGCGTGACGACCGTGCCGGTGGCGAGCGCGGCGGCGAACGCGGTGGGTACCGAGGGCGCGACGACCGGTCCGGTGGCGACCGTGGTGGCTACCGCGGCGGCTCGGACCAGGGCGGGTACCGCGGTCGTGACGACCGATCCGGTGACCGTGGTGGGTACCGCGGGCGGGACGACCGTTCCGGTGCTGACCGTGGCGGGTACCGCGGGAGGGACGAACGATCCGGTGGTGACCGCGGCCGCTTCGTGAGCCGCGACGCCGACCAGCGAAGCAACGACCGCGGCGGGTTCGTCCGTCGGGAGGACGACCGCTCCGGTGGGTACCGCGGCCGCGATGACCGGTCCGGTGGCGAGCGCGGTGGGTACCGCGGTCGCGATGACCGGTCCGGTGGCGAGCGCGGTGGGTACCGCGGCCGTGACGACCGGTCCGGTGGCGAGCGCGGTGGGTACCGCGGGCGTGACGACCGGTCCGGTGGCGAGCGCGGTGGGTACCGCGGGCGTGACGAACGCCCCGGTGGCGAGCGTGGTGAGTACCGCGGGCGCGAGGACGACCGCCGCGGCGCAGACCGTCGTGACGCCGGTCGCCGACCGGACCGCGGTGCCGATCGGCGCGACGACCGCCGTGACCCCGCACGGGAGGACCGCCGCGCCCCCGACGGCCGACCGAGCACCGTCTGGCACAACGGCCGCCGCTACGTCGGCGGCACGACCACCGCACGCAACGGTGACCGGCCGGGCACGGGTGGCCGCGGACGCATCCCGAGCGGCAGCGAGCGCGGGACGACGCCGCGGCCGGAGGGCGCGCGTGACGACCACGGCATCCCCGTCGAGGGCACGCCCGAGCGGCCCATCATCCCGGACTGGGACGCGGACGAGGCGGGGTCGCGTGCCGGGGGTGCGCCGAGCCTCCAGGCCGACGGTGAGCGGCTGCAGAAGGTGATCGCCGCTGCGGGCGTGGCGTCCCGACGGGTCGCGGAGAACCTGATCGTCGAGGGGCGCGTCACGGTGAACGGCGAGGTCGTCGAGGCCCTCGGACGCCGTGTCGACCCCGAGACCGACCAGATCGCGGTGGACGGCGTGCCGGTGCAGGTCGACAGCTCACGGCGGTACGTGCTGCTCAACAAGCCCGTCGGGATCGTGTCGAGCCTGCAGGACGAACGCGGTCGACGCGACCTGTCGGAGTTCGTCGACCGGTACGAGGAACGCCTGTTCAACGTCGGTCGGCTCGACGCCGAGACGTCGGGGCTGCTCCTGCTGACGAACGACGGCGACCTGGCCCACGTGCTGGCCCACCCGTCGTTCGGCGTGACGAAGACCTACATCGCCAAGGTCGCGGGCAACGTGAACCCGGCGACCGTGCAGCGGCTGCTCGAGGGCGTGGAGCTCGAGGACGGTCCGATCGCCGCCGACAAGGTGCGACTGCTCGAGTCCGCCCGCGGCGAGTCCCTGGTCGAGATCACCCTGCACTCGGGGCGCAACCGGATCGTGCGACGCATGCTCGACGCGGTCGACCACCCGGTGCTCGAGCTCGTGCGTCGGTCGTTCGGGCCGCTGCAGCTCGGATCGCTGCCGATCGGCAGGGTGCGGGAGCTCTCCACCGTCGAGCTCGGTGGACTCCTGCGCATCGCCCGTGAGGCGAAGGCTCCTGCACAGGGCGACACCGACGAGGAGACTGCCGACTGACGCTCGGTAGGCTGGAGCCCGTGACCGACGCCCCCGCCCCGCTCGCTGAACCGGACATCGACCGGCGGCTGCGCGGACCCGTGCGGGTCGTCGGTGCCGGGCTGCTCGGAGCGTCGATCGGGCTCGCCCTCCGCGAGAAGGGCGTCGACGTCGTGCTCGACGACGTCTCGCCGGCCGCGCTGGCGCTCGCCGTCGACTACGGCGCTGGCCGACGCCCGGCCGAGGGCGACGAGCCGGAACTCGTCGTGGTGGCGGTCCCGCCGGACGTGGTGGCGACGGTCGTCGAGCGCGAGCTCGCGGCCCACCCGCGCGCGGTCGTCACCGACGTGGCGAGCGTGAAGACCGGACCGCTCGAACGACTGCTGGCGTCGGGTGCCGACGTCAGCCGGTACATCGGCTCGCACCCGATGGCCGGTCGCGAGCGCAGCGGACCGACCGCGGCCCGGGCCGACCTGTTCGTCGGCCGCCCGTGGGTGATCGCCGGTCACGACGCGATCTCCTACCAGCGTGCCGCCGTGGTCGAGGACCTCGCGCTCGACGTCGGTGCGACCGTCGTCCCGATGGAGCCGCAGTCGCACGACCTCGCCGTCGCGTACGTGTCGCACGCGCCGCAGCTCGTGTCGACCCTGATGGCCGCGCGGCTGCAGGAGGCCCCCGACGGGTCGCTCGACCTGGCGGGCGGGGGTGTCCGTGACGTGACACGCATCGCCGCCAGCGACCCGGGCCTCTGGGTGCAGATCATCGGGGCGAACGCCGCGAACATCCGGCCGGTGCTGGCCGACCTGCGCGACGACCTCGACCGGGTCCTCCACGCACTCGACGACCCCGACGGCCAAGGGTCGCCGCGGACGATCGCCGAGACCATCGCCGCCGGCAACCGCGGGGTCGAGCGGCTCCCCGGCAAGCACGGCACGACCAAGCGCTTCGCCCAGGTGGTCGTCCTCGTCGACGACACCCCGGGGCAGATCGCCGCGCTCCTGCAGTTCATCGGGGAGATCGGCATCAACCTCGAGGACATGCGCCTCGAGCACTCACCGGGCGCACCGATCGGCATCGTCGAGGTGTCGGTCGTCCCCGAGCAGGAACAGCGACTCGTCGAGGAACTCGAGGGGCGCGGATGGAGGATCGCAGCAGCATGGGCCTGAACGACGACACGCACGTCACGCCGAACGACTCCGGCGTCACCGGGGGTCCCCAGGGGCCCGACTCCGGTCTGCCCACCCCCACCCCGGGCGACGGTGCGGCCGGTGGCGCCGACGGCGGTGCGCTCGGCGGACCTGCCGGTGGCCTGGGTGTCCCCGGCGGGGAACCCGGCTCGACGAGCGCCCCGGTACCGTCCGGCCTGCCGCAGGGCGCGTTCGTCGCGAAGACCGTCATCGCGGTGGACGGCCCCGCCGGCAGCGGCAAGTCCAGCGTCTCGCGCGCAGCGGCCCGAGCCCTGGGCTTCGGGTACCAGGACACCGGCGCGGCCTACCGTGCTCTGGCGTGGCACGCACTGCAGCAGGGCGTCGACCTCGACGACGCCGCCGCGGTCGTCGCCAGCTGGGACACCTTCGGCTACACGATCGGCACCGACCCCGACGACTACTTCGTGCGCGTCGGCGACACCGACGTGACCGAGGCGATCCGCACCCCCGAGGTCACCGCGGCGGTCGCGCACATCGCGAAGCTGCCCGAGGTCCGCGAGAAGCTCGTCCAGCTGTTCCGGCAGGTCATGCGGAAGGCCGACGCGCAGGGCATCATCACCGAGGGACGCGACATCACCACGGTCGTCGCACCCGACGCCGAGGTCCGCATCCTGCTGACCGCCGACGAGTCGGTTAGGATGGCTCGGCGCTCGGCAGAGGTCACCACGCAGTCGGCCGCCGAGACCTCTGCCGCACTCGCCCGTCGAGACGCGGCGGACGCGAAGGTCGTCGACTTCATGAACGCCGCAGACGGTGTCACGACGCTCGACTCCACCGACCTCGACTTCGACCAGACCGTCCAGGCGGTCGTCGACCTGGCCCGAGCGGCCACGCACTGACGCACGACCGGGCGCCGTCCGGTCACCACGACCGGGTCGCCCGGTCACCACGGCCGGGGAACCGGCCCGGCCGGCACCGGCCACCGACACCGCGGCTCCGGTCGCACACGAGGAAACCCACCATGGCCCAGCAGGACAGCCACGACAACGACGACTTCCCGGAGTACGACGACGCGCTCGGCGAACGGCTCGCCGGACTCGACGACGCCGAGGCGGAGCAGCGTGCGAACGCCCTCCGCGTCGGTCTCGACGAGTACGAGCTCGACGACGAGGACGTCGCGCTCCTCGACGCCGGCGAGCTCGGCGAGGACGGCGTCCACTACCTGCCCGCGTACCCGGTGCTCGCGATCGTCGGGCGACCGAACGTCGGCAAGTCGGCGCTCGTCAACCGCATCATCGGCCGCCGCGAGGCCGTCGTGCAGGACGTCCCCGGCGTCACCCGCGACCGCGTGAGCTACAAGGCCGAGTGGAACGACAAGCGCTTCACGCTCGTCGACACCGGCGGGTGGGAGCCCGACGCCCGCGGCATCAACGCCTCGGTCGCCGCGCAGGCCGAGGTCGCGGTCGACCTCGCCGACGCCGTGCTCTTCGTCGTCGACGTCACGGTCGGCATCACCGCCACCGACGAGCACGTCGTGAAGATGCTCCGCGGGACCGACCGCCCGGTCATCGTCGTCGCGAACAAGGCCGACGACGACCGACGTGACCTCGACGCCTTCGAGCTGTGGAACCTCGGGCTCGGGGAGCCGCACCCGGTCTCCGCCCTGCACGGCCGCGGCGTCGCGGACCTGATGGACCTCATCATCAGGACGCTCCCCGACACGTCGGCCGTCGCCAAGCAGGAGGTCGGCGGACCCCGTCGCGTCGCGATCCTCGGCCGCCCGAACGTCGGCAAGAGCTCGCTGCTCAACAAGGCGGCAGGCGAGGAGCGCGTCGTCGTCAACGACCTCGCGGGCACCACCCGTGACCCGGTGGACGAGCAGATCGAGCTCGGCGGGCGCGTCTGGCGTTTCGTCGACACCGCCGGCATCCGGAAGCGCGTGCACCTGCAGCAGGGCGCGGACTTCTACGCCTCGCTCCGCACCACCGCGGCGCTCGAGAAGGCCGAGGTCGCCGTCGTCGTGCTCGACGTGACCGAGCCGATCTCGACGCAGGACCTCCGCATCATCGACCTGGTGCTCGAGTCCGGTCGGGCGCTCGTCCTGGCCTACAACAAGTGGGACCTGCTCGACGACGACCGACGTCGCTACCTCGAGCGTGAGATCGAGCAGGACCTGGCGCACGTCGCCTGGGCCCCGCGCGTCAACATCTCCGCCCGGACGGGCCGTCACCTCGAGAAGCTCGTGCCGGCGCTCGAGACCGCGCTCGAGTCGTGGGACACCCGCATCCCGACCGGCAAGGTCAACGCCTTCATCGCCGAGCTCGTGCAGGAGCACCCGCACCCGGTCCGTGGCGGCAAGCAGCCCCGCATCCTGTTCGGGACGCAGGCGTCGAGCCAGCCGCCGACGTTCGTGCTGTTCACCTCGGCGTTCCTCGACCCGCAGTACCGCCGGTTCATCACGCGTCGCCTGCGCGAGGTGTGGGGCTTCGACGGCACCCCGATCAACGTCAACATGCGGGTGCGCGAGCGCCGCAAGCGCACGTAACGGTCGGTCGACGACGTGGCACGGCGAGCACGGTTCGGATCCCTCGGGGTCCTGCTGGCGCTCGCCGTCGTCGTCTGCGCGCTCGGTGCCGCCTGGCTCGTCAGCGGGGGCGACGACGGGTCGCGGACCGGCCGTCCCACGGACCGGCCGTCCACGTCCGGTGGGGTGGACGGGTCTGAGTCGACAGACGGGTCTGAGTCGATGGTCGGCTCGGGCCCGATCGGGGTGTCGAACGCCCTCGGCGCGCCGATCCCCGGTGCTGAGGTCCGGCAAGGCGTGCCGCGGAGCGTCGAGGACTGGATCGAGCGGGTCCTCCCGGTTGCCGGCTCGGTCGCGCCCCAGGCCGACGGGGTCACCGCGACCGTCCGGATCGAGCGGACCGACGAGTCGACCGTGGCGGTACGGGTCGACGACCTGTCCACGCCGCCGGGGACGCGCGCGGTCCGACTCGTCCTGTCGCCGGACGCGATGCCCGACCGCAGCACCCTCGCGCACGCCCCGGGCGTCGTGACGGCCCCCGTCGACGAACACACGTCGGAGGGCTTCTCGCTCATCACCGACGGGTCGTCGCTCCAGGCGGACACACGTTCCGCGGCCCTGGTGGACGACGAGACCGATGAGGTGCTCGGCGTCGCACTGCTCGTCCCCACCGACTGACTCCCGCCTCGGGGACGGTGCCGGCGGCACTCCATGCCGAGCGCCGATCCGGCCGGGAGGCGTGGGTCACCGCTGTCCTGTTGCTCACGTCCCAGCGGGCGGGCCTCACCGCGTGAAGCCAGACACGCGGTGCGGGTTCGGACGGGGGCGCGGGCGGGGGACGCGGTCTCCCTTGCGAGCGGGGCCCGGCCGCGAGCCCGGCCGCGGGCGCGGGGCCGGTCGCAGGCCCAGTAGCGGATGCCGATGCGGGCGCTCACACTGGCGCACCTGCCGCCGCAGATCTCTCCGGGCCGCCGACGCGTGAATCGTGTGACCGATGGAGCAGCCGAGGCCTCGACCCCGGCCACGCCAGGGCCGACGTCGGACGACGTCGATCACCCGTACGCGCCTCCCGGACGTCCTTCCGGGAGGCGCCGGATACGGCACCATGGACGTGTGTCGCTCCCCGTCCTCGCCGACCGTCTCTGGTGTCGGCTGCACCTGGACCGCCTGGCCGGTGGTCGGCAGGCCGACTACGTGATCCGCGAGGACATGCTCGCCCACCCGGACACGGTCCGGTCCTTCCGGTGGATCCGGTGGCTGCTCGTCGCCGAGACGGCGGTCGGACTGGCGGCGATCGTCGTCGCCGTGCTGCTCACCCGCGCGGGGGAGACGGTCGCGTGGGCGGTCTGGTTCCGGGCGACCGTGGTGCTCCTCATCACGCTGACGCTCTACGTGTTCGCGTGGCGGGCGCAGCTCGGCTACTACTGGGCGTACCAGCGGCTCCGGCTGTTCAGTCGGATCTTCCCGGTCGTGACCCTCGTGGTCGCGGCGATCCCCGGGCTGTACCCGTTCTGGATGGTCATCGAGCAGATCCTGTTCTCGCTGCTGATGATCGGCATCGGGGACGTGCTGACGAGTGACCACATGCGAGCGACCTTCCCGAAGCCGGTCCGAGCGACCAGGGGACAACGGGGGCCGGGCACACCGCAGTGAACGGGAGCATCGTCGGAGCATGACGACGAACAGCCTCCCCGGTGGCACCTACGACCTCGGCGACCTCGAGGTCACCCGCTTCGGCTACGGCGCGATGCAGCTCGCCGGCCCGCACGTCTTCGGCCCACCCGCCGACCGCGACGAGGCCGTCCGGGTGCTGCGGACGGCGGTCGAGCTCGGCATCACCCACATCGACACCGCGGACTTCTACGGCCCGCACGTCACGAACGAGATCATCCGCGAAGCCCTGCACCCGTACCCGGAGCAGGTGCACATCGTCACCAAGGTCGGCTCGCGCCGCGACGACAAGGGGCAGTGGCCACCGGCGCGGAAGCCCGAGCAGCTCGTCGAGGACGTCCACGCGAACCTCGACCGCCTCGGGCTCGAACAGCTCGACGTCGTCAACCTGCGGGTCGGCGGGTTCGACGCCCCGGAGCCGGGCAGCATCGCGCCGCAGTTCGAGGCGCTCGCCGAACTCCGCCAGCAGGGGAAGATCCGCCACCTCGGACTGTCGACGGTGACGGGCGCGCAGCTCGTCGAGGCCCTGAGGATCGCGCCCGTGGTCTGTGTGCAGAACATGTACAACGTGGCGCAGCGTGGCGACGACGACCTCGTCGACCTCACCGCAGCCGAGGGCATCGCCTACGTGCCGTACTTCCCGCTCGGCGGCTTCTCGCCGATCCAGTCCGAGGCGCTGGACGCCGTCGCGGAGCGGCTGGGGGAGTCGCGGCTGTCGGTCGCCCTCGCTTGGCTGCTCCAGCGGTCGGACAACATCCTGCTCATCCCCGGCACGTCGTCCGTTGAACACCTGCGGCAGAACGTCGAGGGCGCGGGCATCACCCTGCCGGCCGACGCGATCCGCGAGCTGGACGCGATCGGCGCTGCCTGACCCGCGCGTCGCGTCCCGACGGGCCCGCTTGCCCGGTCGCGGGCGTCAGGCCACCGTGGCGAGCGCGAACGGCAGCACGGCCGACGCCCCCGCACGCCGGAGCTCCCGCCCGGCGACGGTCACGGTCCACCGGCTGTCGACCAGGTCGTCGACGAGCAGCACCGGCCCCTGGTGCGACGCCAGCGCCGCAGTCAGCGCCGGGTCCACCACGAAGGTGTCCCACACCCCGGCCAGCCGGTAGGCGCTGTTCGTCGCACCGTCCCCGCGGGGCTCCCCGCCGCTCCGTCCGAGCGTCCCGAGGAACTGCAGCCGTCCGATCGAGGCCAGCGCCTGCGCCAACGACCCGACGAGCTCCGGCCGCGACCGCGAGGACATCGCCACGACCGCGGTCGGACGCTCGGCCCACGGCCAGTCCTTCAGCGCCCGGATGCACCCGTCGACCAGCTCGCGGGACACCGGACCGTCCGGAGTCGCAGCCGAGAAGAGCGCGCGGAGCGGCCCACCCCAACCGAGGTCGGTGAGGCGCGCCACGGCCCGGCCCGGCTCGACGAGCTCACCTGCCGGGATCTTCCCCTTCACGGGGACGCCGAGCGACGACATGCCGGACGGCCACTGCGCACGGGGTGCGATCTCGACGCCGACCTTGTCGAGCGCGGCGGCCGCACCGGACGCGTCGGAGTCGGACACCGACGTCGGGTACCAGACGCCCGCGCAGTTGTCGCAGCGCCCGCAGGGCTCGGCGGACGGGTCGTCGAGGTCCTGCTGCAGCAGCTGCATACGGCACGCCGACGTCGACTCGTAGGCGAGCATCGACGCGGCCTCGGCCTCACGGGCGGCGGCGACCCGCTCGTACCGGGCGGCGTCGTACTGCCACGGCTGCCCGGTCGACACCCAGCCGCCGGCGACACGGTGCACGGCCCCGTCGACGTCGAGCACCTTGAGCAGGAGCTCGAGCGTCGATCGCTTGATGTCGACCAGGCCCTCGAGCGCGACGGTCGACATCGCCGTGTCGGTGGAGAGCGCGCCGAGCACGGCGGAGGCGCGGGCCTCGGTCGGCATCGATGCGCTCGCGAAGTACTGCCAGATCTCGCGGTCCTCGCGCCCGGGCAGCAGCAGCACGTCGGCGTTGTCGGTCGCACGCCCGGCGCGGCCGATCTGCTGGTAGTAGGCGACGGGCGACGAGGGCGCGCCGACGTGCACGACGAACCCGAGGTCCGGCTTGTCGAAGCCCATCCCGAGCGCACTCGTGGCGACGAGCGCCTTGAGCTCGTTGCCCTTGAGCTGCTGCTCGAGCTGCTCGCGTTCCTCGGTGTCGGTCCGTCCGGTGTAGGCGCGGACGGCGTACCCGTTCTCGCGCAGGAGCCGGGCGATGTCCTCGGCCCCGGACACGGTCAGCGTGTAGATGATGCCGCTGCCGGGCAGGTCGCCCAGGTGCGCGAGCAGCCACCCGAGTCGCTGCCGGGCGTCCGGCAGGGTGAGGACACCGAGCCGGAGCGACGCCCGCGCCAGGGAGCCGCGGATCGTGAAGACGGGGGCGTCCGGACCCGCGGTGAGCTGCTCGGCGACGTCCTCGACCACGCGCTCGTTCGCGGTCGCCGTCGTCGCGAGCACGGGGACGCCCTGGGGGAGCGAGCGGATGAGCTCGGCGAGCCGGCGGTAGTCCGGGCGGAAGTCGTGACCCCAGTCGGAGATGCAGTGCGCTTCGTCGACGACGAGCATGCCCATCCGTGCGATCAGCGTCGGCAGCTGCTCGTCGCGGAACCGCGGGTTGTTGAGCCGCTCGGGGGAGACGAGGAGCACGTCCACCTCGTCCCGCGCCAGGGCTGCCTGCGTGTCCGCCCACTCGTGGGCGTTCGCGGAGTTGATCGACACCGCACGGACGCCGGCCCGCGCGGCCGCGGCGACCTGGTCGCGCATCAGGGCGAGCAGCGGCGACACCAGCACGGTCGGCCCGCCCCCGCGCCGGCGCAGCAGCAGGGTCGCGAGGAAGTACACGGCCGACTTGCCCCACCCGGTGCGCTGCACAACGAGGGCGCGCTGCCGGTGTTCGACCAGGGCCGAGATCGCCTCGAGCTGCCCGGGGTGGAAGACCGCGTCCGGACGCCCCGTCAGGGCGGCCAGGGCCGCCTGCGCCTCCGCAGCGATCTCGGCGGACGGCGGAGCCGCCGTGGGAGCAGGCGAGCCGACGGACGAACCGACACCGAGACCAGACATGCCCCCATGCTGTCAGCACCCGCCGACGGAACGCGCCCCGTCCCTCCAGGCTGTGGACGAGAAGGCCGCTACTGGTACGTGATGAGCGACGGTGTCGGCTGCACGTCCGCCATCGTCTGCTCCGGCGACAGCATCGGAGCGTCCTCGTCGAAGAAGTTCTTCCACCCCCAGTGCACGCCCTCCGGCGCGTCCTGGTGCAGTGCCTTCCACGTCGCCTGCTTGTCGGGCTGCGAGCCCTGCCCGTCGACGTGGATGAGCACGTCGAGCTCCGGGTGCGACTCGAGCGACGAGCGGTCCTGGATCATCGACAGCCGGAACTGGTGCAGCACGAACGCCTTCGGCGGCAGGCCCTTCGACCGCACCAGGTCGGCGAGCCACGCCGAGACCTCGTTCACCTCGGACGCCGAGACACTCCCGATCTGCTTCAAGGGCACCTGGTCAGCGGTCAGCCGCCACTCCGGGTCGAGCGCGAGCCACACGTTCGGCTTCGCCAGCAGCGCCTCGTACCGCTTCGCCTGGGACAGGAAGTCCGACCGCCCCGGCTGCAGGTCGAGGATGACCGGCATCCCGGCGTCGGTCGCCGCGTCGACGTAGGGCTCCAGGGTCGACGCCGGCAGCTCGGTGGAGTAGTCGCCGTCCGCCCCGGCGTCCCCGGCAGCGACGGTCGCGATGACCTCCATCGCCGGCGTCACCGGCTCGTCGCCGAGCCCGTCGTACTCCTTCGCCATGCCCTCGGCGCGACGCACGGTCGCCGCCGGGTCCTGCTCGCCCAGCACGCCGAGCACCGGCGCGCCGGGAGCGCCGTACAGCGCGACGTAGCGGTGTCCGTCGAAGGGGCGCTGCCCGCCGTGCGGCAGCTGCCAGCCGCTCTCCGCTGCCCGGACCGTCCACTCCGGGTCCGGCAGGTCACCGAACGCCGACCCGACCAGCACGGTCGGGTGCTCCGCGCGGTCGTGCAGCGTGGACACGACGTCCGGGGCGGCAGCCGGGTCGGTCACGCCGTCCGGCATCGCGACCACGCGGGCGCCGGCTGCCTCCGCCGTCGCCACGGCCGCGGCATCCGCCCGCCGGTCCGCCACGACCACGGTCGCCGGACGGGAGGCGTCGGTCGCCTCGGGCGCGTCGGCACCCTCCGGCGCGTCCTGCTCGGGCACGTCGGTGTCGACCGACACGTCGCCCTCGGCCTGGTACCAGTCGGCCCCGAGCCGGCGGAGCTCGCCGGCCACCCGGTCGCCGCCGTCCGCCAACAGCAGCGGCACGTGGGCGGCCGTCGCGGCGCTCGCCGCGTCTCCGATCGCCTCCGCGTCGGAGGCGGACGCCACGACCGCACCGGGAGCCGATGCGAAGAGCGCACGACTCGCGGCGACGGACCGCGCCGATGGGTCCGACTGCGCCACGAGGGCCACCGAGTCGGCGGACGAGCGCGTCAGCTCCGCGACCGTCGGGGAGTCGTCGTGGGCGGTGCAGCCGGCGGCACCGAGCAGGAGCCCGGAGACCGACAGCGCGAGCAGGACACGGGTTGGACGAGCGGAACGCATCCGATCCACCCTACGAGGGAGCGTCACGACACCCTGTGAACGCGACAGGTGTCGTCTCGTAGACAGGGTGCATGCCAGCTGCGCCGGACGACCACCCGACGATCGGGGCGGTGGTCGCCCCCGAGGTGCACTGCGCGACCCTCAACCTGAGACGCCGGGTACCGCACGCACCCGGTCACCCGGACGCGTGGGAACCTCGCCGCGACGCCGTCGTCGCGCTCGTCACCAGTGAGCAACCGACGGTGCTGGCCGTCCAGGAGGCACTGCCCACCCAGACCGCGGACCTCACCGCCCGTCTCGGGTCGCGCTGGGAGCCCGTGGTCGTCGGCCGCGGCGCGCGCGGCGGTGGCGAGGCGGTCGGGCTGTTCCTCGATCGGGAGCGCCTCGACGTCGTCGAGCGGCGCACCTGGGCGCTGTCCCGCACGCCGTCACGTCCCGGTTCCCGGTCGTGGGCGACCGCCTTCCCGCGGCACGCCGTCGGCGCCGTCGTCGCGGACCGCTCGACGGGGCTCCGGTTCCTGGCCGTCGCGACCCACCTCGACGTCGCGTCGCCGTGGGCACGGCTGCGCGGCGCGCAGCTGCTCGGGCGGATCGTCCGCGAGCGCGGGCTGCCGGCCGTCGTCATGGCCGACTGGAACTGCCCGGCCGGATCGGCGCCGTGGCGCGCACTGGCGGAGGCGGGGGTCGTGGACAGCTGGGGGCGAGCCTCCAGACAGGTGGGGGAGGCGTACGGGACGTACCCGCACTACCGGGCGCCGCGTGTCGGCGGCCGGCGGATCGACGGGGTGCTCGTCACCGAGGACGCCGTCGTCGAGCAGGTCGCGGTGAACGTCCGCCGACCGGGCGGCGTCTGGCCCTCCGACCACGCGGCCGTGCACGCGGTCGTGCGGTGGGCCTCGTGATGCGCTCGCTCGGGCTGACCTTCCTGCGCCGGCGGTTCCTGCCGGCCGACGTGGTGCGGGTCCTGACGCTCCTCAGCATCCCCGTCGCGACGATCGGCTGGGGGAGCACCTCGTTCGCGGTGATGTCGCTCGCGCTGTTCGGGGTCGTCCTGCCGCGGATGCTCGGACTCCGGCCCGCGTTCGACCTGGCGGTCTGCGTGCTGGTGCTGGTCGCCGGGTGGTCGAGCGCCCTCGAGTGGTACACCTCGGTGTTCCTCTGGGACAAGCTGATCCACGTCGTGCTGACCGGGCTGCTCGCGGCACTGCTCGCCGTGATCGCCGCGGACCTCCGGCTCGTGCCGCACGCACCGGACGCCGGGCGCGTGACCGTGTCGCTCCTGGTGTTCACCCTCGGGCTCGCGATCGGGTCCGTGTGGGAGATGTGCGAGTGGCTCGGGCACAACTACGTCGACTCGAAGATCTACGTCGGGTACGACGACACGATCGGCGACCTGGCGGCGGACGGGCTCGGCGGGCTGCTCGTGGGGCTGGTGCTGCCGTGGCTGGCGGCCGAGCGGGACGTGGTGCAGCCGCCGCCGCGCTCGCCGCAGGACTGACGGTCCGGCCCTGCCGGTCGCTCCCGTAGAGGTGGCGACGCGCCGTGGCGCGAGCAGGGTCCGGCGTCCGCTATGCTTGACGGGCTGCTCGCGCTCCGGTCGGACGCGGGTGGTGGGACACCGGCAACGGGGTTCCGAGCCCCTCGGGGCTCAGAGCTCGTGAGAGCTCACGGGCTGTGGCGCAGCTTGGTAGCGCACTTGACTGGGGGTCAAGGGGTCGCAGGTTCAAATCCTGTCAGCCCGACCGGAGGGGCGAGCGATCGTCTCAAGAACCGTTCAGAACGAAGCAGCCCACCGAGGATCTCGGTGGGCTGCTTCGTTCTCCGCGGGTCGTGCTGGGGCACCCGACGTCGCCCGTCCGCGTCACGGAGGGCGGACGCGGTTCCTGATCGTTGGCCGGTCATCTCGGAGATCGTCTCCGTCCGACGGCGGACGGGCGCATACTGCAGGGACCGGAGATCACGTGCACGTCGTCGACGTCCGCCTTGTGCCTCTCCCGCGCAGACAGGGGCCTCCCATGGCCACGTCCCGTTTCCTCCGCCGTACCGCGTTCGCGCTGACCGGCATCGGCCTCGCCGCGTCGATGGCGGTGATGTCGACCTCCGCCGCGTCGGCGGCGACCGTGATCGACGGCCCGGTGAACCTCGGCACCGCGTCGACGTACGGCGTCCTCGGCGCGAGCGCCGTGACGAACACCGGCCCGTCTGTCGTCAACGGTGACCTGGGGCTCTCTCCCGGCACCTCGATCACCGGCTTCGGCGGTGCGCCGAACGGCAGCGTCACCGGCACCACGCACCAGACCGACGCCGCAGCGGCGCAGGCACAACGTGACACGACGACGGCGTACGACGTCGCTGCCTCGTTGTCCCCGACGCAGACCGGCCTCACCGAGCTGAACGGCCTCTCGCTCTCACCCGGCGTGTACTCCGGCGGGGCGCTGCAGCTCGCGGACAACGGTGCGCTGACCCTGGCCGGCACCGCGGACTCGTTGTGGGTGTTCCAGGCCGCATCGACGCTGACCATCGGATCGGCGAGCCGGATCACGATCACCGGTGGTGCGAGTTCGTGCAACGTGTTCTGGCAGGTCGGGAGCTCGGCCACCATCGGCACGGGCGCGCAGTTCCGGGGGACCGTGCTGGCGCAGCAGTCCGTCACCGCCACCACCGGTGCCACCGTCGTCGGGCGCCTCCTCGCCCGCACCGGCGCCGTGACCCTGGACACGAACACGATCACCGCTCCGACCGGCTGTCCTGCCCCGGGAACACCGTCCGAGGCGACCGCGCCGGTGATCACCTCCGGTGCACCCACCACGGCAACCGCCGGGACGCCGTACTCGTACACGGTGACCGCGACGGGTACCCCGACCCCGACCTACACAGCGACCGGGCTCCCCGCAGGCCTGACGATCGACAGCACCAGCGGGGTCATCTCCGGCACCCCGACCACCCCCGCCACGTCCACGGTGACGATCACCGCGTCGAACGGCACACCGCCCGCTGACGTGCAGACCGTGACGATCACCGTGCGACCGGCCGCCACCGCGACTCCGACGCCCACCGCGACGCCGTCGTCCGCCGCGACCCCGCCCGCCGCGACCCCGTCCGCCCCCGCCAGCACGCCCTCCGGAACCGCGGCGGCTGTCCGCGGGAACACCCCGACCGGTGAGCTGGCGTTCACCGGGAGCGACCCGGCGCTTCCCCTCGGCATCGCCGCAGCGCTCCTGACGGCGGGTACCGCGCTCACGTTGGTCCTCCGGTACCGCCGTCGCACGAGCCGCGTCTGACGCTTCCACCCCGGCACGCGCCGGTGTGGCGGTCAGGTCAGCGCATCGGGCGCGGGCCGTCCTGCCGCACCGGCGACGAGGTCGTCGAGGTCGAGCGATCCGTCAGCCACGGCTGCGGCAACGTCGCTGAGCTTGCGCTGCGTGGTCCGCGCGTACCGGCGGAGGACCTCACGGGCAGTGTCCACGTCGACGGAGAGCGCCCGGGCGACGTAGCCCTTGGCCTGTTCGACGGGGACCTTCGCGTCGAGCGCGTGCTGCAGCTGGGCAGCGGTCACCGTGGCGTCCGTCATCGTGCGCTGCTGCAGGATGCTGATCGTCGCAACGTCCGCGAGGGCCTGCGCGGCGCGGGCGTCGGCGCCGTTCAACGCTCCTGCCTGCTCACGGAACAGGTTCAACGACCCGATCGTCTCGTCGCGCAGCCGCATCGGGATGGCGTGAACGCTGCGGTACCCGTGGTCCTTCGACGCCGCCGCGAACCGAGGCCATCGTGCGGTCAGCGAACCGACGTCCTCCGACGTCACCAGCTCCCCGGACGTCACTGCGGTGATGCACGGCCCCTCGCCTGCGTTCAGCTGCAGCAAGCCGATGAAGCCACTGCGTTCGCTCGTGGACGCCGCAACCTCGAGGACACCGTCCTGGTTCAGCAGGTGGATGGCACCGGCGGCGGCGTCGAACAGCTCCACCGAGCGATCGACGAGGGTCTGCAGCACGTCGAGGACGTCGTAGTCGGCGACGAGGTTGTCGGTCAGGGCCACGAAGGTGTCGACCAATCGCGTCTCGCGGGTGTCGGTCATCAGCAGGGAGACTCCTTCACGAACACCACCGTAGTGGGCGGTGCGGACGCGGCAGGGCAGTCGTCGACGCGCGCGATCGTCCGGCGACTTGCACGGCACGCTCCACTCGTCCTAGCGTTGTCCACGAGCTGCCCCTGACCCCGGTCGCCGGAACATCCCTCGTTCCGTTGCATCCCGGGAGGTCCAGACATGGCGCAACACCGAAGCCCGCAGGCACCTGCGTCGACACGGCGTTCCGCCGCGCCGACGATCCGTCCGCGCACCAGCGAACCGGCAGCGGTACCGCCGCAGATACGCAGGACACACGTCGGCACCCCGAGGACGAACGACCGACCGCTCGACCCGGGACAGCCGCGGAACTGACGCTGCCGGAACACACGAAAGGAACACCGTGACCGCCGAGAACACCATGGCCGGCCACTTCCGCCCGACGGGCCCCACCCCCGGTGGCGCCCGGACCGGAGGCACCTCCACCTACTCGGCGCTGCTCGCGCAGGTGAAGGAGAACGGCCTGCTCCGACGGCGCACCGGCTTCTACTGGTCCCTCTTCGGCAGCCTGGTCGCCGGCCTCGCACTCGCCTGGGTGGCGTTCGCGTTCCTCGGTGACTCGTGGTTCCAGTTGATCGTGGCGGGAGCGCTCGGTGTGCTGTTCACGCAGTTCGCGTTCCTGTCGCACGAGGCTGCGCATCGTCAGGTGTTCGCGTCGCAGAAGTGGAACGACCATGCCGGCCGGTGGCTCGGCACGTTCCTGGTGGGTTTGAGCTACTCGTGGTGGATGAACAAGCACACCCGTCACCACGGCAACCCGAACACGGTCGGGAAGGACCCGGACATCGCTCCGGACGGCATCCGTTTCCTGCCGGAGGACGCCGCGGCGGCGAAGGGCCCGTTGATGCGGACCTTCCTGCGGTTCCAGGGGTGGCTGTTCTTCCCGCTGCTCACGCTCGAGGGGCTCAACCTGCACCGGTACGCGGTGATGTCGATCGTCACGGGCTCCGGCACGAAGGCCGACGTGCGGCACCGCTGGCTCGAGGGCGGCCTGCTCGTCGCCCGGTTCGGCATCTACCTGACGGTCGTGTTCTGGTTCCTGCCGTTCGGGATGGCGTGCGCGTTCCTCGGTGTGCAGCTGGCGGTGTTCGGCGTGATGATGGGCGCCTCGTTCGCGCCGAACCACAAGGGGATGCCGACGATCGCGCACGATGCGAAGGTCGACTTCTTCTCGCGGCAGGTGCGGACCTCGCGCAACATCCGGGGCGGTTGGTGGGTGTCCTTCCTGATGGGTGGGCTGAACTACCAGGTGGAGCACCACCTGTTCCCGTCGATGCCGCGTCCGGCGCTGAAGCAGGCCCGTCTGTTGGTGCGGGACCACTGCGACACCCTGGACGTTCCGTACACGGAGACGACGCTGCTGCGCTCGTACGGGATCGTCGTGCGGTACCTCAACCGGGTCGGGCTCGCCGCCCGCGACCCGTTCGCCTGCCCGCTCGTCACCGAGCTCCGCATCCACTGACCACCACCCGTGACAGGAAGTACCTCCATGAAGACCGTCATCGTCCTCCTCACCCTCTGGCTGATCCTCGCCGTCGTCGGCTTCGCACTGAAGGGCCTGCTCTGGCTCGCGATCATCGGCATCGTCCTGTTCGTCGGAACCGTGGTCTTCGGGGCCGTCCGACGCTCCGGGAACACGGCCGAGCGCACCGACTGAGCGGGCCGACCAGTGCAGGACCCCGCACGGCGGCGGACCGCAGCCGTCGTCATCAACCCGGTCAAGACCGACCCGGAGCGCCTGCGCGCCCTCGTGGACGCGGAGGCAGCCCGCAACGGATGGGCACCCGCCCGTTGGTTCGAGACCGCCGCCGACGACGACGGCCGCGCCGCTGCACGTGCAGCCGTCCAGGCCCGTCCGGACGTCGTCCTCGTCGCCGGCGGTGACGGGACCCTCCGTGTCGTCGCCGAGGAACTCCGCGGTACAGGTGTCCCGGTCGCGCTCGTCCCCAGCGGGACCGGGAACCTGTTCGCCCGGAACCTCGGTCTCACTCGCAACGACGTCGGAGGCGCCGTGCACAACGCGTTCACCGGTACCGACCGGCCGATCGACGTCGGGCTCGCCGAACTGACCGACGCCGACGACTCGACCACCACACATGCGTTCCTCGTCATGGCTGGTGTCGGACTCGACGCGAGCATGGCGGCGGACACGAACGCCTGGGTCAAGAAGCGCTTCGGGTGGGTCGCGTACTCGGACCCGATCGCCAGGTCGATCGTCGGGAACCGCCACATCGCCGTCCGCTACGCCCTCGACGACGGCCCGACCCGGACGATGCACGCGCACACCGTCATCGTCGGCAACTGCGGCACCCTCACTGCCGGCGTGCTCCTCCTGCCGCGCGCCGAGCCCGACGACGGCATCCTCGACGCCGTCGCGTTCCGGCCGAACGGCTGGTTCGGCTGGACGAAGATCGGCTCCACCCTCACGCTCAACCGCTTCTTCTCCCGCACCCGGTTCGGGCGGCTGCTCGCCCGCTTCCTCCCTCGTTCCCGGGCACTGCCGACCACCCGTGCGCGGAGCATCCGTCTCGAGCTCGACGAACCGGAGCAGATCCAGCTCGACGGAGATCCGTTCGGTCGTGTGACCGCCGTGACACTGACCACGCACCGCCACGGGTTGACGCTCCGCGCCTGACCGCGACGCCAGCGCAGGTGGTCCTCGGCGCCCCCTCGACAGCCGCAGGCGTGGGCGCAGCCGCGGGCGCACGGCGGATCGCCGCCGGTCGCCGGACGGGAGGCCCGACGCGCCGCCGCCACGCGCCTCCCGTCCGTCACCGAGTGCGTTTCCCGGACGTGCGCGCGCCGTCCAGGCGTTCTCCCGGTTCCGTGACCTACGGTCGCTGGAAGCGCGGATGCGTGAACTCTCCGGATCGGTCGAAGGATCGCTCACCACAGAAGGTCGGTCCTCGATGACGACCACCCCGCTCGCCCCCGGTTTCACCCGGACCCGTCCCGGTCCCGGCAGCCGCAACGGCACGTCGACCTACTCCGCGCTGCTGGCGCAGGTGAAGGAGAACGGCCTGCTCCGACGGCGCACCGGCTTCTACTGGTCCCTCTTCGGCAGCCTGGTCGCCGGGCTCGCACTCGCCTGGGTCGCGTTCGCGTTCCTCGGTGACTCGTGGTTCCAGCTGATCGTGGCGGGGGCGCTCGGCGTGATCTTCACGCAGTTCGCGTTCCTGTCGCACGAGGCCGCGCACCGTCAGGTGTTCGCGTCGCAGAAGTGGAACGACCATGCCGGCCGGTGGCTCGGCACGTTCCTGGTGGGCTTGAGCTACTCGTGGTGGATGAACAAGCACACCCGCCACCACGGCAACCCGAACACCGTCGGGAAGGACCCGGACATCGCCCCGGACGGCATCCGTTTCCTGCCGGAGGACGCCGCGGCGGCGAAGGGCCCGCTGATGCGGACCTTCCTGCGGTTCCAGGGGTGGCTGTTCTTCCCGCTGCTCACGCTCGAGGGGCTCAACCTGCACCGGTACGCCGTGATGTCGATCGTCACGGGCTCCGGCACCAAGGCCGACGTGCGGCACCGCTGGCTCGAGGGCGGCCTGCTCGTCGCCCGGTTCGGCATCTACCTGACGGTCGTGTTCTGGTTCCTGCCGTTCGGGATGGCGTGCGCGTTCCTCGGCGTTCAGCTGGCAGTGTTCGGCGTGATGATGGGTGCCTCGTTCGCGCCGAACCACAAGGGCATGCCGACGATCGCGCACGATGCCAAGGTCGACTTCTTCTCGCGGCAGGTGCGGACCTCGCGCAACATCCGGGGCGGATGGTGGGTGTCCTTCCTGATGGGTGGGCTCAACTACCAGGTGGAGCACCACCTGTTCCCGTCGATGCCGCGTCCGGCGCTGAAGCAGGCCCGCCTGTTGGTGCGGGACCACTGCGACACCCTCGACGTGCCCTACACGGAGACGACGCTGCTGCGCTCCTACGGGATCGTCGTCCGGTACCTCAACCGGGTCGGGCTCGCCGCCCGCGACCCCTTCGCCTGCCCGATGGTCGCGCAGCTCCGCATCCACTGACACGACCCACGACGCAGTCCCCGGACGGGAGGCGCGACACCGGACCGGTGGCGCGCCTCCCGTCCGTCGTCTGCGTGCGGCTGCGTCGACGGGCAGCTGCGTCGATGTGCGGCTGCGTCGACGTGCGGCTGGCGGACGGAGCGCACCGGCGCTGTCCGGTTGCGCACCGCAACGTCCGCACCGAACTGCGTTCGGGGTACAAGAAGGGCCCGCAGTGCCCGTTTCCTGGGGAAACGCCCGATGTGGAACGGGGGACGTGACGAACCTCGGTGTCAGCTCGTCTCATCCGTGAACAGCAACCGCTGGGAACGAGTCCCGGCGGGCCTTCGAAGGGAGCATCCAATGGCTGACACCACCACCACCTCGACGACTCCGGCGACCGCTTCGGCGGCGTCGCGTTCGGCGGGCCAGAACGGTTCGGGTACTGCGGGCAAGACCACGATCGACGACACGGTCGTGTCGAAGGTCGCCGGCATCGCCGCGCGTGAGGTCAACGGCGTGCACTCGCTGGGCGGCGGCGCTGCCCGTGCGATCGGTGCGCTGCGCGACGCGATCGGTCAGCGTGACCACGGGCAGGGCGTCAAGGTCGAGGTCGGCGAGAAGCAGGTCGCGGCGGACATCACCATCGTCGCGGAGTACCCGGTGTCGCTGCAGCAGGTCGCGGACGGTGTCCGTTCGTCGGTCGCTCGTGCGCTGGAGCAGATCGTCGGTATGGAGGTCGCCGAGGTCAACGTGACCGTCCAGGACGTCTTCATCCCGGGTGACGACGACGACAACGACGACAAGAAGGAGTCCCGCGTTGAGTAACACACTCGTCGGCGCGCTGATCGGCGCCATCCTCGCCGTCGTGGCACTGCAGTTCGGGTTCTGGGGCTTCGTCCTGGTGGTCGTGTTCGGTCTGATCGGCGCCCTCGTGGCCGCGATCGTGACGGGCAAGATCGATCGTGGTGCCCTGACCGACGTGCTGACCGGACGCCGGAGCTCCCGGTGAGCGCCGGCCCGGTAGGAGTCGACGCGACTGC